>JAATET010000035.1 GCA_015655545.1 Chthoniobacterales bacterium | reverse complement strand
GACCCCGACCCCGACCCCGACCCCGCCTCCAAATCCGACTCCCTCTCCCGGAATCACATCCACTTCGGCCTCGGCAAACGCAGCCGCCATCGCCACCATCGACAAGCAAATCAAGAAGCTGAACAAGCAACTCAAGGCCGCGAAGAAAATCGCCAATCCCGTTGCCCGGGTCAAAAAAATCAAGGCGCTCAAAGCCAAACTTAAAAAGCTTCAACTCAGGAAAAAGAAGCTCTGAGCCATTACGACCTGAGACAAAGCGCTTATTCCGATTGTCGCACCGCCTGCAGATTCCGCCCGGCGCGAAACATATCCGGCTCGGCGAGTGGCGTCTCGCAATAGCGAGCCTCCAGTTTCCCGCTCTCCAGCCTCCCCGTCTTTACCAGCCATCCCACGAGCGCGAGGTCCTTCTTGCGGCCGACGACGAGTTTCACGAGCGCGACATCATAGGGGTCGAGGCAAAAGACGTCGTCATAGCCCGCAAACGGAACGAGCCGTCCCTCCCACCCGGCCGGAAACGTCTCGACGATTTCGGGGCGCAGGCAGTCGGCGTAGTAGCCGTGCTTCTCATATAAAATGCTAGGCTCCCCGATGGCGTCCCGCAAAAGATCGGCAAGATCGGAGTTCATCGGGTCGAGCACGAAATCCGCATCGAGAGTCGCCTCCAGCGGCTGGCCTTTTTCTCCGATCTCGGGAAAGCTCGCGAGGAAGGCCGCCGAGCCGAGAACGACGATCCGCCTGCTTTGAGCCAGGGCGCGAGCCGAATCGACCAGATGCCTTAGTGACTGTAGGCGCATTCGCGGGAAAATTCGCGCCGCTCGGACTTCGAGAGAATTCCCGGAACGGGCGCAAACTCCCGAAGAAATTCCGCGTCCTCGGAATCCTCGCGCAAAAGGCCCAGCAACTCCTGCCGGGCACCCAAGTCCGCCATGCTGCGCGCCAGCAAATCACGCCAGGCCGCAATACGGGCTTGCGGTTCGATGCCATTCGACAACCAACGATCAGCGGTGGAAATAGCCCGCACGATCAGCGCAGGTTCCGCCTCGATTCGATCCGCGATGCATTGAAAATATCCGAGTCGATCCCAAGTTTGGCGCATGACTTTTTCTGTATAGCACCGGAATACAGGAGTGACAATTACCCTCGGCGAAAAACCCCTTGGTCCTCTTGTCTTCCGTGCTACCTTTCCGCCAACAAGCCATGAGCAAACCCGAAATCACCGCTTACCTGAAAACTTCCTGCGGCTGGAGCAACGGCGTCCGCGCCGTTCTCGCCAAATACTACCTGCCCTACACGGAAAAGGACATCATCCAGAATCCCGCCTTCCGCTGGGAGATGGAGCAGAAAAGCGGCCAGCCTCTTTCACCCTGCGTGGAAGTCAACGGCACCATGATTCCCGACATCAGCGGCGAAGAGCTCGAGCAGTGGATGCTCGCCCAAGGCCTCGTCGGCGAAAGCGTCAAAACGACCGACGTTCCGCTCAATGCCGCCTGCACCGACGAGCAGCACGCCGCGATGGCAGGCGAGGCCGTGAAGCTGAAGCTGTAACCACCAACCTTCCTCTTCCGCTTCCTCTTAATCTTCCTCTGCTTCATCGAGGAGGCGAGGAAGTGGAAGATTAAGAGGAAGAGTTCCTGGGCGCATCGCTTGTCATCGCACGCTGGGCGCGTTATCAGAGAATGCTCCATATGCCCAGCGACGCACCGAACAATCCCCTTCGCGAAGGACTCCTCAGCCGCTCCGTGCCCGAGCCCTGCACCCTGGTCATCTTCGGTGCCACCGGCGACCTGAATCACCGCAAGCTCATTCCCGCGCTCTACAACCTCGCCGCCGACGGCAATCTGCCGCCCTCGATTACGGTGGTCGGTTTTGCCCGCCGCGAAAAAACCGACGCGCAATTCCGCTCGGAACTCGAGACCGCCGCCCGCAAATTCTCGCGCCAAAAAATCAACGACGAGCTCTGGGCGAACTTCGCCGGGTCGATTTTCTATCACCAAAGCGAGTTCACGAATTTCGAAGGCTTCGAAACTCTCGCCAAACGCCTCGACGAACTCGACTCCCAGCGCGGCACGCGCGGCAACCGCCTGTTCTATCTCTCCGTCGGCCCAGACCAGTTTCCGGTCATTCTCGAGAACCTCCGCAAGAGCGGCCTGAACGAATCGAAACCGGGCAGCTGGACCCGCGTGATCGTCGAGAAGCCCTTCGGCACCGATCTGCCAAGCGCGATCGAGCTGAACAACATCGTGCACGAGGCTTTTCACGAAAAGGATACCTTCCGCATCGATCACTACCTCGGCAAGGAGACCGCGCAGAACATCATGGTCCTGCGTTTCGCGAACTCGATCTTCGAGCAGGTCTGGAACGCCCGCTACGTCCACCACGTCCAGATCACCGCCAGCGAGCCGCTCGGCGTCGAAGGCCGCGCCGGCTATTACGACAAGTCCGGCGCCATGCGCGACATGGTGCAGAATCACCTCCTCCAGCTCCTTACCCTTACGGCCATGGAGCCGCCCACCGACCTCACCGCGGACGCCATTCGCGACGAAAAGGTGAAAGTCCTCCGCTCGCTCCGTAAGATCACCGGCAAGGACGTCGCGAAATACACCGTGCGCGCCCAATACGCCGCCGGGTCCGTGAATGGCAAGGAAGTCGTCGGCTACCTCGACGAACAAAACGTGCCCAAGGATTCGCAAACGGAGACCTTCGTCGCGCTCGAGGCCAACGTGGACAACTGGCGATGGGCTGGCGTCCCGTTTTTCGTCCGCGTCGGCAAGCGCCTGCCGAAAGGCGCCACCGAGATCGCGCTGCATTTCAAGGGCGTGCCGCCCGTGCTCTTCCACCAGACCGAGCAGGTCATCGACGACAACGTCCTCGTGATCCGCATCCAGCCCGACGAGGGCATCTCGCTGCGCATGTCGGCAAAACTGCCCGGCTCCAGCCTGCGCATCGAGCCGGTAAAAATGGATTTCCACTACGGAACTTCCTTCGGCAAGGCCACGCCCGAGGCCTACGAGCGCCTGCTGCTCGACGCCATGGCCGGCGACGCCACCCTCTTCGCCCGTCGCGACGAGGTCGAGGAAGCCTGGAAATTCGTCGACGCCATCAAGGAAGCCTGGGATTCCGGGCAAGGCGGCCCGGTCGTGAAATACGACAGCGGCACGTGGGGCCCCGACGAAGCCGACGCGCTCGTGAAGCGCCACGGGGCCAACTGGAGGCGGCTTTGATGAATGCGAAATTCGAAATTCGGAATGCGAAATGAGCACTGAATCCATTCCGCATTCCGAATTCCCCATTTCGAATTTCTCGGCGGGCCTGCCCGTCGAGGTCGGCCGCATCGAGAAAGAGCTCGGCCGCCTCTGGGAAAACACCGGCGACAAGACGCGGGCCTCGCTCATCAATCTCGCGATCTATACCGAAGCCTCCGAAAACGTCGCGAAGAACACCGAGCTCATTTCGCAGATCGCCACCGAGCACGCCTGCCGCGCGATCCTGATCTACGCCAACCGCACCGCCCCGGAAATCGGCGTGAAAGCCTGGATCAATGCCCATTGCCACGCGGTCAACAAAAAGGAAATCTGCTCCGAGCAGATCACCTTCCAGCTCGACGGCAAGTCCCCGACCGCGTTTGCGAACGTCGTCTTCGCGCATCTCGATTCCGACCTTCCCTTCTGCCTCTGGTGGCAGGCTCCGTTCCACGAGCCGCACGATTCGAAGCTCTGGAGCTGGGTCGACCGCCTTATTTTCGACAGCAACAAATGGGACGATCCCGCCGGGCAATTTCCCATCGTCCGCCAAATCGCCGCCTTCGGAGATGTGCGCACCGTTCTTTGCGACCTCAACTGGACGCGCCTGCTCAGCCTGCGCTCCGCGCTGGCGCAGTTTTTCGATCACTCGAACGCCCTGCCCTGCCTGGGCAACATTCAGGCGGTCGAGATCGTGCACGCTCCGGGCGCCCGCGTCAGTGCCCTGCTCCTCCTCGGATGGCTGGCGAACCAGCTCGGCTGGCAGCTCGATTCCGTCCTCGGCCGCCACTCCTTCCGCAGCGCGGATCGGCGCGAGGTCACGTTCCGGCTGATCGAGGAAACCGGCGCGGGCATTTCCTCGTGCCGGTTGATGACGAAGTTGTCGAAGTTCAGCGTCGACCGCGCCTCCGGCGGAGAGTTTTTCCACGCCACGGCGACCGGAGGCCCCCTCGATTCCTTCTCGCAAATCCTGCCGGCCGGGCGCCAGCGCATCGCCGACATCCTGCTCAAGGAACTCAGCCGGGGCGGCTCCCATCCGCTCTATCTCCAGTCGCTCGCGATCATCGAGCCGCTGCTGGCGGAGTAATTTTCTTCAGGGACTTTCATTCAACAGCTAGCATCTCTTCGTGCACTCGTTTCGTTACCAACAGGACCGCCTTTTCTGCGAGGGCGTCGATCTTTCCGCCATCGCCGATGCCGTCGGCACGCCCGCCTACGTCTATTCCGCCGAGACCATCCGGAATAACTTCCGCCGTCTCGACCACGCGCTCGCGGAACTCGATCACGCGATCTGCTACGCGATGAAGGCGAATTCCAATCTCGCGATCCTGAACCTCCTCGCCTCGGAAGGCGCGGACTTTGACATCGTCTCCGGCGGCGAGCTCTTCCGCATCTTGAAAGCCGGCGGTCGCGCGGACCGCTGCACCTTTGCCGGCGTCGGCAAGACGCGCACCGAGATCGAGTTCGCCCTCCGCGAAGGCGTCTACTGCTTCAACGTCGAAAGCGAAGCCGAGCTGAATTTCATCAATACGATCGCGGGCGAGCTGGACGTGAAAGCGCCCGTCGCGATCCGCATCAATCCCGACGTCGATGCCGGCACGCACAAATATATCTCGACCGGAAAGAGCCGGAATAAATTCGGCATCGGCATCGACCGATTCGAGGAAATCTACCGCGCCGCCGCCGCGCTCCCACATCTCCTCATCCGCGGCGTGCAGACGCACATCGGCTCGCAGATTCTCGACCCAAAGCCCTTCGCCGAAGCCGTCGAGAAACTCGTTCCGCTCGTGCAGACGCTCAAGGCGCAACATCCGACCATCGAGTTCTTCAGCATCGGCGGCGGCATCGGCATCGTCTACGATCCCGCGCTCGAAAGCGGCGACGCCTCCTGGTGGACCGCGGGCGATCACCCGCGCCGCATCACGCCCGAAGCCTACGCCGAGGCCGTCGCGCCCTTGCTCAAGCCGCTCGGCTTGAAAATCCTGCTCGAGCCCGGCCGCTTCATCGTCGGCAACGCCGGCGTGCTGCTCGCCTCGGTGCTTTACGTAAAAAAGACCCCGGCAAAGACCTTTACCATCGTCGACGCGGCCATGAACGACCTCATCCGCCCCGCGCTCTACGAGGGTTATCACGAGATTCATCCGCTCGATAAAAGCGCCGCGCGCGCCGCCATCGTCATGGACATCGTCGGCCCGGTCTGCGAAAGCGGCGACTTCTTCGCGCAGGATCGCGAGATCCCGGCTCTGGAATCCGGCGAGCGCGTCGCCCTGCTCAGCGCCGGCGCCTACGGCTTCGTTATGTCCTCGACCTACAACAGCCGCCCGCTTCTGCCGGAAGTGCTGGTGAACGGCGACAAATGGTCGGTCATCCGCGAGCGGCAGACCTACGACGATCTCGTCCGCGGAGAAATTCTTTAGCGAAAAAATCGTGGCCGCGAATCCGGAACGCCTTCGACAAGCCCTCGCTCTCGCACCGCTGCGATCCTCGTCGAAGGAAAACATCGCCGCCGCTCTCGCCCATGCTCCCTCGCCCGTCGCCGAAGCGGCGATCGACGAGCTGATCTCCGGCGGACAATGGGCGGAGCTGGACAATCGATTTTTCCGCACCCTCGCCTTCGGCACGGGCGGGCTGCGGGGCAAATCCATCGGCGCCATCGTCACGAAGGCGGAGCAGGGCGCTGGCGGCCCGAACGGCCGGCCCGAGCATCCGTGCGTCGGAACGAATGCCATGAATTTCGAGACTCTTCGCCGCGCCACTCGAGGGCTCGTCGTCTACGTCCTCGACTGGCACGCGCGCAGCGAAAACGCCGCAAGGCCGTCGATCTGCCTCGCGCACGACACGCGCCATTTCTCCCGCGAATTCGCGGAATTCGTCGCAAAAGTCATCACCGATCTCGGCGTCGATGCGTTTCTCTTCGATTCCGCGCGCAGCACGCCGGAGCTTTCTTTCGCCATTCGCGAGCTCGGCGCCACCGCGGGCATTTGCCTCACCGCCAGCCACAACCCGCCGGAATACAATGGCTACAAGGTCTATTTCTCCGACGGCGGGCAGATCGTGGAACCGCACGCGAGCGGCATCATCGCCCGTGTCAACGCGGCCGAAAGCTCCCCGGCATCCGCCGCGGATCGTCCCGGCCGCCTCGTTCCGATCGGCGCCGAGATCGACGCGTCCTACCTCCGCCGGCTCGAGACCCTGCTGCTCGCCCCGGCGCTCGTGCGGGAGGCCGGCCTTCGCATCGTCTTCAGTTCGCTTCACGGCGTCGGCGGCATCATTTCCGTCCCGATCCTGCAACGCATCGGATGCTCGGTTTCCACGGTCGCGGCGCAGGACGCGCCGGACGGGCGATTCCCCACCGTGAAATCTCCGAATCCCGAAAATGCCGAAGCGCTTTCGCTGGCCATGCAACAGGCCGACGCGGAAGGCGCAGACCTCGTGCTCGCCACCGATCCCGATGCCGACCGTCTCGGCGTCGCCGCCCGCGGCAAGGACGGCCGGCTCGTACTGCTCACCGGCAACCAGCTTGGCTCGCTCATGGCATGGTATCGCGCCGAATCCTTCGCGAAAAACGGCGGCATAAATGGCGTCATCATCAAGACCTTCGTCACCACCGATCTGCAGAAGGCCATCGCGGCAAAATTCGGCCTGCGCTGCGTCGAGACGCTCACCGGCTTCAAATACATCGGCGCCAAGCTCGCCAAATACGACGTTCAAAACCCGAAGCCCGTCTTCGTCTTCGGCGGCGAGGAAAGCTACGGCTACAGCGGCGCGGATTTCGTGCGCGACAAGGATGCGAACGCCGCCGCCGTGATGATCGCGGAGGTCGCGGCCTTCGCGAAATCCCGTGGACAGACTTTGCCGGAATTGCTCGACGCGTTGTTCGTGGAATTTGGCGTCCATCTCGAACACAGCGAATCGCTCGTGATGGAAGGTGCGGACGGCGCCGCCAGGATCCAGGCGCTCGTGGAGTCGTATCGAAGCCATCCTCCCGCCGCGATCAACGGCGCCGCGGTAACGCAAGTTCGCGACTTTGCCGCGGGCGGCCTGCGGGACGTGGAAGGCGACGAGATCCCGACCGAGGCGATGACGATGTTCGAGGTCGAGGGTGGATTGCGCATCGCGGTGCGCCCATCCGGGACCGAGCCGAAGATCAAATTCTATCTCTTCGTCTCGGAACCTGCGGGCGCGGACGATCTCGTAAAATCAAAATCCAACGCCCGGGCTCGACTGACTTCCGCATGGAGCTGGCTCCACAAGGACGCGGACGCGCGCCTTGCCTCCCGCTGACGATCTCAAGTCATGAAGAAAACCTTTTGCCTCGTCGCGCTCGCCGCCGCACTGGTCGCGTGCCATTCGAAGAAACCCGAGGCCGCAGCCACGCCCACTCCGACGCCGCCTGCCGAAAGCGACGGCAACCGCCTCGCTCGCGAAGCCCGGGAAGCCGTCGATGCCGCCACAGCCGTCACGAAGGAAGCCGCCGCGAAAATATCCGCATCGGCGTCGGATGCCGCGAAAGAAGCCGAACCCGCGCTCAAGGATGCCGCGGCCAAGGCTGGCGACATGGCCGCGCAAGCGGGCCAGAGCCTGCAAAGCGCGGGCAGCAGCGCGTTCGACTCCCTCAAAAAAGCCGCTGATGCCGCGAAGGAAAAGGTGCACGAAGCCACGGCTCCGGCACCTTCGCCAACGCCGACTCCCTGATCCGCTAGGACGGCAGCGTGTCGTCGAGCCAGCCGAGGAGCGCGGTGATCGTCGCCTCGGTCTCGTCTCCCATGTTCGAGATGCGGAAGGTCTTGCCCTTGATCTTGCCGTAGCCGCCGTCGATCACGCAGCGGTATTTCTCTCGGAGCGCCTTGATCCATGCCGCGACGTCCACGTCCTGGTTGTTCTTCACGCAGGTGAGAGAGACGGAGCGGTAGCCTTCCGCCGCGAAGAATTCGAAGCCGTTTTTCTTCGCCCACTCGTGCACGATGCCATTCAGTTTCGCGTGCCGGGCGTAGCGGGCCTCGACGCCTTCGGTGAAGATATCGTCGAGCTTCGAGCGCAGCGCGTAGATGTGCGAGATCACCGGCGTGCTCGGCGTCATGTCGTCGGCCTGGTTCTTCTTGAACTCGATGAAGTCGAAATAATATCCGCGATCCTTCATCGTGGCGGCGCGCTCGAATGCGGCCTCGCTGACGCTAAAGAGCGCCATGCCGGGCGGCAGGGCGAGCGCCTTCTGGCTGCCGGTGAGCAGCACGTCGATGCCGAGCTCGTCCATTGGGATCGCCTCGGTGGAGAACGACGAAACGGTGTCCACGATGAGCAGCACGCCGGGATATTTCTTCACGACGGCGGCGATTTCCTTGAGCGGGTTCTTCACGCCGGTCGAGGTCTCGTTGTGAATGAGCGTGACGGCGTCGAAGCCGCCCTTCGCGAGCGCGGCATCCACCTGCCCGGGCAGAATCGGCTGACTCCATTCGGCCTGCAGCGCCTCGGCTTCCTTGCCGCAGCGCTTGCTCACGTCGAACCATTTGTCCGAAAACGCGCCGTTCATGCAGTTCAGCACTTTCCTGGCGACGATGTTGCGGATCGCGCCTTCCATCACGCCCCAGGCGGACGAGGTGGAAATGAAGACGGGCTGCCTGGTACCGAAGAGCGTCTGCAGCCGCGGATGAATCTCGGCGTAGAGTTTTTTGAAATCGCCGCTGCGATGGCCGATCATCGGCGTGCGGAAGGCCTGGAAGGTTTTTTCGGAGATTTCGACGGGGCCGGGAATGAAGAGTTTGACGTGGTCGGTGGGTGTCATTTGGGAAGGGTCAATCTTCCCAGATAAATTTCTGCAGCCGCAAGCTCTTTACTCGCTCCTTTGCTTCCGCGGCTCGCGGACCCGGGGCGGCGGCCATCTTTTCATAAATCGCCGCGGCTTCCTGAAACCGGTCGAGCTTATAGAGCAGGTTTGCCGCCTCGAATCCGGCCTTATAATACCAGAAATACTCCGGCTGCCGGTCGCGCGGAGCGGTGAGCGCCTCGTAATAAGCCGCGAGCGCGCCATCGGTGTCGCCGACCTGCGCACACGCCGCCGCCATGCGGGTCAGCGCTTCGTTCCGCTCGGCGGGCAGCGCTTGCGGATCCGCCGCAATGGCGCGCCAGGTCTGTATCGCATCCGGCGCCCGGGCGGGCTCGGTCGCGCTTTCCAGGAGCAACGCCTCGCCCTTTTTCATCTGCGCCATGAATTTCAGGCGAGGGTCATTCGTCGCGCCGATGAGATTGTCGAGAATCGTGACGCTATCCTTCGGATGCCCCAGCGCGCTTTGCAGCATGGCCTGTTCGAGCCGGGCTTGCGGCGCGAGCGGATTCGTCTTGTCGAGCGCAACGTCTTCGAGAATCGAAATCGCGGTGTTCAGCTCGGCTTCATCCATCGTGCCCGCGGCCGCCCGAGCCTCCAGAAACAAGGCGCTTTGTTTGAGCGCCGGATCGTCCGCACTTTGCGCGGCTTCACCGAAACGCACGCGCGCTCCCCGGTAGTCGCCCGCCCGCATCAAGACCTCTCCCCATTTCATCCGGACGTCGGCTTCGCGGGGAGAGTCGGGATGGCTGCGAAGAAAATCCTGCGCGGCGCTGGAAACGGAATCGACGGCTTTCACAGAACCGTCGTCGGCCAGGTAAACGGCAAAATAGTCCTTTTGATCGTTGGCGCCGGCCGCTTTGGAATTGGCCACCCGGCGGAACTCCAACTTTGCGCCGGCCGCGTCGTGCTGCTGCCAGCGCCACTCCGCCAGCGCCAGCCGGGCTTTGTTTCCAACCGTGCCGCCATGATCGGCCAGCCAGGCCAGCTGCTCGGCAGAGTCGGGATTTCCCGCCCGGGCGCTTTGGAAAGCCTCCACCAGCTCGATCCGCCGCGCGGCGCCGGCATTCTGTTTGCGCAACGCATTTAAAATCTCCGCGGCGAGCGGCTCGTTGCCCGCGCTGATCGCGGAGATCGCGGCGTTGGCGAGCGCCGATTCCGAAAGCCGGGGGTCGAGATTTGCCGCCGACACGAAGGTCTTCGAGGCTCCGGCATAGCTCGCCGATTGATATTGCGCCTCGCCCTGAAGGAAGCGCAGCCGAGCCTGGTCCGGGCCATCCGAAGGCTCTCCACCCGAGGACAAAAGCTCGCCTGCGGCCTTCGTCTGCCCAGCCGCGAGCAACAGACGGGCCAGTCGGATGATCGCGGCCGTCCGCAAAGGATGCTGTGGATAGCTCTTGATAAATTCGCGGTAATTTCGAAGGGCGCGCTCCGTTTGCTCCTGCCGCTCGGCACTTCGCGCGAGATAGTAGGTGGCGGCGGCCGAGAGCGCCGGGTTGCCGTCATCGTGCTCCCATTGTTTCAGCGCGGAGTTCGACGGCTCTTTTTGCCGGGCGCGCACTTCATCGAGCTTGGCCAGGGTCTCGCCCAGGAGCGGGTTGGAGGGATTTTCCCGCACGAATCCCTCCAATACGGATTCGGCTTTTTCGTTGTTATGCAGACGCGAGAGCGCATCCGTCTCTCCAATGGCCACGCCGGCCGCGAGACGGCGATCGCGCGGCGCGAAGTCCTTGTAGATATTCAGCGCCGAGGCCGCATCGCCGGACTCCAAAGCCAATCGCCCCCGCAGATAGCGGCGCTGATCCTCTTCCCGGCGAGTTCCGCCGCCGCTGCCCTCCACCAACCTCCCGGCCTCGTGCAGCGATTCCTTGCCGCCTTTCCGAATCAAAATCGCGGCGCTCGCGAGCATGGCGGCAACATGCCGACGGCTCGAGCGTGAAACTTTCGCGTAAACATCCGTGAGCGCCTCCTGCGGGCGGCCAAGGGCTTCGAGCATGCGGCCGCGGCCAAAAGCGGCATCCTCACGCAGCGGAAAATCGATGCCGGAGGCGAGCGTGTAATCGGCCAGCGCGTTTTCGTAATCGCCCTTTTGCGCGCGGGCCTGCGCCCGCCAGAAAATGACCTCCGGCTCGTTGCGATAAATGGTCTTGTCGAGCCAGGCCGCGGCCTCGGGTTCGCGATCCGCTTCGAGGAGGCAGCGCGCGAGTTCCACGAGCACTCCGATCTCCTCGCCGCCGCTCGCCGTTTTCGCCACGCGCTTCAGTTCCGAGATCGCGCCTTGCGGAATCCCCTCCGCGCGCGCCGAACGCCCAAGCTCGACCGCCTTGCCGGCCTCGCTGGCCGGCGCAGCATGCAAGGCCGCCAGAAAAATCAACACTCGCCACTTCATCGTTCCAGGATCGTCTTGAGGTATCGGCCGGTGTGGCTGCCCGCGCAAGCCGCGATGTCCTCGGGCGTGCCTTCGGCCACGATTTGCCCGCCGCCGTCGCCGCCCTCGGGACCGAGATCGATCACCCAGTCCGCGGTTTTGATGACTTCCAGATTGTGCTCGATGACGATGAGCGTATTGCGCGCGTCGCGCAGCTTGATGAGGACTTCGAGGAGCTTGTGAATGTCCGCGAAATGCAGCCCGGTCGTCGGCTCGTCCAGAATGTAAACGGTGCGGCCCGTGGCGCGGCGCGCGAGTTCGCTGGCCAGCTTGAGCCGCTGCGCCTCGCCGCCGGAGAGAGTCGTCGCCGACTGGCCGAGCCGCAGGTAGCCGAGGCCGACCTGGAGCATCGTTTCGAGCTTGTCGGAGAGCGACGGGATGTTGCGGAAAAAACGCGCCGCCTCGTCGATTGTCATGTCGAGAATGTCGGCGATGTTCTTGCCCTTGTAGGTGATCTCGAGCGTCTCGCGATTGTAGCGGCGGCCATGGCAGACCTCGCACTCGACATAGACGTCGGCGAGGAAATGCATCTCGATTTTGATGAATCCGTCGCCCTGGCAATGCTCGCAGCGGCCGCCCTTCATGTTGAAGGAAAAGCGGCTCGAGCTGTAGCCGCGCACCCGCGCGCCGGGCAGCTGCGCGAAGAGCTCGCGGATCGGGCCGAGCGCGCCGGAATAGGTCGCGGGATTCGACCTCGGCGTGCGCCCGACCGGGCTCTGGTCGATCACCACGACTTTATCGAACTGCTCCATGCCGAGAATCTCGTCGTGCGCTCCGGGCTTTTCCTTCGCGCCGTTCAGGTCGCGGGCCAGCGCCGCCCAGAGGATGTCGTTGACGAGCGTGGATTTCCCGCTGCCCGACACGCCCGTCACGCAAGTGAGGCAGCTCGCCGGAAAGGCCGCCTTCACGTTCTTGAGATTGTTTTCGCGCGCGCCATGAACCGTCAGCCAGCCGTCGCCGATGCCGTCCACGAGTTTGCGGTCTCTCTTGCGCGGAGGCACGCGGACCTTCGGCACGCGAATGCCCAGCCGCCCGCTTAAATACTGGCCCGTGAGCGAATCCTCGCTTTTCAAAATGTCCTCGATCGAGCCCTGCGCCACGAGACGGCCGCCGCGCGGTCCCGCGCCGGGACCGAGATCGAGAATGTGATCGGCGGCGCGGATCGTATCCTCGTCGTGCTCGACGACGATCACGGAATTTCCAAGGTCGCGCAGGTTTCGCAGCGTGCCGATGAGCCGGTCGTTGTCGCGCTGGTGCAGGCCGATGCTCGGTTCGTCGAGCACGTAGAGCACGCCGGCCAGGCCCGAGCCGATCTGCGTGGCGAGCCGGATGCGCTGCGCCTCGCCGCCGGAAAGCGTGCCGCTCTCGCGATTGAGACTGAGATAGGAAAGCCCGACTTCGTTGAGAAAACCCAGCCGCTGGCGGATCTCGCGAAACACATCGTCCACCACCTGCCGCTCGGTCTCGCTGAGCTCGATGCGCTCCGCGACCTCGAGCGCGCGGGCAATGCTCAGCGCGCAAAACGTATGCACGCTCCACGGCGTCCCGTCGGCCTCGCGAATCGTGACCGCGAGAATCTCCGGCCGCAGCCGCGCGCCGCGGCAGGCCGCGCATTCCTTGCGCCCCATGAACCCCCGGATGCGATTCTTGGTAAATTCGCTTTCGCTCTTTTCCAACAGGCGTTCCATCTGCGGCACCAGCCCCTCGAATGTTTTCTCAACCATCTTGCCCCCCGCGCCGACTCGGAGAGGAATCGCGTGATCGCGCGTGCCGTAAAAAAGCACCTCCGTGAACCGCGCGGGCAGCTCCTTGAACGGCACGCCGTCGTCCACGCGATACTCGCGAATGAGCCCCTCGAGCAGCGCGGCGTAATATTGCCGCATGCGTTTGTTACCCGTCTTCCATGGCTTGATCGCGCCGTCCGCGAGCGACTTGCCCGCGTCGATCATCAGCTCCGGATCGCAGAACATCTCGGTGCCGACGCCGTGACAAACCGGACAGGCGCCAAAGTGGCTGTTGAAGGAGAAATGCTTCGGCGTGAGCCGCTGCATCGTAAAGCCGGTCGCGGGATTGCAGTAGTCGGTCGAGAATTTCTGCTCGATCCAGTCGCCGCCCGGGGGCTCGTGCCCGGTCCCCGGGGGCGGCTGGCGCGAGACGGTGATCTGGTTGTTGCCCCAACGCAGCGCGGTCTCGATCGAGTCGGCGAGCCGTTGCCCGAGCTCGTCGCGCACCACCAGCCGATCCACGACCGCCTCGATCAAATGCGCCCTGGCCTTGTTGAGCTTGATGGGATCAGGGCGAGCCAGCTCGATCATCTCGCCGTCCACACGCAGGCGGACAAAGCCCTCGCGTCGCGCTTTTTCGATCACGTCGCGAAACTCGCCCACTTCGCCTTTCACCAGCAGCGCGAGCAGAATGAACTTCGTCCCCTCCGGCCAGGCCGCGATCACGTCGGCGATCTGCTGCGGCGTCTGGCGCACGACAGGCTCACCAGTCACGGGGTCGTGCGGCCGGCCAATGGCTGCGAAAAGCAGGCGCAGGTAATCGTAAATCTCCGTCGTCGTCGCAATGGTCGAGCGCGGATTCGTCCCGCTGGTGCGCTGCTCGATCGCGATGGCCGGCGACAGCCCCTCGATGTAATCGACATCGGGCTTCTGCATCTGGTCGAGAAATTGCCGCGCGTAGGCGGAAAGGCTCTCGACATATTTACGCTGCCCTTCGGCGTAGAGCGTGTCGAAGGCGAGCGAGGATTTCCCGGATCCGCTGAGACCGGTCACCACGACGAGCTGGTTTCGCGGGATCTCGATGTCGAGATTGCGCAGATTATGCTGCCGCGCTCCCTTGATGCGGATCACGGAATGGTTGTGCGTCCCCATTTGCGGTAAATCGCGCAGTATAACTCACGCCACGGCGGGTCTGCCCACGAAAAAGAGCCTGCTCCGCGCATGAGGATTTGCCGATGTGGCGCAACGGTTTAAATTAACGGCTTTTACACCATGTCTTCGCGTCCCCTCATCCTCGCCTGCCTTACCCTGGGCGCCCTTATTGCCGGTGCATTCGCAGTTGTCATTCGGGACGACACTCCCGATTCGCTCTATCGGCATCTCGGAAGCCGCGCGGCTTTTGCATCGGTGGGCCGGGTGGATATCGATTACGGGCATGGCTACCAGCCCATCGGAACCGCCACGCTCTATGGCGCCGACCGCGTGGTCAGCGCGGCGCATGTTTTCGACAGCAATTCCTTACGGGGAGCCGTGGGGGTGCGCATCAACTTCGGTCGCGGACGAATCGCGCAAATCGACTTCACGACTCCCCGCGTGATCAACATCAATCCCCGTTATAACTCGTCGACCCTCCGCGATGATATCTCCGTGGTTTTCCTGCCTGCTCCTTTTTCGGTAAAGACGGCCCGGCTCTATAACGGCAGCAGAGTTCGAAAAAACACCACCCTCACCTTTGTCGGCTACGGCGATACCGGCACCGGCCTGACCGGCAGCAATACTTTCTCCATCGCGAAGCGAGGCGGCCAAAACACCCTCGGCAGCTACTACATGGGAGGCCGCGCTTTCGAGGTCGATTTCGACCGACCTGGCCACGCCGGCTACAGCTCGTTCGGCAGCAGCTCACCGCTCCGGCTGGAAGGATTGATCGGACCCGGCGACAGCGGCGGATCCGTCTGGATACAACGCGGACGGAAGTGGCGGCTCATCGGCATCAACGACTATGGTCTCGACTGGTATCCGAACGGGCGCGGCAACGGGATCGAAAACGATTACGGCGACCACAGCGGCTTCGTCTATGTCCCGAAATATCACGCCTGGATGGCCTCGCTGACCGGGCCGCAGTCGTAATCAATCCTCCGACTTGCCGAGCCGTCCGACGGGCCGATCGAAAAGCAGCGCGTGCGCTTCGCGCAGCGCGCCGGGGATGCGGTGCGCAAACGGATTTCGCGAAACGGCCGCGCGGATGCCCGCGTCATCGAACTCCGCCGCATTTTTCCCCGGGAACCAATGGTCCGCCTGGCCGAGCAGGTTGTAGCGCATCTTGCCGAAATCCACGAGATCGAGCGCCTTTGCGTAATTCGCGAGGCGAAGGATTTCCCAAATATTCACGTCGCCAGGAACATGGTTCCAGTCCGGAATGCCCTCGTCCCAGCGCGCGACCCAATCGGCGCCGAGCGTGCGTCGCAGCTCGGCGCGCAGCCGCGCGTCGATCTCGGAAACGAGCGGCGCGGCGCCCGCAAGTTTCCCGAGAGCCTCGAGATGCGCGTCGAAATCTTCCGGCCGGGCCGCGCCAAGGCTGAGCGTGTGAACCTCCGGCCGCAGCAGGCAGTAAAGATCGTTGAACTCCATCGGCGTGAGTGGAGCGCAGAGTTCCACGAGTTTCGGCGGCGGCTCGTAGAGTCTCCCACCCTTGTCATTGGGGCTGATGATGAACACGCCCATGTCGTGGCGCGCGGCCGCTTCGATGCACGGCCAGTTGATGTCGTTCACCCAATACCAATGCAGGTTCACGTAATCGAAGCGGTCGCTCTCGATCGCTTTCGAGATCAGTCTCGGCAAGCCGTGGGTGGAAAATCCGATGTGCCGCACCCGACCCTCGCGCCGCAGCTGCTCGGCGGCCTCGAGGCATCCGCCTTTGCGCAGGCTCCAATCGAGGATTTCATCGGTGTTGATACCGTGCAGCGAGAAAAGATCCACCTGCTCCAGGCCGAGCAGCGACATCGATTTCTCGAAGGTTTCCAGAAACTTCTCCGAGCTCTCGTGCGGGCTGACTTTCGTCTGGACGATGATTTTTTCGCGCGGAAAGCCCGGTAAAATACGGCCCAGCTGCATTTCGGAGGAGCCGTAGCCGCGCGCCGTCTCGATGTGGTTGATTCCGGCTTCCACCGCGCGGTGGATCGTCGCTTCGAGATTCGCCTGATTGTCGGCCGGGATTTCGGCCGGCTTCACGTCATTCCACGAATGCTGGTAACGCATGCCGCCGCACGAGAAGACGGGCATCCGGAGCTCCGTGCGGCCGAAACGTCGGTAAAGCATGAATGGAAAATTAAAACCGCCGCCGCAGGATGGCCAGCACTTCGACTTCCGCCGTTTGCGGAAACATGTCGAAGGGCGTCGCGGACCCGAGCTCGTAAACCGCCGCGAGAGACTTGAGATCGCGGGCGAGCGTCGCGGGATTGCACGAGACATACACGATCTTCGCGACGGGATAGGCCCGCAGCAGATCCGCGACTTGCACGTCCAGACCTTGCGAAGGCGGATCGAGAATCACCGTCGTCGCTGCGCCGTCCGCTTCCTCCAACACTTCGGCGAGCCGCGCGGCCACGTCGCCTTCGATATAGCTCTCGTTCGCATGAGCCACGCTCCGCGCCTGTGCGATACTGCGTTCGTTCCATTCGAGACCGATCACACGCTGGAATTTTTTCGCGAGACGATGGGCAAAAAAACCATCGCCGCAATACGCATCGATCAGGCATCCGCCGCTGCCGCACGCCTCGGACACGGCATCCTGCAGCAACGCGCCGACACCGTCGTTCGTCTGGTGAAAACCCATGCGCGAGGCATGCTCCCGCAGGACACGCGCCCCCTCGTGGAAGCGCTCCCGCCGCAGCTCCGCCAGCCTTTTGTTCACTTCGTCGGAAGCAAGCAGGCACGCTTCGATATCGACCAGGCCCTTGCCATCGCGGCGATGAAATCCGATTCGGCCGCCATGTCGATGCACGGTGATCCGATTGCGATAGCCGTAAGGCAGCGGGGACGGCACGCCCTCGAGCACGTTCGGATTTTCGATCCCGCCAAGCCTGCCCAACACATCGCCCACCTGCTTTGTCTTGAGCTCGACCTGGTAGTCATAGGCCGCGTGTTGATACGAGCAGCCGCCGCAGGCTCCATAATATGGACACGGTGGCTTCACCCGCCGCGGCGAGGCCTCCAGCACACGGTCCAGCTGCGCTTCGACGAATCGCTTCGTTTCCCGCGTGACGGTTACTTGCACACGCTCTCCGGGCAGCGCGTCGGGCGAGAAACACACACGGCCATCCTCCAGCCGCCCGACGGCTTTGCCACCAAACGCCACGTCCTTGATTTCCAGCACTGCTTGCACGCGGCGACGCTATCGCGCGGCGGCATTCCGCGCCACCGCTTAAAAAATCAGGGCATCAGCGAATTCACGACGCCGTAATAGCTGGCGTAGAAGGCGACGATCTTGAATCCGAGCGCGATGGCGATCGCGAGATAGATCATCTTGGGCAGCCACGTGGAAAGGATCTCGAGCCGGGTTTGGAACTGCTCGTTATAGCGGCCGGCCTGCCGCTCCATTTCCTCGTCGAGGCGTCCCGAGGCTTCGCCGATTTGAAATGCGCGATCGATCGGTTCCGGAAAAGCTTTCGTCCGCGTGACCGCCACGCCGAGCCCCTCGCCGCCTTGCACGGCGAGCACCGCCTGCGCCGCTCCGCGCTGAAAAAGCGCGCTTCCGCTGGCCGAGGCCGAGCGTTTCATGGCCGAAAAAATACTGCCGCCCGTTTTCACCATGATCCCCATCAGCATGCAAAAACGCGACCCGATCAGCGCCACCCGCGCACCGCCGATCGCCGGCAGGGACTGCAGCATCTGGTCCGCGGAAGAATTCACGCGCGCCGCCCGGACCGCGGCGAAAAAAACCATGCCGATCGCGGCGAACGCCGCGTAGAACACGCCGAGAAACCAAACGATCGACTGCACAAAGGCCGCCGGCCCATCGGAGACGTAGATGGGAATCGCCAGGCACAGGGCGCCGAAGTGCAGGAGGAAAATCGGGTAGGCCGTATTCACGATCAAGTGGCGGCGCGTCTTCGCGAGCGAACCGTAATAATCGCTGAGGTAGCCCATGGCATTTTCGAGCCGCCCCGCCGAGTGGCCGCCCTGCACGATCTCACGATCCATCGCGGAAAAAACCGATGGCACCGCGGCGAAATATTCCTCCGCCCCGGTCTCGGCGGTCGCGCCGCCCAGCATGGCCGCGGCGACTTTGCGGATCGCGCCGGAGCGGGCGTTCGCTTTTAACTGCAGGGCAAACGGGATCGATTGGCCGCTGCGCACCAACTCGCGCATTTCATGGAAGAATTGCTCTTTCTGCTGGAGGGAGAGACGCATAAGGAGACTATTTACAAAGCCATGGTAGCACACTCCACCGCCGAGGAAAGGCCTATGATCTCGGCGCTGGCCGAGGCGCGGAAAGGTCTCGGCCTCACCAGCCCAAACCCCGCCGTCGGCGCCGTCATCACGAAAGGCGGCCGCATCCTCGCGCGCGGCTTTCATCGCGGCGCCGGGCAGCCGCATGCCGAGATCGAAGCATTGCGGGCGCTGAAGGATATTCGGCAGACGCGTGGGGCGACGTTGTATGTGACGCTCGAGCCCTGCTCGACGCATGGCCGCACACCGCCTTGCACGGAGGCGATTATCCGGCACGGATTTGCCCGCGTGGTCTATGGCGCGACGGATCCCAATCCCGCGCATGCCGGGCGGGCGGAGCGGATTTTGAAGGAGGCGAATATTGATGTCGCACGCGGCGTGCTCGCGGCGGAATGCACCGCGCTGAACGCGCCTTGGAATCACTGGATGGCCACCGGCCTTCCCTACGTGATCGCGAAATGCGGCATGTCGCTCGACGGCCGCATCGGCTCGCATCCGGAATCACGCTGGATCACGAGCGCCGCTTCCCGCGCCGATGCCATGTATCTTCGTGCTCAAGCCGATGCGATTCTGGTCGGCGGGGAAACGGTGCGGACCGACAATCCTCATCTCACCGTGCGGACGGCCGGGCCGGCGCGCCAGCCCTGGCGGGTGGTCTGGACGCGCAGTGGGAATCTTCCAAAGAACGCGAATTTGCTCGCCGACAAATTTCGAGATCGCACGCTGGTTTTCGAAGGCAGCTCGCTGCGCGAAACCCTCGCCGCGCTTGGACGCATGGAAATCGCGAGCGTCCTGATCGAGGGCGGAGGCCGCACGCTGGGGGAAGCTTTTGACCGGCGACTGGTCAATCGCGCCGTGCTTTACCTGGCGCCGCAATGCCTCGGCGGTGGCACGCCGGCGGTCGCCGGCCTGGGCGTGGCGGACAGCGGGAGCGGCATCCGATTGGTCGACGCGACCTACCGGCGCATCGGCTCCGATTTGAAAATCGACGGCACGGTTGCCGCGAATTATTCCGCGGAGATTCCGAGCAGGATTTTGGCGGCCTGATTGACGTCCTTGTCCCCTCGCCCGGAAAGATTCGCGATGATGATCTGGTCGGCGGACATTTGCGGCGCGACCTTGATGACGTGCGCGACGGCGTGCGCCGACTCGAGCGCGGGAATGATTCCTTCGACCTTCGCCAGCGTTTGAAAGGCATCCAGCGCCTCGTCGTCGGTCGCGTAGTCGTAGTCGGCGCGGCCGATATCCTTCAGCCAGCAATGCTCGGGACCGACCGCCGCGTAATCGAGCCCGGCGGAGACGGAATGCGTCGATTCGATCTGCCCGTCCTCGTTGGCCAGCAGCCATGTCTTCGCCCCTTGCAAGACGCCGAGCCGCCCGCCTTGAAAGCGCGCGGCATGCTGCCCGGGAACGATGCCGAGGCCGCCGGCTTCGACGCCGACCATGCGGACTTTCTCGTCATTGAGAAACGCATGAAACAGGCCGATCGCGTTGCTGCCGCCGCCCACGCAAGCCGTCAATAGATCGGGCAGGCGCTCCTCGCGCTGGAGAATCTGGCGGCGCGCTTCGTCGCCGATCACGCGGTGGAAATCGCGCACCATCATGGGATACGGATGCGCGCCGTAGGCCGTGCCGAGGATGTAGTGCGTCGTGCGGACATTGGTGACCCAATCGCGCATCGCCTCGTTCACGGCCTCCTTGAGCGTAGCCTGGCCGGCGGTCACCGCGACGACGGTCGCGCCCAGGAAGCGCATTCGTGCGACATTCAACGCCTGCCGTTCCATATCCACGGCGCCCATGTAAATCACACACTCGCAGCCGAAGCGCGCGGCGACCGTCGCGGTGGCCACGCCGTGCTGGCCCGCGCCGGTTTCGGCGATGATGCGTTTCTTGCCCATGCGTTTCGCGAGCAGGATCTGGCCGATGGCGTTGTTGATCTTGTGCGCGCCGGTGTGGAGCAGATCCTCGCGTTTGAGATAAATCTTCGCGCCACCGAGTCGCGCGGTGAGCCGCTCGGCGAAATAGAGCGGCGTCGGGCGGCCGACGTAATTCGCGAGCAGGTCGGCGAGCTCGGCTCGAAACCCCGGATCCTTGCGCGCCGCGGCGTATTCCGCATCGAGCTCCTGGAGCGCCGTCATGAGCGTCTCGGGCACGAAGATTCCGCCGTAGGGACCGAAATGGCCGCCGGCATCGGGAACGGCATCGTAGCGCTGACTCATGCCTCAACGATGCCTAGTGACCTGAGTCTCCGCAAGCGCACGAATCGCGCGGCGATGGGGAGAGGGAATCGGAATCGTCTCGATTTCGTGCCACGAAAAAGCTCGCAGCCCCGCGACACTGCCGCACGGCGCGACGACGACTTCCATGCGCACGCGATAGCGAGTGATCGGGTAATTTTCGACATGCACCACCGGCGCGCCCTCATCGTCGATCTCGGGAAGAATCCACATTCCTTTCCAGCGTTCCGTCGACAACGCGAGATGGATCGCCCCGTTTTCCACGACCCATGCACGGCGTTCGGTCACGGACGTCACCGCCTGGCGGGAACGCTTGATCGGCAATGCTTCGGGATCACGTGTGCGGCAGGCACCACGAATGGGACATAGAGGGCATATGGGACTTCTGGGCTTGCAGACGAGCGCGCCAAGCTCCATGAGCGCGGAGTTGAATTTCCCGGCGCCGCTTTCCGGCTGCAACGTCCATGCGGCTTCGTTGAGAAATTTTTTCCCGCGCGCCGAATCGATCGGCTCGCGGAAATCGTGCAGCCGAGCCAGCACTCGCGCGACGTTGGCATCGACCACGGGCGCGGGCTTGTCGAAGGCGAACGCCACTACCGCCGCCGCCGTGTAGGCTCCGATGCCGGGCAGCGCTTCGAGCAATGCGAGATCGCCAGGCACTTTGCCATCGTGCCGCTCCATCACCGCCTTCGCGGCGCGGTGCAGATTCCGGGCGCGCGAATAGTAGCCGAGTCCCTGCCAGTGCCCGAGCACCGCCTGCTCGTCGGCCGCGGCGAGCGCGGCCACCGTTGGAAACGCCGCCATCCATCTTTCGAAATACGGCACGACCGCCGCGACCGTCGTCTGCTGGCACATGAACTCCGACACCAGCACCGCATACGCGTCGCGCGTGCGCCGCCACGGCAGATCGCGACCGTTCGCGCGAAACCACGCGACCAGGGGAGCGCGGATTTTCTCTGCGCCTCCGCGCCTCCGCGTGATAGATGAATTTCCCGTGCCCAAGCTCACCACCTATACCACGCCTCTCACGCCGGAACAGGTCGGCGTTTTGCGCGAACTTCTCGTCGGGCAGCAGTTCGATTTCGAGGCGAAGCCCTACACCCTCTTCACCGCGAAGAAAGGCAAGCTGAACATCGCGGTTTACGAGAAAGGCCCGAAGGCCGTGCTGCAGGGCAAGGATCTCGAGGACTTCATCACCTTCACGCTCGAGCCCTTCGTCCTCGGCGAGGCGAAGCTCGGCTACGACGAGGTTTACGAGCCGGAGAAATTCGAGCCGCACTTCGGCATCGACGAGAGCGGCAAAGGCGACTTCTTCGGCCCGCTCGTCATCGCCGGCGCCTACGTCGATGCCGGCATCGCCCGCATGCTGAAGGATGCCGGCATCCAGGACAGCAAGAACATCGGCTCCGACAAACGCATCCGCGACCTCGCCGCCATCATCCGCCGCACGCGCACGCCGCAGACCGTCATCACGATCGGCCCCGAGCGCTACAACCAGCTCTTCGCCAAGTTCGGAAACCTGAACAAGCTCCTCGCCTGGGGCCATGCCCGCGCCATCGAGAACCTCTGCGAGCTCCGCCCCGATTGCCCGCGCGCCCTGTCGGACAAATTCGCCGACGAGCGCCTCATCCAGCGCGCCCTCATCGACAAAGGCAAGCTCCTCAAGCTCGAGCAGCGCACGAAGGCGGAGAGCGACTACGCCGTCGCCGCGGCCTCCATCCTCGCACGGGAAAAGTTCATCGACTGGCTGCAAAAAACCGGTGAAACCCTTGGCCTTGCGCTGCCGCGAGGCGCCAGCGCGCAGGTCAAAGCGATCGCCCGAAAGCTCGTCGAGGCGCACGGCCCGGACATCCTCGGCACGGTCGCGAAGACGCACTTCAAGACCGCCGCCGAGGTGCTCTCGCTTTTATAACCGCCCAGGTGGTCGGAACCGTTGCCGTGCGAAAATTTAAAAATAGGTTGTGAGAAATGCGTCCGACTGCGGCGTTATCTACTTGATGAATCCCGCCGACCTTTCCGACGCCGAACTTCTGGAACGCTTCCGCGAGGATCGCAGTGAGGCGGCCTTCGAGGAACTGGTTCGCCGTCACCACGGGTTGGTGCTCGGAGTGACACGAAGAATTCTTGGGAACTCCGGCGAAGCGGAGGACGCGGCGCAGGCGGTCTTCATCGCGCTAGCCTTGCGATCCGATCGGGTCAAGGCCTTTGAGGCGGGCCTTGCGCCGTGGCTCCATGTCGTGGCCGTCCGCGCCGCGCTCGGCGTGAAGAAATCCGCCGCACGCCGCCAACACCGCGTCGAAGTCGTCGGCCGGATGCTCGCCGAAGCCGCGCGTCCCGCCGATACCGGGCTCGACGAAGCCATCGAGTCACTGCCCGGCATCCTTCGCCGCGCCACGATCGCCCACTATTTCCTCGGACTGAGCGTCGCCGAAATCGCCCAAAACGAGGGAGAAAATCCCAATACCATCTCAATGCGGCTCGCCCGGGCCCGGGAAAAACTAAGAAAGCGCCTGCGAACCACCGGCAGCGCGATCGTGGCCGCAATGGGCGGTTCACTCCTCTCCTCCTACGCATCCGTCGAGCTCGTCGCCGCCACCGCCCGAAACGCCACCCGCGCGCTCTCCGCGGCACGGTTCACCGAGCCCGCCCTGCTCACCTTGCTCCGCATCGCGCGCCGGGCTGCCGCGCCGCCACTGGCCCAGATGCTCGCCCCTGCGCTCGCCGTCACCTTTCTTGCCGCATTGGCTTTCCCCATCGCCACGATCGTGGGAAAAACCTCGCCGTCCGCCGCGCCTCCAGACGGCGACGCGGCATCTCCACTCCACACCGCAGTGGTGGCGACAGCCACTCCGCCCGCTCCCCCAGTCAAAGACCCCGCTTTGATCAACGCCGTCAAGACGCTCAGGAGCTTCGAGGAGGCCAGGGATTTCGAACGCCTCCTCAGCCGCTCGGGTGCGATCGATGCCATTCGGGACTCGCATGGGCGGACGGCCCTGCACTGGGCCATCACCACGAACCAGATGGATTTTACCGCTCTTCTGCTAAAGCGAGGCGCGAGCGCAAATGCCGGGGACATCGATGGATGGACGCCATTGATGTATGCGGTAAAAGAGCATGACAATATCCTCATGCTGCTCCTCATCCTCGGGGGCGCGGATGTGAACCACGTGGCCAAGGACGGCGCCACACCCCTCGGGATCGCGACGAAAGCGGGCGACTTCACCGATGCGGAGGCTCTTCTGTGGACGGGAGCCAACCCCGAGCCGGCCAATGTGGAGCCCGGATGGCAGCCACGGGCGCTCGCCGCATCGAAACCTGCCCTGCGCCATCTCCTCGACGACTACGTCGCCTTGCGTGCCGCGCCGGGGAGCCAGCCGGTTCCGATGCCGGCATTCGTCCACAACCCGCTGCACAGGGCCGCGGCACGCGGAGACTACCCAGCCCTTGAAGCATATATTCAATCCGGCGGCCCAAATGTTCGCGACGAAAAGGGACGGACGCCGATTTTCGATGCCATCAATGCCGGTCAGCCCGAAGTGGTTTTCTACCTGCTGATGATGGGCGCCGATCCGAACGCGACGGACTTCTCCGGCGCGACGCCGCTCGACCAGACGGTGCGATGGCAGGGCTACGATCTGGACCTGATGCAATACGGCCTTTTCGTGAAGGGGGCCAATCCGAACGCTCTGCGGAATGACGGCCACTCCGAGCTCACCTGGGCCGCGCTCCGCGGTAATGGCGGTACCGTCCAGTTTCTCCTGTGGATGAAGGTCGATCCCTGGCAGCAAACGGTGCACGGCACCGCCTTCGAAGTCGCGGCCCGGGAGGGCAATCAGCCAATCCTCGATCTCCTGCGCCACTACGGCATCGACGAGCCCATTCGACTCGACGGAGATGCCAACTGGCGCCTTCGCCAGGCCGCCAAGCTCGGAGATCTCGATGGGATCGAAGCCGCTCTCCGGGCCGGCGCGAATATCAACAGCGGGGACGAAAACGGCAATCCGGCTGTGTTCCTAGCCGTTTACAAAAAGAACGTGCCCGCCGCCCGGCTGCTCCTCAAACACGGCGCTTCCGTCAATTCCATCAACTCCAAGAACGGCGTCAGCCTTCTCATCGCGACCACCGGCTGGGATTTTCCGGAAATGACCGCCTTTCGGGAGGATATCCTCAAGGCCGGGGCCGACGTGAATTATCGCAAGCCGAGCGACGGGCGCAGCGCGCTGATGGCGGCCCTCGGGCGCAGCCCCGGCACCACCATGCGCCAGCTGATCAAACACGGGGCCGACATAAACGCCCACGATGCCAAGGGGCGCTCCGTGCTCGGGCGCGCAATCGACGACAACCAAATGGAAACGGTGGACTATCTGCGCAAACTCGGATCCAAAGAATAGGTTCCTCCGCCCGCATCCGCGTCGAGACGCGCGGCCCGGATATCTTCGGCGCCGTCGCGAAGACGCACTTCAAGACCGCCGCCGAGGTGCTCGGCGGGCGGGCTTAGGGCAATTCCCGGCGTCGCGGCAGGATTACACCGCGCCGAATTAAAGATTGTTCCCCTGCGAAGGGCGGTAGCCTGCCGCTCTCCTCCCTGCTGGAGAGCGGAAAAAGCGCCGGAATCCAATAAAAAGGAAAAGTCATGAGCCAGGCCCCGACCACCGAGAAACTGATGGAACTGCTGACCGCATGCTACCCGGACATCGTCCTCCACGCACGGGAGGATCAGCTCCCGCTGGCGGAAAAGAACTACTATTCCACGAGGGACTATGCCTTGGGCGATACCGCATTCTGCACGGCCGAGGCGGCGATCGAGAGCTGCTTTCCACCCGGCGCGCTCAGGAGCGTGTTTGAGAACATCGATAAAGTCGCAGCCGAGATCAAGCGTCTGAACGAGGCGAACCGGCCGAATTACCTGCGGAATCTGGCCGTGCTCGTGGGCCTCATCGTCTTCGTCGGCATGGCCGTCCGTCACCTGTGATGCACCTTCGCTGAGACGGTGGCGCGCGAAAGCTACCCGCTGACGGCCACGGCCGGCGCGGGCTCGGCCCCGAGAGGAACCGGCAGCTCGGCCTGGACGCTCATCTTGTCCATGATCGACCACGAGGCCTGGAATCCCGCCTCGATCGTCGTGAGCGCCTCGCGCTGGTTCGCGTTCAACGGGCCGTAGTGCCAGAAGCTCTGGATATTGAGCTGGAGGGCGTGCACGGAGCGCTCGAGATCCGCCACGACCTCGATCGCGCCCGACTCCGAGAGCCCGCGCGCCGCGATGTGCGCCGAGGTCTGGGCCGCCATCGCGCCGAGGATTTCCAATTGCTCCGGACTCCACAGCCGCGGCTGCGTGTCCATCGCGGCGAAGGCCCCGATGGCGCGTCCGAAGCGATCCACGACCGGAAAGCCCGCGTAGGCGATGATGCCGAGCTCCGTGATCGCCCGGCTCTCCTTCAGCAGCGTGTCGCGCCGCGCATCCTTGATCACGATCGGCCGCCCGCTGGTGACGACATGCTTGCAAAAGGAAAGGGAGAGCGCCAGCGACCGCTCACGGGCCAGCAGCTCCGGCAACCCGCACTCCGATTTGAAAAATTGCTTCTCCTTGTTGACCAGCGAGACGAAAGCCGCGGGCACCTGCAAAAGACTGGCCGCCAGCCTCGTAAGCGCATCGTAAGCGGGCTCCGGAGGCGTATCCATCAGGCCGCTCTCATTCGCGGCATCGGAGGGCTCCGCGTTGACGTCGAATTCAGCCTGCACAGAAAGATCGTCGGAATCCATGGAAGTCGAAGATATAGGGAAATGAAGGCGGCAGGCCAAGATCGGATATCCAGCCGGCCACTCGTCAGCTGCCGCAACTCCCATTCCAGCCGCCCCATCTATTTATCTATCGAGACCGGCACGCGGCCCGAAGCAGGAATTCCCGCGCGATGGACTCCGGCCGAGCGAGTTTATTTCACCGCATCAGCTTTCCAGGATCTGCCGGATGCCGCGCAGCGGCACGCGAATCCAGTCGGGGCGATTATTGAGCTCGTAGCCGACTTCGTAGACCGCCTTGTCGAGCAGGTAGGCGTCGAGCAGAAGCGCGAAATCCGCGGGCTCCTTCGGCAGGAACGCCGCGCCGCCCGCCGTCGCCAGATAGCTGTCGAGGAAGGTGCGGCTGATCGCCTGATACCACAGATCGGCCCACGGCGCGGCGGCCGGGATATCGATATTGCGCACGGAGGTCTGCTGCACGAGCGAAGTGAAGGCCGCGTAATGAAAGCTGCGGAGCATGCCGGCGACGTCGCGGAGCGCCGAGCGCTTCAACCGCCGCTCGCTGATCGGACGCGCCGGTTCGCCTTCGAAATCGATGATTATGAAGTCGCGGCCGGTATCGAGCACCTGGCCGAGATGGTAGTCGCCGTGCACGCGGATTTTTTCCGCAGCGATGCGGCGGCCCATCACGCGCGCCATGCGGTCGAGGATTTCCTTCTCGCGGCCGAGCATCGCCTCGGCATCGGCGAGTGCGTCGCCGCCGAGGTTTTTCTTCTGCTTCGTGAGAAGCTGGAAAGTGCGGCGCAGGCCGTTGCGCATGGATTGGTAGACCGAGCGCTGGTAGAGCGCGCTGAACGGCTCGGGGCGGAATGCGGGATCGATGCGCTCGCCGGCCAGCGCGAGATGCATTTCCGCGGTGCGCTGGCCGAGTTGCTTCACCCGCTCCGGGTAGGCGGTGCCGAGGGCGTGGATGAATTCCGCCGGAAGAGTTTCGCCGGATTTGATTTTCGGCAACGCAAGTTTCTCGGTGAGCACGCGCTCGAAATACTGGCCGACCACATTGAGCGTGAGCGCCCACGCATCGCCCTGATTTTGCACCATGGCCTGCATCATGCAGATCATCTGCGGGGCGGCGGCCGGGCTCTCATACGCGATGGCGCCGGCGAACGACGGCACGCTCGGAAAGCCGGCGCGCTCGGTGAGGAAGCGCGAGACTTCGACATCGGGGTTCAAGCCCTCGTCGAGGCGGCGGTAGAGCTTCAGGAACCACTCGCCCGCAAAGACGGCGGAAGTGTTGCTCTGCTCGGCGCGGAGGATGAGCGAGGACATGGGGCCGCCTTTCTCGACGCGTGCGCGCAGGGCTTTCGTCGCCTCGCCCACCAGCCGGCCTTTGTCTCCGCGATCCATCTCTCGGCCGGCCATCATGCCGAGGAGCTCGGCGCGGAAATGCGGCTCGTAGACGGCGTCGAAGAGGATCGTCTGCTCGCCGGCATCCTCGAATTGCGCGATCACAGCCTGCGGATGTTCCTGACGAATCTTGTGGGCGGCCTCGCCTTCCGCGATCTGGAGCGGGAGCACGTAGGTCTCCGCGGCGCCCTCGACGTAGATCACGTCGAAAAGCAACACGCGGGCCTGGTAGCCGTCCTCACCCACGCGGATCACGTCGCGCAATTTCATGGACCGCCACGCCCGGGCCTTGCCGCCGAACCAGCGGCAATTCACGACGTAGGCCGGAAGCACCGAACGCTCGAGCAGGCGGCAGCCCTGGTCGCTCAGCAGCTCCTTCCAGCTCAAATGGCCCGCGAAGGCCGGTGTGGGCCGCTTCTCCGGCATGTTCGCCACGTCGGCAAGCTGCTCGAGCTGGAGCCAGTAGTGGCCGTGCGGCCCGAGCGTGAGCAGATAGGGCGCGTCATTGATGATCGGAAATTTGTTCTGGCTGAACAGCTCGGTCGGCGTGTGGCCGGCGTAGGCGGAGAGATCGACCTCCACGACCTGCGAGTAGCGCGAGAGATTCACGATCACGAGGATCACCTCGACCGGGCCTCGCTTGGCGTCCTCATGCTTGCGGACGAACGCGAGCACCTTCGCGTTGTCGGGAAACAGAAACTCGATGCTGCCGCGGCCGAAGGCCCGGTAGCGCTGGCGCATCGCGATCGTGCGGCGCATCCACCAGAGCAGGGAGGAAACGTTGCGCTCCTGGTTGTCCACGTTGACGGCTTCGTAATGGTATTCCGGATCGATGGTGATCGGCAGGTAGAGCTGCTGCGGATTCGCGTCGGAGAAGCCGGCATTGCGGTCCGGGCTCCATTGCATGGGCGTGCGCACGCCGTTGCGGTCGCCCAGGAAGATGTTGTCCCCCATCCCGATCTCGTCGCCGTAGTAGATGATCGGCGTGCCGGGCAGCGAGAAGAGCAGGATGTTGATCAGCTCGATCTTGCGGCGGTTGTTCGTGAGGAGCGGCGCCAGGCGGCGGCGGATGCCGAGATTGATGCGGGCGCGGCTGTCGGTCGCGTAGACGCGATACATGTAGTCACGCTCCTCGTCGGTGACCATCTCGAGCGTGAGCTCGTCGTGGTTGCGCAGGAACATTCCCCACTGGCAGGTCTCGGGAATCGCAGGCGTCTGGTCGAGGATGTCGATGATCGGAAAGCGATCCTCCATCTGCAGCGCCATGAACATGCGCGGCATGACCGGGAAGTGAAAACACATCTGGCATTCGTCGCCCACGGGGAACCCGTCCTTTGATGTGCCGAAATACGCGACGGCGTCCTCCGGCCATTGGTTCGCCTCCGCGAGCAGCATGCGGTCGGAGAACTTCGCGTCGATGTGCGCGCGCAGTTTTTTCAGGAATTCGTGGGTCTGCGGAAGATTCTCGCAGTTCGTTCCCTCGGCCTCGTAGAGATACGGCACGGCGTCGAGCCGCAGGCCGTCCACGCCCATCTCCATCCAGAAATCGATGACCTTGAGCAGCTCCGCGTGGACGTGCGGATTCTCGAAATTCAGGTCCGGCTGGTGCGAATAGAAGCGATGCCAGTAGTAGGCGCGCGCGAGCGGGTCCCACGCCCAGTTCGACGTCTCGAAATCCTGAAAGATGATGCGGGCGTCATTGTAGCGGTCCGGCGTGTCGCTCCAGACATACATCTCGCGCTCCGGCGTGCCGGCGGCGGCGCGCCGCGAGGCCTGGAACCAGGCGTTCTGGTCCGAGGTGTGGTTGAGCACGAGCTCGGTGATCACGCGCAGCTCGCGCGAGTGCGCTTCTTTGAGAAAGGCGCGAAAGTCTTTCAGCGTCCCGTAGGAGGGATTGACGTTGAAATAATCGGCGATGTCGTAGCCGTCGTCCTTCAACGGCGACGGATAGAACGGCAGAATCCAGATCGCGGTGACGCCGAGATCCTGGAGATAATCGAGCTTCGCAGTGAGTCCCTTGAAATCGCCGATGCCGTCGCCATTTCCATCGGCGAAGGCCTTGATATGCGTCTCGTAAATGACGGCATCCTTGAACCAGAGAGGGTTTTCCAAGGCGGTGGCGGCGTGTTTCGTCATCGAAAAGATTCGCTGAGGACTGGTGATGCGGCTGTCATAAATAATCGACTGCGCGCTGCGGCAACTCGGGATATGCTGGCATCCGATGCTGCGAAAGTCACTCATCTGTTGTCTCGGAACGATTGCCTTCGCAGCCGCCGCGCACGCGGCATTGCCGCTCGTCGGCGTGAACCTCGCCGGCGCGGAGTTCGGAGACACGCCCGACTCCCCCGATTCGAATGGAATCCCGATTCCCATTCTTCCGGGCACCTACGGCACCACCTACACGTATCCGAACCAGAACGAGGTCGATTATTACCTGGGCAAGGGCATGAACACCTTTCGCCTGCCCTTCCTCTGGGAGCGGCTCGAGCCGGATCTCGGCACCGGAGCCTTCGATGCCGACCAGCTCGGCTACATCACCGATTTCGTTTCCCAAACCACCGCAAAAGGCGGCTATGTCATCCTCGACCCGCACGACTTCGGCCAATACGTGATCGGCGATACCGGCTACGCCATCGGTTCGCCGCAGGTTAGCGTGCCGCAGTTTTCCGCATTCTGGGGAAATCTCGCCGCGAACTTCGCCGGCAACGACCATGTGATTTTCAACCTCATGAACGAGCCGGCCGGCGCGCCCTTGATCAGCACCGCGGATTGGTTCACCGCCGCGCAAAGCGCAGTCAATGCCATTCGCGGCGCGGGCGCGGCAAATACGATCCTGGTGCCGGGAAATTATTACACCGGCGCATGGAGCTGGACCACGGGCTTCGCTCCAAACGCCTCGAATGCCGATGTCCTGGCGACGTATGGCGCCGGCGGACTGGATGATCCCGGCGTGAACGGCTCCGGAAAGAACCTCGTCTACGAGGTCCACCAATATTTCGACAGCAACTACAGCGGCAGCACGCCATTCATCGATCATCCCGACGTCGCCGCGCTGTTCAGCGATTTCACGGCATGGCTGAATCTCACCGGCAACAAGGGATTTCTCGGCGAGTTCGGCGTGTCGGCCAACCTCGCCGGCGGCACCGCGCAGCAGGACGCCGTGACGGCCACGCTCGATTACCTCGAGGCAAACTCGAACGTCTGGACCGGCTGGACGTGGTGGGCAGGCGGTCCTTGGTGGGGCAACTACGATTTCAGCCTCGAGCCCACTGGCCTCGGCCAGCCCGGCACGCCGGTGGATGCGCCGCAAATGGCCTATCTTGCACCTTACCTTCCCGCTGCCGTGCCCGAGCCAAGAACCTGGCAACTGCTTGCGCTGGCCGCCGCCGGCGCAGGGATCGCAAGGATAAGAAAAGCGAGCTCTGCTCCGCGTCGGAACGCTTGAAATCGTAACCTAGACCAAACGGCATCAACAAAAAAAGCCCCGGCGTAAACCGGGGCTTTTCAAATGATGTGGTCGGCCGATCGGCGCGCTACGCCTTCTCGACCTGCCAGTATTCGAGCTCCACGGGAGTGTCGCGACCGAAGATGCTCACCGAGACGCGCAGCTTGCCGCGCTCCGGATCGATCTCTTCCACGATGCCATTCTGATTTTGAAATGGACCGTCCGCGACCTTAACCTTGTCGCCAACTTCGAACTCGATCTTCGGCTTGACGTGGTCTTCGCGCTCCTGCATCTGCGCAAGCATGCCTTCGACTTCCTTTTTCCGCATCGGGATCGGGCGATCTTTGGCGCCGGCGAAGCCAATGACGCCGGTGGTCTCGCGGATGAAATACCATGTGCGGTCCACGAGCTGGTTATTCTCGTCCAGCAGGTGCATGTTTACGATGATATAGCCGGGGAAGAACTTGCGGGTCGTCTCGGTCTTCTTGCCGCGCTTGATTTCCTGCACCCGCTCAGTGGGAATGAGGGCTTCGAAAACGACGTCCTCCATCTCCTCGCTTTTGATGCGTTTCTTGATGTTTTCGAGCACTTTGTTCTCCTGTCCGGAGAGGACATGCACAACAAACCATTGATCACGTGGGGCAAGACTCATGAAAATAACTACCTCAGACTTTCGTCAACCAGTTGACGATTGCGATTAGAAAAACGTCGAACAGGGCGATGTAGCCGCCGACAAGCACCATGGCGATGAGCACCACAACGGTGGAATCCCATAACTCCTTGTAGCGCTTGAATCCTTTTTCATTCGGATCCCAGGGCCACGAGGCTTTGGCGAGCTCGCCGCGGACTTCGGAAGTAAAGCGACCTACTTTTCCAAACATAACGTAAATATATCGCTTAACTCTTTAATTTAAAGACTCTTGAAAAAACAGGCCAGGAGGGACTCGAACCCCCAACAAACGGTTTTGGAGACCGCTACTCTACCAATTGAGCTACTGGCCTATATCAACAAATATCCTTTGTTGAATCCTTAGTCGACGATGTCGGCCACGCGACCGGCACCAACGGTGCGACCACCTTCGCGGATGGCGAAGCGGATGGTCTTTTCCATGGCGATGGGCGTGAGGAGCTCGACTTCGATCGAGACGTTGTCACCAGGCATGACCATCTCGACTCCTTCGGGGAGTTTGATGGAGCCGGTCACGTCCGTCGTGCGGAAGTAGAATTGCGGGCGGTAGTTCGAGAAGAACGGGGTGTGGCGGCCGCCCTCCTCCTTCGAGAGAACGTAGATCTCAGCCTTGAATTTCTTGTGGGGCTTGATCGTGCCGACCTTGGCGATGACCATGCCGCGCTCGATGTCGTCCTTCTTGGTGCCGCGGAGCAGCAGACCGACGTTGTCGCCGGCGCGGGCTTCATCGAGAAGCTTGCGGAACATTTCGATGTCGGTGACGGTCGTCTTCGAGGTCGGACGGATGCCGACGAGTTCGACTTCTTCCATCTTCTTGAGGATGCCGCGCTCGACACGACCGGTGGCGACGGTGCCGCGACCTTCAATGTTGAACACGTCTTCCACAGGCATGAGGAAGGGAAGATCTTTCGGACGCTCCGGAGTCGGGATGTACTCGTCAACGGCCGACATGAGGTCGGTGATGAGTTTCTCGTACTCGGGGTTGCCTTCGAGAGCCTTCAGCGCGCTGCCCTTGACGATCGGAATGTCGTCGCCGGGAAATTCATACTTGCTCAGGAGTTCACGGACTTCCATCTCGACGAGCTCGAGAAGGTCCTTGTCGTCCACCATGTCCACCTTGTTCATGAAAACAACGATGGAAGGCACACCGACCTGACGGGCGAGCAGGAT
>JAATET010000075.1 GCA_015655545.1 Chthoniobacterales bacterium | reverse complement strand
TCGGGCGCGAGTGCGGCGGCGGTGAGCTCGAAGCGCACCTGGTCGTGGCCCTTGCCGGTGGCGCCGTGGGCGATGGCGTCGGCGCCTTCGGCCTTCGCGATGTCCACCATGCGCTTGGCGATGCAGGGGCGGGCGATGGAGGTGCCGAGAAAATACTGGCCCTCGTAGATCGCGCCGGCGGCCATCATCGGGAAGATGAAATCCCGCGCGAATTCCTCCTGCAGGTTATCGACGTAGCATTTGCTCGCGCCGGTCTTGAGCGCCTTTTCCTCGAGGCCGTCGAGTTCCTCTTCCTGCCCGATGTCCGCGCAGAAGGCGACGATTTCGGCCGAGTAGGTGTCTTTCAGCCAGGTGAGCAGCACGGACGTGTCGAGTCCGCCGGAATATGCGACGACGATTTTCATAAAAACGCTCCGCCCACTGAGCATACCGAAGACGGCGAGGGAAAGCCGGAAATGAAGAAATTATTTCCGGGTGAGAGAAGTCCGCGGTCGCGCTATGGTCCCGCGATGCGAATCGCGCTGTTTGTAATTTTGGGATCGATGACCGCCGTCTGGGCGGATGGCAAATCGGATGGGAAACCGCAGGAGAAGGCGATCGATCCGGCGAACATGGATCTCTCGGTAAAGCCGTGCGAGAATTTCTATCTCTACGCGGACGGCAACTGGCTGAAGAAAAATCCAATCCCGCCCGAATACAGCGTCTGGGGCGGTTTCACGGAGCTCATCGAGCGCAACAACGCCACGCTCCACGCCATCCTCGAGCAGGCCGCGGCGGAGAAGGACGCGCCCGCGGGCGGCATCACGCGGAAGGTCGGCGATTTTTACGCGTCGGGCATGGACGAGAAGCAGATCGACGCCGCCGGCGTGAAGCCGCTCGCGCCGGAGTTCCAGCGCATCGATTCGATCAAGAGCCGGGGCGACCTCGCCCGCGCGCTCGCGCATTCCATGGAGATCGGCGCGGGGGCGGGATTCGAGTTCGGCGTCGGGCAGGACGCGAAGGACAGCGGCACCGAGATCACCCAATGCTCGCAGGGCGGCCTGGGATTGCCCGACCGCGATTACTATCTGCGCGACGACGCGGACTCCGTGAAGCTGCGCGCCTCCTATGTCGCCTACATGGGCCGCATGTTCGCGCTGCTTGGCGAAAAGCCCGACCAAGCCGCAGCCGACGCGCAGGTCGTGATGAAAATGGAAACCGCGTTGGCGAAGGCGTCCATGATGCGCACGCAACTCCGCGACCCCGAGGCGACGTATCACAAGATGCCGCTCGCCGACGTGCGCAAGCTCATGCCGGATTTTCCATGGGACGACTTTCTGGCGGAGGTCGATTTCACGAAACCCGGAGACATCGATGTGGGGCAGCCGAAGTTTTTCGAGGCGTTCGACAAGCTGTTCGCCGGGGAATCGCTCGACAACTGGAAGGCGTATCTGCGCTGGCATTTGATCGCGAGCGCCGCGCCGTTCCTCGGCAAGGATTTCGTGGAGGCCTCCTTCGATTTCGAGGGGCGGCTGCTCACCGGCGCGAAGGAATTGAAGCCGCGCTGGAAGCGCGTGATGGCCTCGATCGACGATTGCATGGGCGAGGCGCTGGGGCAGCTCTTCGTCGAGAAGACCTTCGGCCCCGAGGCGAAGGCGCGGGCCCTGGCGCTCGTGCAGAATCTCCGCGCCGCGCTGCGCGACAAGATCGAGCATCTCACCTGGATGGGCGCCGACTCGAAAAAAGAAGCGCTCAAGAAACTCGACGCGATGCATGTGAAGATCGGCTACCCCGACAAATGGCGGGACTACGGCGCGCTCGCGATCGACCGCGGCCCGTATGTGCTGAACGTCATCCGGTCGAGCGTCTTCGAGTTCCACCGCGAGCTCGCGAAGCTCGGCAGGCCCGTGGACCGCGGCGAGTGGCAGATGACGCCGCCGACCGTGAACGCCTACTACGACTCGTCGATGAACGAGATCGTCTTTCCGGCCGGCATCCTGCAGCCGCCCTTTTTCGACGTGAAGGCGGACGACGCGGTCAACTACGGCGGCATCGGCGCGGTGATCGGGCATGAAATGACGCACG
>JAATET010000044.1 GCA_015655545.1 Chthoniobacterales bacterium | reverse complement strand
GAGATCGCCGTCGCCGAGGCCAACCGCCTGGGTGTGCCGATCGTCGCCATCGTTGACACGAACTGCGATCCCGAGCGTGTGAACTATCCCATCGCTGGAAACGACGATGCGATTCGCTCGATCCGCGTGATTTTGCAAAAGCTGGTGGACGCCATCATGAGCGCCCGCGGCACCGCGGCGAAGCAGCAGGACGGCGATCTCACCGCCGTCGCAGGTTGAAAACTAAACAGGATTTTGCAGGATTTTCAGGATTCACAAGATTCTGAAAATCCTCAGACCATTCCGAAATCCTGTTAATCCCGTAAATCTTGTAAATCCCGTTTAGTTCACACTTTCATGGCTGAAGTATCATCCGCTCTCGTCAAACAACTCCGCGAAAAAACCAACGCGGGCATGATGGATTGCAAGCGCGCCCTCGACGAGGCCGCGGGCGATCTTGGAAAAGCAGAGGAAATTCTGCGCAAGAAGGGAATGGCCGACAATTCCAAGAAGGCCGGCCGCGCGGCCAAGGAAGGCGTTGTCGCCTCCTACATCCACCTTCAGGGCAAGGTTGGCGTGCTGGTCGAGATCAACTGCGAAACCGACTTCGTGGCGAAGAACGAGACCTTCCGCGAATTCGTGAAGGACATCACGCTCCACATTGCCGCGTCGAATCCGACGTGCGTTTCCCGCGAGCAGGTCGATCCGACGCTCATCGAGAAAGAGCGCGACATCTACCGCGCGCAGGTGCAGGGCAAACCCGCGAACATCATCGAGAAGATCGTCGATGGCAAAGTCGACAAATTTTACAGCACGATCTGCCTGCTCGAGCAGGCGTTCATCAAGAATCCCGATCTCACGGTGAAGGATTATCTGAACAGCATGATTTCCCAACTCGGCGAGAACATGGTCATCCGCCGCTTCGTCCGCTACCAGGTGGGCGAGAACATCGGCGAGCCGCAGCCCGCCGCAACCGAATAGCTTTGACGCTTTCCCAGCCCGTCCGCAACGTAACGTCCCGCCAAATTCCGACACTATGAACTACCAACTCCTTGAAGAGGCCAACACGGTCATTGAGAACAAACAGATTCTCATCAATATGGTGTCGCGGCGGGTTCGCCAGCTCAGCAGCGGAGTGCGTCCTCACGTCGAGGTCTAGCCTCGCATGACTTACGCCGACGTGGCGCTGGCCGAAATCATGGCTGGACTGCTCAAGGCCGAGTTCCTGCCTGAGCCAGAGGCGATCTAGCCGGACCTGCGCGGGATATGTCCGCGGAAATTTCCAACAACCGCAAGGCGCTCCATGATTACATCATCGAGAGCCGGATCGAGGCGGGGATCGAGCTGCTTGGCACCGAGGTCAAGTCGATCCGGGCCGGTCATGTGAATCTGCGCGGTTCCTACGCCCGCATCGAAAACAATCAAGCCTGGCTGTTCGACGCGGACATCCAGCCCTACGCGCGGGCGAGCCACGAAAATCACGAACCGAAGCGCAAGCGCCGCCTGCTGCTGCACCGTCGCGAGATCGAGCAGCTTTTCTCCGAGGCCAATGTGAGCGGCCGCACGCTGGTTCCGCTGCGCCTGTATTGGAAAGCCGGCTGCGTGAAAGTCGAAATCGGCGTGGGCAAGGGCAAGCACGCCGCCGACAAGCGCGTCAATCTCAAGAGCCGCGAAGAAAAACGCGAAGCCGATCGCACCGCGGCGAATTTCAACCGCCGTTAACGAATTCCCTGCCTTCCCGGCAGGCACGGCCGGCTCATTTTCGAAATTTAAAACCCGGCGAAAGCTCGACCATCCCAGCCAATTTGAACGAAATGTCTTTGCGCTCGCCCTTCGTCGATCGATGCGGCAAGAAAAGCCATATGTTGTCGCCACGCGCATTCGCTTCCCTGCTTTCCTGCGCCGCTCTCGCTCTTCTGCTTTCCTCCTGCGATCAATTCTCGCTTTCCGCCGCCAAGACCAAGGTCGAGGAACAAGCTCGCGACGCGCAGGCCGCCGGTGATTTCCCACGGGCCATCCGGCTTTACGAATCGCTGCTCGACGGCACGGCCAAGACCGCAAAAATTCATTACAGCCTGGCGCTCATTTACGACGATAAGCTGAAGGATCCGGTCTCGGCGTTGCATCATTTTCGGCGATTTCTGGCCATGTCGGATGACGACCGGTCGAAAAAGGAAGTCGCGACATTTATTCAGCGCATCCAGCTCGAACTGGCCGCGGGGACGGCGGACAGCGGAATCATGACCAAGCGCGAGGCCGCACGTTTGAAGAACGAGAACCTCAAGCTTCAGGAAAAACTGGTCCTGGTGCAGGCCGATCTCGTGGAAGCTCGTAAAAGGCCGTCCGCGAAAGATGCCGCCAAGGCCGCGCGGGATTCCAAAGGATTTTCCACGAATCCCGCCACCGCCACCGCGGAACGAGCGATTGGTCCCGAAACTCGCACTTACACCGTGCAAAAAGGCGACACGCTCGCGAGCATCGCGCGGAAGTATTACAAGAATCCGAACCGCTACAAAGACATCGCGGACGCGAACCAAAACCTGCTCAACGGCACTGTAAATCTGAAAATCGGGCAGGTTTTGATCATTCCCAAGTGACGGGTCGCACTTCCCACTTGCTTCGTCTGACGGGCGCAATAGTTTCGCGGGGATGAGCGTCACCAGTCCGGTAGCCTACGATTCCAAGGTCGAGGGGAATATTATTTTCACGAAGCTCGATGCCGCGATCAATTGGATGCGCGGCAATTCACTCTGGCCAATGCCCATGGGGCTGGCCTGCTGCGCGATCGAGCTGATGGCGGCGTCGTCCGCGCGTTTCGATATTTCCCGCTTCGGTGCGGAGGTCATGCGCTTTTCTCCGCGTCAGTCCGACGTGATGATTGTCGCCGGAACTGTGACCTACAAGATGGCTTATGCGGTGAAGCGTATATGGGATCAAATGCCCGAGCCGAAATGGTGCATCGCCATGGGAGCCTGTGCGTCGAGCGGCGGCATGTATCGCAGCTACGCGGTGCTCCAAGGCATCGACCAGCTGTTGCCGGTGGACGTCTATATTTCCGGCTGTCCTCCACGTCCGGAGGCCCTGCTTGACGGTCTCATGAAGTTGCAGAAGAAAATCATGGGCGAGCATGCGATCGCGGATCAGCGGCGCTCTTACGCGGAGGTTTGAGATGGACGAAGCAGTCGCCAGTCTGGAGGCGCAATTTCCCGGCGCAGTTTTGGAAAAAAAGGAGTTTCGCGGCGAAACTTCGGTGAGCGTGAAAAAGGAATCGGCGCGCGAAGTCGCGCAATTCCTCCGCGACACGCTCGGATTCGATTATTTCATCGATCTCGCGACCATCGACCATTATGAGACCGAGCCGCGCTGGGAGGTCGTTTACGAGCTCTATTCCATGGCGCAAGGACGTCATCTGCGCCTGAAATACAGCCTGCTCGAGAATGAGCCCGAGGCGCCCACCGTATCCGATCTCTGGCCCACCGCCGACTGGCACGAGCGCGAGGCCTACGACATGATGGGCATCAAGTTCAAGGGCCATCCCGATCTCCGCCGCATTCTCATGTGGGAAGGCTATCCCCACTATCCGCTGCGCAAGGACTTCCCGCTCGAGGGATTGCCAAGCGACGTGCCCGATGTCGCTTTCACCGCGCCGGCCCCCTTGCAGGGCGGTCCGTTCGTCACGGCCCCGACCGACGGCACCACGCAGGTGCGTGAGCCCCGCGCCCGCTATTTTCCTCCGTTGCCGCCGAAGGATAAGTTCATCGCCGAGCCTTGATTGCTGACGCCGCCGGGCTCGAAGACCTGCTCGATCGCATCGCCGATCTGGCCGTGATTGCTGTCGATACCGAAGCAGACAGCCTGCATTGCTATTTCGAAAAGCTCTGCCTGATCCAGATCAGCACGCCCACGGAACACGTGCTCGTCGATCCGCTCGCGGATGTGCCGATCGAGCCGCTGCTCGACGCGCTCGCCGACAAGCGCGTGATCTTTCACGGCGCGGACTACGATTTGCGCATGTTGCGTCGGGCCGGCTCCTTCGAGCCGCGGGATATTTTCGATACGATGATCGCCTCGCGCCTGTGCGGCGTCGACCAGCTCGGACTCGGCGCGCTGGTCGAAAAACATTTCGGCGTCCAGCTTTCGAAGTCCTCGCAAAAAGCGAATTGGGCTCGCCGTCCGCTGCCGCCGGAAATGATCGAATACGCGATGAACGACACGCGCTACCTTCTGGAGCTGGCCGAGCGCATCGAGGCGGAACTGCATCGCCTCGGCCGCTGGGATTGGTTCACGGAATCGCGGGATCGCATGGTGGCTTCTTCACGCGAGATCAAGGAGCGCGATGCGGAAAACGTCTGGCGCATTTCCGGTTCGGCGCGGCTGAGTCCGCGCGCGCAATCCGTTCTGCGCGTGCTCTGGTTCTGGCGCGACGCCGAGGCGCGCGCGTGGAACCGCCCGCCTTTTCACGTGGCCAGTAACGACGATCTGCTGCGCATTTCCGAATGCGCTGCGACCGGCCGCCCGTTTCCCATGCCGCGGATGACCAGCCGCCGCCGCCGCAGTTTCGAGGTTACGCTCGCATTGGCGCTCCAGGTGCCGGAAGCGGAGTGGCCAAAAATGGAGCGGAAGCGCGGAAAACGGCGCACGAATGAGCAGCTCAAGCGCTTCGACGAACTGCGCGCCGTGCGCGATGGCGTGGCCGTGGGCTTGCAGATCGATCCGTCGATCCTGGCCTCTCGCGGGGCATTGGAGGCAATTTCCATCGACTCCAGCTCTCCCGCGCTCATGCGCTGGCAGCGCACGTTGATCGGCCTTGAGCCCTTGGCAGTATGAGCGATGTGATCGATCTGGCGTTGATCGAGGATATCGGTGCCGGAGACGTGACGGTGAAACATTTCACCGCGCCGGAAAGACGATGCCATGCGCGCATCATCGCCAAGCAGCAAGGCGTGCTGGCGGGCATCGACACGGCGGTGGAGGTTTTTCATCGTGTGGACGGAAATATCGTCGCCACCAAAGTCGTGGAGGATGGAGGGTTGATCGCCTGCGGCGATGAAGTGCTGCGGCTGGCCGGCCCGACAGGATCGATCCTGACCGCCGAACGCACGGCGCTGAATTTCCTGCAGCGTCTCTCCGGTGTGGCAACGCAAACCCGCCGTTATGTGGACTTGATCGCCGGCACGGGCGTGCAACTGCTCGACACGCGCAAGACGACGCCGGGATTTCGCGTTCTCGAAAAGGCAGCGGTCCGCGCGGGCGGGGGGACCAACCATCGCCTTGGCCTGCACGATATGGTGATGGTGAAGGATAATCACCTTGCCGGCGGCCTGAACGCCGAGGCTTTGATGGAGGGCGTGCGCGCGGCGAAAGCCGCCGGTCTGCGCGTCGAAGTGGAAGCCGACTCGCTCGAGCAGGTCAGGGAATTTGCACGAGTGCCGGAGATCGACGTCATCCTGCTTGATAACATGTCGATCGAGGACATGTGTGAAGCGGTGCTGCTCCGTCCCGCCGGCATGCAGCTCGAAGCCAGCGGCGGCGTTACGCTCGAAAATATTCGTCTCATTGCCGAGACGGGCGTGAATTTCATTTCCGTCGGTGCGCTCACGCATTCGGCGACCGCTCTCGATCTCTCGTTGGAAATCGTCGGTGATGAATGAGCTGCTTGACCGCGATCTCATTACCCCGGGATGCGAAAACGGAATCGGATCGCGCATCGCCGTGTTTCGCGAAACGGAATCGACCAATGATATCGTGCTGAGAGCCGCGGAGGGCGGCGAGGCAGAAGGCTTTGTCGCCTTTGCGGAAAGCCAAACCAAGGGGCGGGGACAGTTCGGAAGAAAGTGGAGTTCCGCCGAAGGTTTGGGCCTCTGGTTTTCCGTGTTGCTGCGGCCGCGTTGGTCGCCGGTCATGCTCCCGCAAATGACGCCGCTCGTCGCGGTGACCGTCGCGGATACGCTGGCCGGAGTCTCTGGTCTGGACGTGCGCATCAAGCCGCCGAACGACCTCTTGTGCAACGGAAAAAAACTGGCCGGAATTCTCAGCGAGGCGCGAACGGGGCGTGAGGTTTTCGTGGTCGTGGGCGTCGGGCTCAACGTGAACCATGCCCGCGTCGATTTTCCGCTCGAGCTGCAAACCGGTGCCACGTCGCTGGCGCTCGAAACCGGTCGCTCATGGAAGCGCGAGCCTCTCGCGCGGGCCGTTTTACTGGCGCTTGCGGCCGCTTACGATCCCGAGGTGCCGCCGGGAGAAGACATTCGTGGACCATACGCCGCCCTTTCGCGCGGGCTGGTTTGTGATACTTTCACGCCATGAAATACGCCTGGGTGATGGTGGTATTCGCCATCGTGTGCGGTCACGGAGCGTTTGCGCAGGATGAACCGGTGCTCGCGCCGGACGATGATTCCGATAAGCCGTCGCAAGCCGCGGATAAGGATTCGCCGTATGAAAATATGCACGTGCTGGCCCGGGCCATGCAGTTGATCCGGCAGGACTACGTGAACGATCGGAAGATCAGTTATCGAGACCTTACCTATAGCGCGCTGCGCGGCATGCTTTCCGAGCTCGACCCGCACAGCTCGTTCATGGATCCGGGCGATTTCAAGGGCATGCAGGAGGATACCAAGAGCGAGTTCGGCGGACTGGGCGTGACCGTGACGACGAAGGACAGCCTGCTCACGATCATCGGCGTCGCCGAAGGAACTCCGGGTTTCGAGGCCGGGTTGCAGCCGGCGGATGAGATTCGCAAAATCAACGGCCTTTCCACGGATCGCCTGACCATGGCCGATGCGATCGACATGCTGCGCGGCGAGGCCGGAGAAAAAGTGACGCTCACCATCTTCAGGCCCCAGAGCAACGAGATCAAGGAATTCACCGTGGCGCGTGCGGTGATCAAGGTGCCGAGCGTCGTCGATGCGGGATTGCTCCCGACAAGCCGCACCGCGGGACGAAAAATCGGTTATCTTCGTCTGACTCAATTCAACGAGCCGACCGCGCGCGAGCTGGGCGAGGCGCTGGACAAGCTCGAAAAACAAGGCATGGAGGCGCTCGTTATCGATTTGCGTTTCAATCCGGGCGGGCTGCTCACGAGCGCGGTGGATGTCTGCTCGCTTTTCGTGCCGCCCAAAACCCGTGTCGTTTCCACCGAGGGGCGCATGGGGACTCGCGAATATCCCACGCATTCCGTGCCCGGCGGAGTGCGCAAATATCCATTGGCGATTTTGATCAATGATTCCAGCGCGAGCGGTTCGGAGATCGTCGCGGGCGCGCTGAAGGATTTGCACCGCGCGATTTTGGTCGGCGAAACGACGTTTGGAAAAGGCTCCGTGCAGAGCGTCATCTCGCTGCCCGACGGCTCGGCCATGCGTTTCACGACGGCGAAATACTACACGCCCAGCCGCATGCCGATCCACGAGCACGGCGTCGCTCCCGACATCCGCTGCGCGCTCACGCTCGAGGAAGAGTCCCGGCTTTATCGCGCGCGGCAGCGTCGCGACATGCCGGACGTGGAATTCGGGAAGACGCAGAAGGTGCAGGATCCGCAACTCGATCGGGCGGTCGATGCGCTGACCGGGGTGCTGCTCTACACCGGACGCACTGTCGAGCCTCCGAGCAAAAGCTGAAGCTGCGATGTCGCTGATTCTCGCGATTGAAACTTCCTGTGACGAGACCGCGGTAGCCGTGCTGCGTGGTTGCGATGAATTGCTCGCGAGCGAGGTGTGGTCGCAGGCCGCGCTCCATGCCGAATACGGCGGAGTGGTTCCCGAGGTCGCCTCGCGCAGCCATCTCTCCGCCTTGCCTGGACTCGTCGGCACCGCGCTGCGGCACTCGAAGATCCAGCTTTCTGAAATCGACGCTTTCGCCGCGACTTGCGGGCCTGGATTGCCGACTGCGCTTCTCGTCGGCATGGCGCATGCCAAAGGGCTCGCGATCGGCATGGACCGTCCATTTCTCGCGATTAATCATATCGAAGGGCATCTTTTTTCGCCGTTTTTCGGACAACCCGAAATATTGCCCCACATCGGCATGGTGGTCAGCGGCGGCCATACCCTGCTGGTCGATGTCTCGAGTTTTGGCGTCTGCCGGGTGCTGGGATCGACCGTGGACGACGCGACCGGGGAGGCCTTCGACAAGGTGGCGAAGCTGCTCGGGCTCGGTTATCCGGGCGGGGTGGAAATCGAGCGCATGGCTCGCGATGGAGATCCGGCGCGCTACGCTTTCCCGCGCGGCATGATGCACTCGGGAGATTTTCAATTCAGCTTCAGCGGATTGAAGACGGCGGTGCGCTATCTGCTCGCGCGCGAGAAGGTGTCGATTCCCGATGTGTGCGCTTCCTTTCAGGAGGCGGTGGTGGAAGTGCTGGTGGAAAAAGCGATGGCTGCGGCCAAGGCCTGCGGCCGCACTTGCGTGGCCATGAGCGGCGGGGTGAGCTCTAATGGCCGTCTGCAGGCTCTCGCTTTGAGGCGAGCGGAAGAACACGAGATCGAAATGCGTTTTGCCCCGCGAGATTTGCGCACGGATAACGCCGCGATGATCGCCTATGTGGCGGCGTTGCAATTGGAAGGCGGCGGGGTCGGCAAACTTGACGCGGACGTGCATCCGAATTTTGACACGAAGTCTTTCAAACAAAGCCGCCCGGTAGAGGCGCAGATTTGAAAATGAAAGCGGGATGGATGCTGGCCTCGATGCTGCTGTTATCGACTGGCGAAGGTTGGGCGGATTTATGGCGCACCGATTATCTCGCGGCTTTGGCTCGCTGTCTCATAAAGTCGGCATTTGAACGCATGGCGTCAATGGAGGTCAGACAATGCGAGTATGAAACTTCTGAAGATAAGTCTGATTCTGGTCGGGACCGTGATGTATTTTTCGACCAGCTCGCGTTCGGAGCCTTCGGAGTCGTCCGATAAATGGCAGACGGATTATCCGATCGCGCTGGCGCAGGCGAAGAAAGAGAATAAAGCTGTATTGCTGGATTTTACAGGCTCGGACTGGTGTCCCCCCTGCATGCGGATGAAAAAAGTCGTCTTTGGCAGCCAGCTGTTCAAAGATTACGCGAGTCGGCACCTCGTGCTCGTTACGGTGGATTTTCCGCAGGACATCACGTCGAAACCGGAGTTGCTGCGTCAGAGGATGGCGCTGGCGAAACAATTTGGGATCGTGGATCCGGTAACGGATGCCCCCATTTTTCCCACCTTGGTGCTGGTGAATGCCGACGGAACCCCGCTCGCCATCTCGCAGGGAGCTTTTTTTGAGCCGGCGCAGTTTATCGAGTGGGCGAGAGGGAAGCTGGGAAAGGCTGGTTGATCAGGTTACCCCGATGCGCGGGCAGATATCGCGCAGCTCGCAGCCGGCGCAGTCCGGCTTGCGGGCGGTGCATCTGCGCCGGCCATGAAAAATAAGCCAATGGCTGAGATCCGTCCAAACGTCGCGAGGAAATAGCCGGACGAGGTCGGTCTCGATTTTTACCGGATTCGTTTGTCGGGTGAGGCCGAGACGCAAAGAAAGTCGGGTGACGTGGGTGTCGACCACGACGCCGTCATTGATGCCGAAGGCATTTCCGAGCACCACATTCGCGGTTTTTCTCCCAACCCCGGGAAGGGCAAAAAGCTCGGCCATGGTGCGAGGAACGTCTCCGCCATATTGGTCCACAATTTTTCGGGCAGCACCGCGAATCGAGGTCGCTTTGCTGCGAAAAAATCCGGTCGTGCGAATCAGTCCCTCGAGTTCCTCCTGTGGGATATTGGCGTAGTCGAGTGCCGTGCGACAGCGGGCGAAAAGGGCGGGAGTCACCATGTTCACGCGTTTGTCCGTGCATTGTGCCGAGAGAATGGTCGCGACCAGCAGTTCGAGCGGATTGGAAAAGGTCAGCTCGCAGTGCGCATCGGGATAGATGCGCGGCAGGCGGCGGGCGAGTTCGCGGGCGCGCCCGAGTCGGGTCATGGGTTGGTTTCTCCGGTTTGCATTAGTGGGGCGCTCGTGCGGTCAAGCGGACTTGACCCGTAACGTTTCGTTCTGCATAGTTACCGGTTCCGCCGCAAGGCACCGTTTTCCACGCATCTTATTCCAATCTGTATGAACGCCGAAATGCTCACCATGCTCGATTTTCTCGAGCGCGAAAGGGGGATCAGCCGCGAGATCCTCGTCGAGGCCATCTCTGGCGCCCTGTTGACTGCTTCGAAGAAGACCTTTTCGACGGCACGTGAGCTGCGTATCGACATCAACTCCAAGACCGGCGACATCCGCGCCTTTGCGAAGCCGATCGTCGTGGACAAAGTGCAGAATCTGCACGACGAGATTACGTTAACCAAAGCCCGCCAGATCAAAGCCGACGCGCAGATCGGCGACGAGATCGAGCTCGAGGTGACGCCGAAGGACTTTGGCCGCATCGCCGCGCAGACCGCCCGCCAGGCGATCATGCAGCGCATTCGACAGATCGAGAAGGACATGATCTACGAGGAGTTCAAGGACCGCGCCGGCGAGATCGTCAGTGGCGCCGTGCGCCGTTTCGAACGTTCCGACGTGATCATCGATCTGGGCCGCTTCGAGGCCATCATGCCTTCCCGCGAGCGCGTGCCGACCGAGGAATATAGCGTCGGCGATCGCATTCGCGCCTACGTCGTCGCCGTGGAAAATGGCGTTCGCGGCCCGGAGATCATTCTTTCCCGCAGCCATCCGAATTTTGTCCGCCGTCTTTTCGAGATGGAAGTCAGCGAAATCGCCGACCGCACGGTCGAGTTGAAGGCCATCGCCCGCGAGGCCGGTGCGCGCACGAAAGTCGCCGTCCACAGCTCCGACGACAAAGTCGATCCCGTCGGCGCCTGCGTCGGCATGCGCGGAGCCCGCGTCAAAAATATCGTTCGCGAGCTCAACAACGAGAAAGTCGATATCATCCGCTGGCACTCCGATCCGCAGGAGCTCGTCAAGGAAGCGCTCAAGCCCGCGAAAATCCACAGCATCATCATGGATGTCGCGGCGAAGAAAATTTCCGTCACCGTCGGGAAAGAGGAGCTCTCGCAGGCCATCGGCCGTCGCGGACAGAACGCGCGCCTCACCGCGAAGCTTACCGGCTGGGATATCGACATCAACGAAGACAAGAGCAAGGAACAGGCGTTCGAGAGCCAGAAAGCCCAGGCCGCCCACTCGCTCGCCGACCAGCTCGGCATCACACAGGAACAAGCCGACATGCTCATGAAGAGCGGCATGAACGCGATCGACGTCATCGTGATCTCCGACGCCGAAGACATCGCCGGCGTGCTTGATTGCGATATTGCCACCGGTGAGCGCATTCTGGAAGCCGCCAAGGCGCAGGCCGCCGGCTCCGGCGCCGTAGCCTAGCGCACGGCCATGAAAACCGCGGACGCCCAAAAAAATTTAAATGCCACCCAAAGTCAGCAACTCCAAGACCGAACCCAAGGGCGGCGCCAAATCCCGGCGCGGCACCCCGGCTGCCGACGCCTCCGCGTCCGCCGCTCGCGCCGCTAAATCCGCCGCCGCCGCTCCTGAGCCGGCACCTGTCCCCAAGCCTCCCGCGGAGGCGGTCTCGCTGATCGAGCCCAAAACGAAAAAAATCCGCAAGCCTGGCGCGGAAGGCGATCGCAAGTCGAAAGCCCTTCCGCGTATCGGCAGCGCTCCCGCGCCGAAACCGGAAAAACCCGCGCCCGCTCCGATCGAGGTCGCGCCGATCGAGCCTGAACCGGTGGCCGTCGTCGAAGCCGCTCCGGAGCCCATCGTCGAAGAGGCTCCGGCGGATGATCGCAAAGTCATCCACATCAAACCGCCCATCATCGTCAAGGATCTCGCCCTGCAGCTCGGCCTGAAGCCGTTTCAGCTGATCGCGGATTTGATGGAGTTGAATATTTTCGCCGCCATCAACAATCCGATCGAGCCCGAGATCGCGGCGAAGGTTTGCGAGAAACACGGGGCGATTTTCGAGCGTGAAAAGCGCAAGACCGGCGAGGGCGTCCACAAGGCGGAGACCGTTGTCGTCGAGCCGCCCAAGAAAAAGGTCGAGGAAAAGCCCGCGGAGCTGCAAGCCCGCCCGCCGATCATCACGATGATGGGCCATGTCGATCACGGCAAAACTTCGCTGCTCGACGCCATCCGCAAGGAGCGCGTCGCCGCGGGCGAGGCCGGCGGCATCACGCAGCATATCGGCGCCTACAGCGTGAAGCATGGCGAGGGCAGCATCACTTTCCTGGATACCCCGGGCCACGCCGCGTTCACCGCGATGCGGGCGCGCGGCGCGAACGTCACGGACATCGTCGTGCTTGTCGTGGCGGCGGATGACGGCTTGATGCCGCAGACCATCGAGGCGATCAACCACGCCAAGGCGGCCGAGGTGACGATCGTCGTCGCGATCAACAAGATCGACCTGCCCGGCGCAAACGTGGATCGCGTAAAGGCGCAACTGCAGGAACAAGGCCTCGTGCCCGAGGACTGGGGCGGGGAAACGATTTGTTGCGAAGTCTCCGCGACCAAGGGGCTCGGCATCGATGATTTGCTCGAGAACATGGTGCTTCAAGCCGAGGTTCTCGAACTCAAGGCCAATCCCGGCGACGACGCCCGCTGCACCGTCATCGAAGCGCAGCTCGAGGCTGGGCGCGGTCCGACGGCCACCGTCATCGTGAATACCGGCACGCTCAAAGTCGGCCAGGCCTTCATCAGCGGAAATTATTGGGGCAAGGTGAAACAACTCATCGACGATCACGGTCGCCCGGTGAAGGAAGCCGGCCCCGCCACGCCGGTGAAGGTGCTCGGTTTCAGCGGTCTCCCGCATGCCGGCGACGAGCTTCTCGTGATGGACAGCGAACGCGATGCGCGCACTCTCAGCGAAGAGCGGCTCGAGTCGCAGCGCACCAAAAAACTCACGGTTCCGAAGCGCACCACGCTCGAGAATTTGTTTCACGGCATGGCGGAGGATAAGAAAAAATCGCTTCAGATCATTCTCAAGTCCGATGTGCAGGGGTCGCTCGAAGCGATCACCACTTCGCTCGGCGAGATCAAGAGCGACAAGATTTCGCTCAAGATCATCCACGGCGCGGTGGGCCCGATCACGGAGTCCGATGTGTTGCTCGCGAGCGCTTCCAGCGCCGTCATCGTCGGCTTCAGCGTGAAGGTCGAAAGCAGCGCCTCGCAGGCTTCGAAGCGCGAGGGCGTGCAGATCAAACTCTTCAGCATCATCTACGAATTGATCGATCAGCTGAAGGAATCGATGGCGGGCATGCTCGATCCGGAAATGCGCGAGAGCATTGTGGGCCACGCGGAGGTCAAGCAAGTGTTCGATCTGACTCGTGGCGTCGTTGCAGGCTGCCTGGTCATCGACGGGCGCATCCCTCGCAACGCCCGCGCCCGCGTGCTGCGCAAGCGCCAGCCGATCTACGATGGCGGCCTCGCGACCTTGCGCCGTTTCCAGGATGAAGTGAAGGAAGTGCGCAACGGGCTCGAGTGCGGTATCCGGCTGGGCGATTT
>JAATET010000084.1 GCA_015655545.1 Chthoniobacterales bacterium | reverse complement strand
CGGGCACATTGACCTTCAGTTTCTGGAGAGCGGTGCAGTGTTTGGAGACTCGGGTGGACTCGGCGGATTGGGCGGCAGGTCTGTTCATCGCAGAGTATAGCCAGTCTGCGGAAAGCTACAACTGGGGCGCCGGACGGTGATCCGTATCTCGCCTGCATGAATATCAATGCCGACAACATCCTGTCCGACCGTCAACTCACCCGCGTGATCAATATAAGGACTTTGATCGCCTCATTTCAGCAGTCCGGGCTCAGCATCCGGGCTTTTGCTCGGGAGCAGAATCTGCCGCCCAGCACCTTCAGCAGAATCCTGCGGAACGCTCGCACCGGTCCAGCGGGAATGATCGACAAACGTTCGCTGACGAGCGGCCGGAAATCCGAAATCGACGATCGCTGCCTGACGTGGGCGCTTGCATTTCTAGCCGCAAGACGCAAAGCCACGCTTTCAGCTGCGTGGCGGGATTTGAAGCTGGTGGCCGTCGCCAACAAATGGAAATACCCCACGTATGCGCAACTAAACCGGGCCGTTGGCAAGCTGCCCGCCGACGCTCGGGAACTGCTCATCTACGGCTCACGGCATTTGTTTGAAAAATGGGGGATTGTCCAAAGAAAGGAGTCCGAAAATCCGAACGATTTGTGGCAAATCGACGCCACCCAGTTGGGGGTCTGGAATCTCGACATGGAATCCGGGAAGCAAATCCAGCCTTGGGCCATCGGCATTATCGATGCCTGCACCCGCGTCACCCTTGGCATCCATGTTACGCGCCACGCACCCACCACGGCGGACGTGCTCCTAGCTCTGCGGCGCGCATTCCTGCCCAAACAGGACGAGCGATTTCCATTTTTCGGTATGCCGAAGGGGATCCAGACGGACAATGGGCCAATCTTTAAAAGTGGGGATTGCCTCGATACCTTCCTGCGTCTCGGGATCAATGTCGTCGAGACGCCGAAGGATTGCCCGAGTTCCAATGGCAAGATCGAGCGGTTCTTCCGCACCGTTGAGGATCAACTCCTGCGTCAGCTTTCTTCCTATGCGCATCAGCATCGAGGTCTCGCCGCAGCGAAGGCAAATCCGATCCCGTGGCCAATGATGCAAAAGCTGGTTGATCGTTTCCTCTACGATTACCATCTCCGCAATCACAGCAGTCTGGGTAAATCCCCATGGGAGGCATGGCACGACGGACTCGATTCTGCACATGGTCTCTCGCTCGATGTCCCCGCCGTCATCGATGCCTGCAAGATTCGCATCGAGGAAACTGTCTCTCGCGATGGCATCGAGATCGCTCCGGGCCGGCACTTATCCGCGCCCGAGCTGGCCGGGTTGGTCGGTGAAACGGTGACCCTCCGTTTATTGCCGGAGGGCGGGGACAACGAGGCGGATTGTTATTACTTGGGTGAAAAGGTCACTCGCTTGAGCATTGTCGAACGAGATGGGGAGTTGGCGGATTCGATCAAGGCTGCGCGCCTGGACCGTGCGCGTGAGCTCGCTCGCCTGCGGAAATCGTTGTTGAAGACCGCGAACCGCATGCTCGGCCAAACTCCGCAAAACTTGTCCCCTGGCGAACCGATGCAGCTGCCGCCGCCCGAAACATCGGTCGAAGACGACGCTCCGCTGGATGTGCCGGAACTGGATACGGAGGACGACGACGCGTAACGCAATCGTCGTCTTAGACGTTTGCCAGCGCGGCAGTTCCTTACATGCGCCGTTGGCATTGCCTACATCAACAATGTAGGCAGGTCGGAACTCACCGCTGTCGACAACCCTGCCGTGTGTGTGCCAGACCGACGCGCAGTTGACCTCATTTAAAAAAGGCGCATGTGCGTAGCGCTTCTAGGCATCGTGATTTATCTTCGTCCTGGGAGTTGCTACGGAATGGTCAGCGCTTCGAACCCGGAAACGACGTCGAAAAGCTCCTCGTCGATTCCATTCTGTCGCAGGCGGTGGAAGGTGCCGTTAAGTCCTTTCAGCAACTCGTCGATGTTTCTTTCGGCGCGCTGCATCGCCGCCAGGCGGCTCGCGTTCTCGCTTGCGAGGGATTCGGCGCACGCCCGGAAAAGCGAGATGAAAAGATACTCGCGAATGAGCGCGCGCAGCGTCGCATTGCCGCTGCACATGACCTCGGGCAGCGTTTTCGTCGGCCAGGGAACTTTGGCCAAGCCTTCCTGCCATGTCGCGTCGAGCGGCAGGAGTCGCTGGCTGACGGGCTCGTAAAGCGCCCCGGCCTTCGGGCGGTTGTGAAAGACGTGAAGACACGCATACTCGCCTTTGGCGCGATGCGCTTCACTCTCGATTTGAATCTGGCCGACGAGCGGCGTGATGGCTTGGATGGAATTCGGCACGGGGAAGAGCCCCATCAGCGGCAGGCCCGCGTCCGCCAGGCGCGCATGGACGCGCTCTCCGACGGCCCAGATCTGGGGTTTGCCCGGCAGCGCCGCGAGCGTCTTGATCGCGTAGTCGGCGACGACATCGTTGAACTGGCCCACCAGTCCCTGGTCCGAGCCGAATACGACGGCTCCGATCGCGGCTGCATCGGGTTGACCTTTTCGCGGGGCCACCGGCCCGCTTTCCCGGAAGCACGCGCTCAATCCCAGCTCGACGGTCCGGTAGTAGTCGGCCAGGCCGCGCACGGATTTCTCGTATTGCCCAATGCTCGAGGCTGCCACGGCTTTCATCGTGCGGACGACGGATTGAAGGTCGCCGGCGCTGCTGATCTTTCGGGTGAGGCCCACCGTGGTGTCGCTCATGATTTTTTCTTGGCCTCCGGCTTGGGCTGAAAAGGGGCGAGCGCTTTTCGGGCGATTTCCAGAATCGTTTTGCGATCCTCGTCGTTCAGTTTCGCGGCGGTGTCGAATCGCGCGCCGACTTCCGCCGGAGTGTTCGCCGCGGCCTCCTGCACGGCGTGTTCGGCTTCCGGCATCCGGTCGAGCGGCACGGGGTCGAAGAGACCGGTGGTCAGCGCCAGCAGGACGGCAATTTGGGCGGGGACGGATACCGGGGCGAATTCCGGCTGCTTGAGGCAAGCGCGGATGCGCCGTCCATGCTCGATGTTCTTGCGGGTGCCTTCATCCAGCCGCGCGCCGAACCGGGCAAAGGTTTCGAGTTCCTCGAACTGCGCGTAGGCGAGCTTGAGGTCGCCCGCCACGGCGCGATAGGCCGCGCGCTGCGCCTTGCCGCCGACGCGCGAGACGGATTTGCCGACATCGACCGCAGGCAGCACGCCCAACTCGAATAGCGACGGCGAGAGGTAGATCTGCCCGTCGGTAATGGAAATGAGGTTGGTCGGAATGTAGGCGGCAATATCCTGCGCCTCGGTCTCGATGATGGGCAGCGCGGTAAGCGATCCGCCGCCGCGCTCGTCGCTCAGGTGGGTGGCGCGCTCCAACAGGCGCGAGTGAATGAAGAAAATGTCGCCGGGGAAGGCTTCGCGACCGGGTGGCCGGCGAAGCAGGAGGGACAGCTCGCGATAGGCACGGGCATGCTGCGTGAGGTCGTCGTAGACGATGAGCACGTCGCGACCGGCTTCCATGAAATGCTCCGCGATGCTGGTCGCGGCGTAGGGTGCGATGTAGGTGAGTCCGGGCGGATCGTTGCCCTCGGCGACGACGACGATCGTATAATCCATCGCGCCTTTTTCGCGGAGATTGGCCACGGTCTTCGCGACGGCGGAGGCGCGCTGGCCGATCGCACAATAGACGCAGAGCAGATTTTTTCCGCGCTGGTTCAGGATGGTGTCGACCGCGATGGCGGTCTTGCCCGTCTGGCGGTCGCCGAGAATCAATTCGCGCTGGCCGAGCCCGATGGGAATGAGCGCGTCGATGACGGTGAGGCCGGTTTGGAGCGGCACGGTGACGGGCGCGCGATCCATGATGGGCGCGGCGGGGCGCTCGATGGGCAGGCGCCCGCTGGTATTCACCGGCCCGTTTCCGTCGAGGGGGCGACCCAGGGGATTCACGACACGTCCAATTAATTCGTCTCCCACCGGCACGTCCATGACGTGCCCCCGGCGCTGGACTTCGTCACCCGCGTGTAACTGCCAGTAGTCGCCGAGCAGAACGACGCCGATCTCGTCGGGATCGACGTTGAAGGCGATGCCATACACGTCGCCGGGGAACCGCAGCACTTCCTCGAAGCCCGCGCCGGGAAGACCGGAGACATTGGCGATGCCCGTGGCCACGCTGGTGATCGTGCCCACCTCGTGCGGAATGAGTCGCGGCGTGAAGGACTTCCGCGCCTCGCTGATGTCGGCGAACGCGCGGTCGCAGACGCTTTGCAGGCTGGTGGAAGGAGCGTTCATGCAGGGCTCGCGGCGGACGCGGTCGGCGCCTTGAGAAGTTCGCCGACGCCTTTTTCCAGCGACGCGAGGTAGTCCGCGACGCTCCAGGCCACCTTTTGTCCGTTCGCGCTGAGTTCGATCCCGCCGATAATGTCCGGCGCGGTTTCGAAACGGATGGGGATGTTCGCCGAGAAGGTTTCATTGAGCGCGGTCTGGATCGTGGCGCGTTGCTCCTCCGGTAAATCAAACGCGCTGCGCACGGTCGCGGGGTCGGACGCGGTCTTGAAGGCGGCAGCCAATCCGGCTTTCGCCTCGCCATTCATTTCCCGCAAGCGGCGGGTGAAGACCTCGCTCATTCGCTCCTCCAGACTCGCCGCCGCGAGATCCGTCAGTGTCTTGCGCGCGATGGCGAAAACCTCGTCCTGAGTGCGGCGACGGATGGCTTGATTGAGATTCTGCGCGTCGGTCTTCAGCGTCTCCGCACGCTTGGCGCTCATGGCGTCGGCGGCCTTGCGCGCCTCGCCGAGGAGGCGCTGGCGCTCGGCATTCGCCTCGTCCGTGGCTTTGCTCAGGAGTGTGGCGCGCTGCCGGTCAAACTCCTCGTTCTTGCGCTGGAATTCGTCGCGTTCTTTTTGCGCCTCGGCCTTTTTTGCGTCGGCGTCCGCGAGCTCCGCGGCGATCCGCTTCTCGCGCCCGTCGAGGGCGTTGAGGATCGGCTGGTAGAGGAAGCGCTTCATCAACCACACGAGGATGAGGAAGTTGAGCGCCTGCGCTCCGACGGTGAACCAATCGATGAGCATGGCTTACTTGGCCGCGGCCTGGGCGATGACGTGATTCCAGAACGGGTTGGCGAAGATCAAGATCATCGAGACCACGAAGCAGTAGATGGCGGTGGATTCGATCATCGCCAGGCCGACAAACAGCGTCCGCGTGATGGTGGCGGAGGCGTCGGGTTGCTGCGCCAGCGCGGTGAGCGCCGTCGCGACCGAGCGGCCTTCGCCGAGCG
>JAATET010000134.1 GCA_015655545.1 Chthoniobacterales bacterium | reverse complement strand
TCGACCTGAACGCCAAACTGCGCGACGTGCCGCACAAGCCGGGCGTGTATGTCATGCGGGACCGCTTCAAGAAAGTCATCTACGTCGGCAAGGCGCGCGACCTGCGCAAGCGTACGGCGAACTATTTCCTGCCGTCGAAAAAAATGACGGCCGATCTCAAAACCCGCGCCCTCATCGACAGCATCTGGGATTTCGAGTGGCACGTCGTGCGCAGCGAAGCGGAAGCCGTGCTCTACGAAGGGCGGCTCATCAAGGAATTCCGCCCGAAATACAACGTCAGCTTCCGCGACGACAAACGCTTTCTCCTCGTGCGCGTGAACACGAACGAACCCTACCCGCGCATCGGTCTGACCCGATTGAGGAAGGAAGACGGCGCCCGCTATTTCGGCCCCTACGCCAACGCCGGCGCGCTCCGCTCGACGATCAACGCGATCCGCAAGCGCTTCGGGCTGCGCACCTGCCAGCCGACCGTGCCCGGCGAGATCGACTATCGCCATTGCAGCAACGACATCATCAAGAACTGCTCCGCTCCCTGCATCGGCCGCATCACGCAGGAAGACTACCGCCGCCGCGTGGACGAAGCGTGCGAACTGCTCGAGGGCCAATCGCGCGACATGGTCGAGCAGGTCGAAAACGAGATGAAGGCCGCTGCGGGGAAGCTCGATTTCGAAAAAGCCGCCCAACTCCGCAACCTCCTCGACGATCTGCGCCAGACGACGAAGCCGATGACGCGCTACATCCACAAGGCGCTGCCGAGCTCGATCGACCCTCGCGCCGATCTCTCCGCGCTGCAGGACGCACTACAGCTCGATCGCCCGCCCGCGATGATGGAATGCTTCGATATCTCGAATATCAGCGCGGCGCACATCGTCGCCTCGATGGTGAAGTTCCGCGATGGCGTGCCCGACCGCGCCGCCTACCGCCGCTACCGCATCGCCGGCGTGCCGGGGCAGAACGATTTTGCCAGCATGGCCGAGGTCGTGCGGCGGCGTTACAGCCGCGTCCTGCGGGAATCCGCGAGCGCCGGCGAGAATGCCGAATTCACGCAGGAGCCGCAATTCGACGCCGCTTTCCGCGCGGGCGCGCTGCCGGATCTGGTGATCGTCGACGGCGGCAAAGGCCAGCTCAGCAGCGCGTGCAAGGAACTGCAGCGACTCGGATTGAGTGAATTGCCCATCATCGGGCTCGCCAAGGAGTTCGAGGAGATTTACCGCCCCGGCCGTTCACTCCCCATGCGCTTGCCAGCCGACAGCGGCGCCTTGAAACTGCTCCAGCGCATCCGCGACGAAGCCCACCGCTTCGCCAACGGCTACCACAGCCTCCTGCTTAAGCGCCGGATCAGCGAAAGCCGCCTCGATGATATTCCCGGCGTGAGCGAGGCGCGGAAAAAGGCTCTCCTGACGAAGTTTGGAAGCGTGGAGCGAATTCGCCGGTCGAAACCCGAAGCGCTATCGGAGATCGCTGGAATCAGCCCCCGACTGGCGGACGAAATCCTGGCCGCACTGGCCGGCTAGGCCGCTCTGCGGCGCCGAAGCAGGAAAAGAAGCGCGCCGAACCCCGCTCCGAAAAGCGCCACCGTGCCCGGCTCCGGCACCGCGTAAGTTCCCGGGTTTCCAACCAGCGCTCCCGAGGTTCCCGCAGCGGAGGCATAGCTGTTTTGCGCGTCGCCGAGCACGGACAGCTGCCATGCGGCGACGTTGTTCAGCCCAAGATTGCCGACGGTCGTCCAGCCGCTGATGCCATTGGTGCGGGGCCCGCCCACAGTTTGGTCGCCAAAGGTCAGGCGGTCCACGAGCACCTGGGAGCTGTCGTAGAGATTGATTTCGTCAGGACGGCCGAGATTTTGCGAATTTTCGCCGATGATCTTTACGCTCAGAGGCAGATTCCAAAGGCTCCGAAAATCCGCAGCGGTGGCTTCACTCAAAATGACGGACTCTCCAGGGGCCACCGTCCCGAAAGCAGACAGGTCAAACGAACCTGCAACCCGGCTATCATCATCGAAGCTCCATCCGGAAAAATCCACGTCCAACGAACCCAGGTTCGTAAATTCGACGAACTCGCTGCTGATATCCACCCCGCCGATGGTTACCATCCCGTTATACATCCACTCGGTTATGCGGACCTGAGCTTGAAGACTGCAGGTGAAAGCCAAGGCAAACAGACCAAAATAAATTTTACGAAACATAGAGGGGAAAGAGGGGAGATGATTCGGTATCTTGTCGGAATGAACAATCGTATACTTTATGCCGTTGTCACGGAATTATTACCAATGATTCGTGACAAATTTGTCACACAGAACCGCTTGCCGCTCATTTCAATCCGGGCTTGTTGCGTTTGTAGCGCAGTATCCGCACCTTGTAGGCCTCGGACACGTTTCCCAATTTATCGGTCGCGGTAATGGAAATGAGATTTAGTCCCATGGTAAGCGGAACTTTGAAATTCCAGTTCGCCTCGCCCCTGGCGAGCTTCACTCGCGAGGTGATGAATCGTTTTCCGCGCTTGTGTGCGGCTCTCTTCGCGGCGGAAACTTCGTGAGCTACGGTGTATTCCACTTTGTCGATGCCGGTATCATCCGTTGCAATGCCCGCCACGAGGATGCTGGACTTCGTCGTCACGCGATCCCTTGGCCTGGACGGCTGCGCGATGAAAATGATCGGCGCCCCGGGGCGCGTATCGGCCACGTAAATGCCCTCATCGTCACCAAAGGAGGCGCGGAAGACAAACTCATGCAGATCGTTAAACGAGCCTGGGCCCGCGAAATCCACACTCGTGACTTCGCGCAGGCCAGCCGGGGTGGGCAGATTGATGCCGCTGACCGCAACCAACACGGCGGGGCCAGTCTTTCGCTGAATCCAGATCCCCGTCCGCGAGGTCTCGTTGGGGTATTCGATCACGGCGCGGAAAATGACGTCGCCCGTCGAGTTCACCACCGCGTCGGATAGCGGGCCGAAAGTGACATCGGTGGTCGTCGGCACCGTCGCTCCCTGGAGAACCTGCGGCGCGATTGCGCCCGGAAATCCCGAGAATATGGCGGACGCCGGTCCTCCTTGCGAATTCAACGTGGAGCTGAAGGCGACGAGGCCGTTCGCGGCGATCGTGGGCTTGTCCGAAAGATGCCCATACGACGAATCCGAAAGCCCGGGGGCGGCGGCATTCTGCACGGCAACCGCGTTCGGGGCGCCGGGGGCGCCTGCATAAATGGCCTCCGTGGGAGTCGGCGATGGCAGCGGCGAGACGGTCATTTTCAAGGCGACGGTGCCGGATTCGTTCACGTCGACCACCGTTCCGACGGAATTTGGGCATGGGCTCGTGTCGTAAATTTTCCGCAGCCGCTTCCCCTCGAGGGTCTGATCTTCCTTGAGGACATCCGTCAGCGATCCCGAGGCGCCGAAAAACAGGACGTCGAAGGTTCTGTCCGGAGATTCCTCGCCTTTCGCGCCGATCAATCCGGAGCGGAAGCCCACCGGCCCCAAGGCGGAGATCGAAAGCCCGCCCGATTCGCAGGAAGCGTCATCGGCCACCCATTTCAGTCCGCCGGCCGTCTCGGCCCAGATTCCCTTGATGTAACCGTCGCGGCTGACTCCGGCATTAAACGCGACAAGGCCATCCTTGGAAAGCGACACGCTTTGAAAATCCTGAAAAACGCCTCCATTCAAATTGGCGCCCGGAGAGGGATCCCCGCTCGAAACAACGAGGCGCAAGACATCGGGAAGGCCCGCATATATTTTCGACGTATTGCCATCCCCCCGCGAGTCCACCTCGACGAACCCGATCGTGCCATCCGCACCGATGCGCGGAGCGCCGAAATGATCGTAGGTTCCCCCGCCGGGCGCCGATTGCCCGGTAAAGGCCACGATCCTGTAAGAGGCCCCCTGAGCTTCCGCCGAGCGGGAAAGTCCCCAAAAGAAAATGGCAATGGCGGCAACAAAAGTCGCGCGTCCGGCAAGCGAAGTCGGCATATCGGATAGGACTCTACTCAGGGACTTTGCCCAGACAACCGGAAAGTCTGCGACGTTTCAGGGGGCATTGCCCCCGAAAAACATCAACCCTGGCGAAGCGTGTCCGCCAGGGTTGGTTGAAAGAGCGAAAAGTTATGCGCTTTTAAGCCCGGCGGCGGCGCGCTCCGAAGAGAACCACGCCCAAGCCGAGGCCAACAAGGGCGACCGTTCCAGGTTCGGGAACGGGAAGCACATCGGCGAATGTCGTGCCGATCTTGAGGTTATCCAACAATTTGTCGCCGTCAGCGGTTCCATTAACTCTTAAAGCCACACCAGCGAGGGAAGCGATAGCACTACCAGTGCCTGTTATCGTAACACTGGTGCTCGTTTCGTCTACGGGGTTCACCCAAAGCTTCGCATCGCCCGTCGCGAGATCGAAAGAGGTGACGATGTTGAAAGTCGAACCATTGGAATATGCAGTTCCCCAGTCAGTGAACGACGTATCGGTGCTCGAGCCGATCGCAAATGTAAAAGTTCCTGTCGTCGAACCTGATGGCCTATAGGCAAGGATCCGGTCGTAAAAAACGCTTTCTGCACCCGTCGGCTGCAAAGCGAAAAAATAGCCGTTAGTCGTGGTGGAAGAAGGGCCGTCATCCGAAGAGATCGTCACCGTGAAACCAGAATAAATCGTCCCACTCGTCTGCGCGGAAAAAGTGCGGGAAACGTCTCCCGTTGAATTGTCATCAATTGATGCCTGACCACTCACGACAGTCGGGCCACCGGAACCGCTGAATAGCGTCCAAGTGCCGCTGGATACCGTGGTAAGCAAACCATCCGGATAGGAGAATGATTCATCAAGCAAAACGGTGCCGAATGCGTTAACGCCAGCAACGAAAGCAAGAAGAGGACATATGGTGGAGATATTTAATTTCATGGCGCGTTTACTAGGATTTGCTGACCGATGCATTCGAACAGCGAGTTGTCCACAAACTAAAGCAGCATCCATGCCAAACAAACGCTTCTTCGTGACGTCTCCGTAACGAAAAAACCTTCCTTCCCTCCTTAAACCAGCTCCGCGATCTGCACGGCGTTCAGCGCCGCACCCTTGAGGAGCTGGTCGCCGCAGACCCAGAAGGCCAGGCCGTTGTCCATCGCGCAATCGAGCCGCAGGCGGCCGACTTCGCAGTCGTCCTTGCCCGCCACGTGCAGCGGCATCGGATATTTCTTTTCCGCCGGCACATCGACCACGCGCACGCCGGGAAACGCCTCGATGGCCTGCCGCGCTTCCGCGACATTCACCGGCCGCTCGAACTCCGCGCTCACCGCGATGGAGTGCGCGCGATACACCGGCACGCGCACGCACGTCACCGAGGCCCGGAGCATCGGCAGGTGCATGATGCGGCGGCCCTCGCCCTGCATCTTCATCTCCTCCTTCGTGTAGCCGTTGTCGACGAAGACATCGACCTGCGGAATCACATTGAAAGCGATCTGGTGCGCAAAAACCTTCACCTCGGGTTTGGCGCCCGCCTCGATGGCGCTGACCTGCGCGCGCAACTCCTCGAGCGCCTGCGCTCCGGCGCCGGACACCGCCTGGTAGCTCGTCGCGAAGACGCGCTTCACGCGGAATTTCTTGTGCAGCGGATACAGGCCCATGAGCGTGATCGCGGTGGTGCAGTTCGGATTCGCGATGATGCCGCCGTGGTTTTTGACGTCGGCGCCGTTGATCTCGGGCACGACGAGGGGGACGTCGTCGTCCATGCGGAACGCCGAGGAATTATCGATCACCACGGCGCCCGCCTTCACGGCGAGCGGTGCGTATTCCTTCGAAATGCCGCCGCCCGCGCTGAAGAGCGCGATCTCCACGCCGGCGAAGGAATCCGGCCCCAGCGCCTGCACGGGCACGTCCTCGCCGCGGAACTTGAGCGTCCTGCCCGCCGACCGGGGCGAAGCCAGGAGCGTGAGCTTCGACACGGGGAATTTGCGACGCTCGAGGACGTCGAGCATTTCCACCCCCACCGCGCCGGTTGCGCCGACGATCGCCACATGATACTGCCTGCTCATAAAGAAAAGCCCGCCATGATAATGCCATCCGACGCCGAGGGCCAACTCCCAATTTCAATCGTCGTGAGCGTGCCCGCCCAGCGGCTCGACCTCCTCGAGGCGGGCCGCGTCGTCGCGAGCTGGCCCGTTTCGACGTCGAAATACGGGCTCGGCAGCGAGCCCGGCAGCTATCGCACGCCGACCGGGCGCTTCGAGATCTCGGAGGCCATCGGCGACGGGGCTCCCGCGGGGGCGATTTTCAAGTCCCGCCAGCCGACCGGAGAGATCGCCGCGCCCGGCGGCGAGGAAGACCACGTCCTCACCCGCATCCTCTGGCTCAGCGGCCTGGAGCCGGAAAACGCCAACACGCACGACCGCTACATCTACATCCATGGCACGAATCAGGAGTCGTTCATCGGCGCCCCTGCGAGCCACGGCTGCGTGCGGATGCGCAATGACGACGTGATCGACCTTTACGACCGCGCGCCGCCGGGGACGCCGGTGGAAATCATCGCCTGACCCGCGGGCGAGATCGAAAGATCGAAATTTCATTGTGCCCGCGCCGGGTTGCGCCCTTAATTGTCCAGCTACCAGCGGAGAAAGGAGGGGAAATACATCCATGAAATTCGTCAAATTCGCGGCCATCGTCGCATTTGCAGTCGCTTCACTCGGCCTCGGCGCCTGTGCGTCCAAGCCAGCACCGGCTCCGGCCAGCGTCGGCACGACCAAGTAATCTCCCGCAGAGGAGTTTAGCCGGGCCTTGCGAAGGCAGGCACGGCTAAAGGCAAATTCAGACGCGGAGCGGCGAATTTCATTGTTTCGCCGCTCCGATTTGTCTTAATCGCCCCGCTACTCGCAAAGAAAGGAGGGGAAAAATATCCATGAAATTCGTCAAGATTGCGGCACTCGCCGCCTTCGCAGTCACTTCACTCAGCCTGGGCGCTTGTTGCAGCAAACCGAAGCCGGCTCCAATGCCAGCTAGCGTCGGCATGTCCAAGTAAAGCTCCTTGCCCAAGGAATTTAGAGGCCGGGATGGTTTTTCGAAGCCGTCCCGGTCTTTTTTTGCGTCACGATCCGGAAGTCGCGCGCCCGCACGCTCACGAAACGGCTGCCCGCGAGGGTGAATCGCCAGGGCAGCTCGCCGGCCACGGAAATTCCCACGCGCCCATCCGCAACGATCCGCGGGCGTCTCTGGCGCGCATGAAACGCGAATTCCGGATTGCCGCAAAGATCCTCGCCATGCACCGCGCCATCGATTCCGAAAGCCTGCGTCAGCCGCCCAGGCCCGGCGCAAAGCTTCCGCGGCTCAGCCACCACCCGCCGCCGCGTCATGCAGTCGAGGCCCGCCAGCGGTTCGAGCGCGCGAATCAGCACGAAGCCATTCCGCCGCGGACCTTTCACGAGGACGTTCAGCAACCAATGCATGCCGTAATTTAGATAGACGTAGGCCGTCCCCGCCTGGTGCCGCTCGACGAATGACCGCGCGCTGGGCCGAAAGAACGTGTGGCAGGCCTCATCACCCGCCGCATCGTAAGCCTCGGTCTCGACCACGGTGCCCGCGCACCCGCCCCAGCGCAATTCCGCACCGATCAATCCGCGCGCGCAGACCAAAGGCGATCGCTCGAAAAATTCACGCGCGATCATCTCCGCCGAACGCAGGAAATGGCGTTCGAGGAACTGGCGGAGAGCGTCATTCCATAAAGAGACATAAATTTCCGGGCCTGTTTTCCTTAGAGTCCACTCGGATGATCGATAAACATCCAAGGCAGCTTGAATTTTTTCTCGAGCTCCGCGCCGAGCGCCCTCACGCCGAACGTCTCCGTCGCATAATGCCCGGCATAGATCAAATTCACGCCCAGCTCCTCGGCGGCGGTGAACGTCCAATGCGAGCCCTCGCCGGTCAAAAACGTATCCACGCCCGCCGCGGCTGCCTTCGCGATTTCTCCGCCCGCCCCACCGGTCACGATGCCAAGCTTGCGCACGCGTTCCGGTCCGCCCGGCGCAAAATGCACCGGCGCCCGCACCGCCTTTTCGACACGATCGATCAACGTTTCGAGCGGCAGATTCACATTTGCCCGCACGCCGATTTCGAGAAACGGCTGCGTCTTTGCCAGGCCGAGCGCCTTCGCCAGCAGCGCGTTGTTGCCGAGTCGCGGATGCAGATCCAGCGGCAGGTGAGAGCTGTAGATCGCGAGGCCGGAGTCGATCGCCCGCTTGAGTTTGCGAAATGACGCGCCCTCGATCCGCTGCGCGCCCTGCCACAGCATCCCGTGATGCACGATCAACAAATCCGCTCCCGCCTCGCCCGCCGCGTCGATCACCGCCTCGCACGCGTCCACCGCGCAAGCCACCCGCGTCACCCCGCCCGCATTCTCGAGCTGCAGACCATTGTGCGCGTTCGGATAATCCCGCACTTCCGCCGTCCGCAATTCCTGATCGAGAAACGCCACGATTTTCTGCAGCTTCATATCCCCACTCCCGTTAATCCTGTAAATCCTGTCAATCCCGTTTAGTTTTCACTTTCTATGCTCAAAGCCGGAATCGTCGGTCTGCCCAATGTCGGCAAGTCGACCCTCTTCAACGCCCTCACCCGCACGCGCAAAGCCGCCGCGGCCAATTTCCCCTTCTGCACCATCGAGCCGAATGTCGGCATCGTGAACGTCCCCGACGTGCGCCTCGACGAACTCGCCAAGCTCTCGAAGTCCGAAAAGACGATCCCCGCGGCTTTTGAGTTCGTCGATATCGCCGGCCTCGTGCGCGGCGCCAGCGAAGGCGAAGGCCTCGGCAACCAATTTCTGAGCCACATTCGCGAAGTCGATGCGGTCGTGCAGGTCGTGCGCTGTTTCGAAGACGAAGACATCCATCACGTTTCCGGAACCGTCGACCCCGTGCGCGACATCGAGATCATCAACACCGAGCTCATCCTCGCCGACATGGCCGCGCTCAAGAAGCGGGCCGAGCGCCTGCAAAAAGGCGTCCGCATGGGCGACAAGGCCGCGAAAGCCGAAATCGCCGTCGTGGAAAAACTCCTGCCCCACCTCGACTCCGGCAAGCCGGCGCTCGTCGCCGAACTTTCCGACGAGGAGCAGAAAATCATGCGCGAGTTTTTCCTGCTCAGCGCCAAGCCCACGCTCTTCGCCTGCAACGTCCGCGAGGACGATCTCGCCAGCCTCACCGGCGACTCCCCGGCTTCACAGCATGTCGCCGCCGTGAAAAAATATGCCGCCGATCACCTCGGCAGCGATGCGGTCATCATCAGCGCGCAGATCGAGAGCGAGCTCGCCGAGCTTCCGCCCGAGGAAGCGAAGGAATTCCTCGCCGGCCTCGGCGTGGACGATTCCGGCGTCGGTCTGCTCATCCGCGCCGCCTACCATTTGCTCGGCCTGCGCACCTATTTCACCGTCGGTCCGAAGGAAGCGCGCGCCTGGACGATCCACGAGGGCGACAAGGCTCCCGCCGCCGCCGGCGTGATCCACAGCGACTTCGAGCGCGGCTTCATCGCCGCGGAAACGGTCGCCTTCGACGAGCTGATGAAATTCGGCTCACAGGCAAAGGCCCGCGAATCCGGCCGCCTCCGCATCGAGGGCAAGGAATACGTGGTCGCGGACGGCGACGTCATGGAATTCCGCTTCAACGTCTAGCCAGCCGCCGCGCCAAAAATTCATTCGCCCCCGCGCGCCGATCGCTTAGCTTTGCGGAGTGAAAAGATTTCTACTTGCCTCGGCCTTTTTTTCGCTCGCCCTCGTCTCTCTCGCGCGCGCCGATGATGTCGTCCTCGCCGCGCAGGCCAAGCTCGCCCGCATGGGCTATTACGATGGCAAGGCGGACGGCGCCTGGGGGAAAAACACATCGCTCGCCGTGCAACGTTTCCAGCAAGCGAAAAACCTGCGCGTCACCGGCGAGCTGAATGTCGCAACCTTGAACGTGCTCGGCATCAAGCCACCGGCGGAGAAGCCGGTGAAGCCCGTCTCGCGCGGCATGGCACTGGCGGATCTTTTCGTCGGCGGCCCCTACCTCACCGCGCCGCCGGAGTTCCAGGTGCAAACCGTGAAGAAGGCGCAGCAGAACCTTCGCCTGCTCGGCTTCTACCGCGGCCCCTTGAATGGCGCGCCGAATTCCGACCTCACGGATGCGCTTCGCGCCTACCAAAAAGACAACCGCTTCAGAGCCACCGGCCGCCTCGACAAAGCGACCTTGCAGGCGCTCGACCTGCTCACCCTCCCGCCCGGCGACTATTGAGCCCCGAGCTACCGCCGGGATGCAGCGCCGCGGGCTTGTCATTTTCCCCCGCAAACGCAAGACGATGTAAGTTCGTCGATAAATTTCCGATTTTTGAATGTCAAGATGTCCAAAACATCCGGGCAGCAGGTATCCATCGCACGTGGTTGCGATCGAACTGAAACGGATATTTTTGTTGCCTTTCTACGACCGAGCAATCTATGCTTCTTCCTAGCGAATAAAGAAGTTCGTCTCACTCATCCCCCCCGATGAATCTTGTGTTCTCGCGCCGGCGAGCTCGCCGGGTTCATTCCAAACAACAAAATAATAAGAGCTCATCATTGGGTTCGAAAAGACACCGTGACGCGCTCCCCCCGCGCTTGATGGCTGTGGTTTCCACCATGGCTTAAACGCCCGGTGCGGCGTCCCTCATCCCCCCAGAAAAAACATGAAATCAACGTTACCAACTCAGTCCGTTTCTCTCGTTCCCTGCCGCCATCGCGCCAGGCGATCCCGGTTCATCTGGACCCTCGCATTCAGTCTGCTCGTCGGAGCAGGCGTTTCCCGGGCCTTCACGCCGACCAATGCGGCCGAG
>JAATET010000056.1 GCA_015655545.1 Chthoniobacterales bacterium | reverse complement strand
GGTCCTCCGGCGAAAGCTGCTCCAGGCCGAGCATGGCGATGATGTCCTTGAGTTCCGCGTATTGCGCGAGCGTGCGGCGAATTTCCTGCGCCAGGGCGTAATGCCGCGCGCCGACGATGCCCGGCGTGGCCATCCTGGAGCTGGACTGGAGCGGGTCGATGGCCGGGAAAAGCCCTTCGCTCGCCCGCTTGCGCGAGAGCACGATGGACGCGGAAATGTGCGAGAACGTATGCACCGCCGCGGGATCGGTGAAATCGTCCGCCGGCACATACACCGCCTGGATCGAGGTGATGGCGCCGGTGTCGGTATTGGCGATGCGCTCCTCCAGGCCCGACAGCTCGGTGCCCAGCGTGGGCTGGTAGCCCAGCCGCGACGGCATCTGCCCCATCAATCCGGACACTTCCGAGCCGGCCTGGATGAAGCGGAAAATATTGTCGATGAGCAGGAGCACGTCGCGGTGCTCGTCGTCGCGGAAATACTCGGCCATCGTCAGCGCGGCGTGGCCCACGCGAAAGCGGCTGCCGGGCGGCTCGTTCATCTGGCCGAAGACCATCACCATGTTCGGCAGCACGCCAGCCTCCTTCATGTCGCGATAAAGTTCCTCGCCCTCGCGGGAACGCTCGCCGATGCCGCAAAAAATACTCACGCCGTCGTGGTGCCCGATCATGTTGTGGATCATTTCGGTGAGAAGCACCGTCTTGCCGACGCCCGCCCCGCCGAAAAGCCCCGCCTTGCCACCGCGCTCCAGTGGCACTAGCACGTCGATGGCCTTGATGCCCGTCTCGAAGACTTCCGACTTGGTGGAGCGTTGAGCCAGCGACGGCGGCGCGCGGTGCACGGAGCGCCATTCGATGTCGGCCAGCGCCGCTCCGCGGTCGATGGTGTTGCCGAACACGTCGAACATCCGCGACCGAATCGCCTTGCCCACGGGAGCTTGCAACGGTCCGCCGGTATCCTCGACCGCCATGCCGCGAGCGAGACCTTGCGTGGCGGTGAGCGCGATTCCGCGCACATGACGTTCGTCGCGTTGCGTGAGCACTTCGATGACGATCTCCTTGTCCGCTCCCGCGCGCAGCACGGTATGGATCGGCGGCAAATGCCGGTCGAACCGTGCCTCGACGACGCTGCCGCGCACGGACACGACCGTGCCGACATTCGTGGAGTTTTCTTTCTCGTTCATTCCTGTCCCCCGGTTTTTGGTTCGCCTTCGTCCGCTGGTGCCCCGGGTGGCAGATATTCCGGGAGGTCAAGGCGGGCCACTCCGATCCGGCAGTCGGCCATGCCATAATAGACATCGAAGCGGTCCGGCGTGCCGAGATCGTCGCGGCGGTCGATGCCGGTGGGAAATACGACGTTTGGCACGATCCCGGAGCATTCCTGCGGCAGCAATGGCGCCAATACGGGCTCTGGAGAACGATAGCGGATTAAGTGCGGATGATCCTTCGAGAGGATCATGACGCCAGCGGAGTAGCAGAGGTGATGTTTGTCGCTGCTCGGTTCGGACACGTCACTCACCCCGTGGTAAAGGATCAGCCATCCGTGCCGCGTAAGGACAGGCGGAGTTCCTCCGCCGATTTTGAGGCACTCCCAGGGCGACACCGGAGTCGCGAGGCGGTGGTGGGAATTGAACAGTCCGAGCTGATTCGGCTCGAGTCCCTCGAGGACTACCGGGCAGTAGGAAATCCAAATGCTTTCGTGGTCGAGATCCACCACTCGCGACGCGCACTCGCACGCGGTTTCCTCCGGTCGCGTGCCGGGAAAAAGCGGCCGATGGAGGATGGCCATCTGCATTTTTCCGGCGTGGTTGGGAATGGCGACGGGGAAGAGGCTGGCGTCCTTGTTGTCCACATGGACGAAGTCGATGCCGCGATACGCCTCGAAGGTCGCGAGCCCGAGTCGCTGCCAATGAAACAAATCCTCCGAGACGGCAAGGGCGATGCGCGGTCCGAGGGGCGAGAGCGCCGTGTAGGTCATCACATAGCATCGAAGCCGCTCCATGAACGTGATGCGCGGGTCTTCACAGCCCCCGCCGCCGTGAGGCACGCACTCGTAGTCGGCCTCCGGCTCCAGCGCGATGCCGAGCCGCTCGACGCCGATCGGATCACCGGCTTCGTTGAATTGCACGTGGGCGATGCCGATGCGCGAAACGTTTCCCCGTGCGACGAGCCGCGGAAACAAGTAGAGCCCGCCGTTCGGACCGCGTACGGCCGCCGGATTCAGCACGCCTTCGACTTCGTGAGGATTGCCGGGTTCCGATTCCATCACGATGCCGATGCGCTGGAGTTGAAAGCCGCTCATCGGGCCTCCTCGGGTTCAAAACAGGCGAGGATCGCCTCGATGACCCGTTTCGATTCGTGGGGATCGCGGACTTGGATGGATGTGGTGCCCGCTTCCTTGGCCGAAAAATCGTTCCCGCCGGGAAACAGGGCGTCCCCGACGAAAATCATCTCGTCGATGGCGATGCCGAGCGTGTCGCGGAGTTTGCGAATGCCGTAGCCCTTGTCGATGCCCAGCTTGGTAACGTCGATGGAGGTCGCGCCGCCGAGGCGCACGGAAAACTCGGGAATCAGGCGATCCAGAACCACCTTCATCTTCTTCCGTTTGGCGAAATCCGGGTCCCACGTTTTCTTCGCTTCGAGCGGAGCCTGTTGCCCAAGCGCGGAGAACGTGATCTGGCTGCCCCGGTCTTCGATGATCTCTCCCCAGCTCTCGTGGGCCGGAAAGTCCGATGACGCGATCGCCTGCTTCAGCGAGCCGATAATTTTTTCTTTCTCCCGCGCGCTGAAGTCTTCCGAATACAGTGGCTCCCAGCCGGATTTATATTGGTAGAACTTCGTTCCGCAGGTCGGAAGGAGCGAGAGATTCTTTAGCGGTGTGTCCCGTGGAAACGGGGCGAGCACTTGCTTTTCGAATTGCGACCAGGCGCCACCGGAAATCACCGCCACCTTCACAACGCGCAGAAGCGCGTTCAGCAGTCCGGACATCTCGCCATCGAGCGAAGATTTGCTCTCGGCCAGCGTGCCATCGAGATCGAAGACGATGAGTGTTTTCATGGGTGCGCTCCCTCGGGCAGCGAAAGTTCCAACAAGGTGACGGCGCCTTGTGGCCGGCAAAAACACGCTCCGAGCACCGCTGGCAGGAGCAGCACGTCCCCCGGTCCGAAGGCGTGGCTAGAGTCGGCGTGCTCCAACTGGCCGTAGCCGGCGAGCCCCACCAGCACGCGCGGCGTGGTCGCGGATCCGACGGGAAACGGAGAATTTCCGTGCAGCCGCCACATCCCAAAATGCGCGCAGGAGACGAGGCGCTCGCGCCTCACCGGTCCGATTTCCTCCAGCGTCGGCACCGCCGGCCTGACCGCGCCTTGCGAAAAGTCGATGCACGCCATTGCTTGATCGACCTGCAGCGGGCGAGGCTGGCCGGTTTTCGCATCGACGTGGTCCCAGTCGTAAAGCCGAAACGTCACGTCGCTATTTTCCTGCACTTCAAAAACCACCACATCACCGAGCGAGTGAACGGTTCCGGCAGGGATGAGGACGGCGGCGCCGGGTTCCGGGCGGAAGCTCGTTAGGTGGTCGGTGATCGTCCCGTTCGCAAGCGCCCGCCGCAAATCGTCCGCCGTGGTATCGGACTTCAGACCCGCGTAGATGCGGCTTTCGGTGCCCGTTTCCAGCACCATCCACGCTTCGGTTTTTCCGGTTTCGCCCGCCGGGAGATAGTTCGTTTGAAGGTCTGAAGGATGCACCTGAACGGAGAGGGTGTCGCGCACATCGAGAAATTTCAGCAGCAGCGGGAACCGCTGAAAGCGCCCGGCGAGATCTCCCAATACTTGCTCCGGCGACTGCTCGATCAATTGCCGGAGAGTCCAGCCCTTGAGCGGTCCGCTGGCGACGACGCTGGCGTGGTCCGCTCGGTCGCTCAGCGCCCATGCCTCGCCGATCGGGCCGTGGCCGGGCAATGGAGCGGTGAGCAGGTTGGCCAAACGCCGGCCGCCCCAGAGCCGATATTGGTAGATCGGCTCGAAGCGCAGGGGATAGAGAGGGATTCGATTCATGCCATTCTCTTCAACCGCGTTCATGGCACCAGAACGGCGGCGCCTTCGAACCGACCGGCGCGGAGATCGGCAAGGGCTTGATTGGCCAGGGTGAGTGGATAGGGCGTGGTCTTGGTGACGATGCCGATTTCCGGTGCGAGTCGCAGAAAATCGAGTCCGTCCTGCCGCGTGAGATTGGCGACCGACACAAGCTGCCGCTCCTCCCAAAGCATCCGGTAGGGGAAGCCCGAGATGTCGCTCATGTGTATGCCCGCGCAAACGACGCGGCCGCCCTTGCGGACCGCACTGAGCGCAAGCGGCACGAGATCGCCGACGGTCGCGAAGATTATCGCCGCATCGAGCGGCTCCGGCGGCATTTCGTCGGAACCGCCTGCCCAAGTCGCGCCGAGACTTCGGGCGAAGGCTTGGGTTGCCTCATCCCCCGGACGCGTGAAGGCGAAAACCGAGCGTCCCTGCCACCTAGCGACCTGCGCGAGGATGTGAGCGGCCGCGCCAAATCCGTAGAGCCCGAGCTTTTTGCCCGCGCCCGCGATCACCAGCGAACGCCAGCCGATCAGTCCGGCGCAGAGGAGAGGGGCGAGCGACACGTCGCTGCCGCCGTCGCCGAGCGGGAAGGCAAAGCGCGCATCGGCAATCGTTGTTGTCGCAAAACCGCCATCGCGTGTGAAGCCGGTGAAGATCGGGTCGTCGCAGAGATTCTCCTGCCCGCCCATGCAATAGGGACAAACGCCGCAGGTGTGGCCGAGCCAGGGAATGCCTACGCGCTCACCGATGTGCAGTCTCTCGACGCCCGATCCGAGCGAATCGATTCGGCCAACGATCTCGTGGCCGGGAATGATCGGAACTTTCGGGTCGGGAAGCTCGCCATCGACGACATGGAGGTCGGTGCGGCAGACGCCGCACGCCAATACCTTGACTCGAATCTGGCCGGCTCCGGGTTGCCGATCGGCTAGCTCCATCCATTCGAGAGGAGTGCCGATCTTTTTGAGCATCATCGCATTCATCGAAATTCCCATTCATACAGGCGGCGTAACACGCCCGGCAGCAGGTCCGGAAGGTCTTCGGCGATGAGGCCGGGACCGAACGCCGTGGCCGCCGCGCCGTGCAGCCATACCGCTGCGGCGGCGGCAAGGAACGGCTCCATGCCTTGTGCGAGGAGCCCGAGCACGATACCGCTCAAAACATCGCCCGATCCTGCGGTGCCCAAGGTGGCTGGTGCGTTTGCGTTAATGATCGCCCGACCGTCCGGGGCCGCGATCACCGTATCCGTGCCTTTGAGGACAATGATCGCTCCACTGCGACGGGCTGCGGAGCGCGCACGGGTGAGCTTATCGCCGGTCGGATCGAATAGCCGAGCGAACTCCCCGTCATGAGGGGTCAGAACGCAGGCTCCGACGATTGCCCGATCGAGCGCCGGAGGATCGTCCTGAAAAGCCGTGAGTGCGTCGGCGTCGAGGACGGCTGGCCGATCGCTGCCCAAAATGGCGAGCACACGGGCGCGGGTTTCCTCGCCGGTGCCGAAGCCGGGTCCAATCAGGAAAGCGGAGAAACGAAGGTCATCCAGCAGTCGGTCAAAATCCTTCGGAGACGCGAGTGGTCGGACCATGATGCTGGTTAGCGCCGCCGCGTAGATGGGCAGAGCGATCTCGGGCACTGCGATCGTTGTCAATCCCGCCCCGGCGCGCGCGGCCGCACGGGCGGCCATTCGGGCCGCACCGGTCATCGGATAGCCGCCGGAAATCAACGCGTGGCCGCGTAGGTATTTGTTGCCGCCATCGTGCGGACGAGGCAGAGCCGACAGCCAAAGTTCGGGGACGTTCTCGAAGGTGTCCGGCGCGAGTTGCTCCAGCACGGAGGCCGAAATGCCAATATCGGTGACGACAACCTCTCCGCATATCAACCGTCCGGGCAGCAAGAGGTGGCATGGTTTTTTGCGGAAGAAGGTGACGGTCAAAGTCGTTGAAACGGCTCCCAACGCTTCGCCGGTATCCGCCATCAAACCGCTTGGGACATCCACTGCAACGATCGGCACCGCACTTCTGGCTGCCGCAACCAAGGTTTCCGCGGCGGGTCCTTCCAGCGCGCGCCAGAAGCCTGCTCCAAAGATCGCATCCACCACGAGTTCCGCGCCATCGAGCGCGGCCGGCATCAGGGGTTCCACATCACCACGCCATAGTTTCGCGTGGTGGCCCGCTTCTCCCGATAAAAGGTCGCGAGGGCCGAACAAGGCGATGCGGACCGGCCATCCGGCCTCGGCAAGCAAGCGGGCAACCACGAAACCGTCGCCGCCATTGTTACCAGGTCCGCACAGCACGATGACCGGACGCGCAGTCCAGCGCCGCTCGATTTCTCTCGCAACGGCTCTGCCGGCATTCTCCATCAGCTCGATGGCCGGCGTGCCGGCGGCGACCGTCAGTCGATCCGCGTCCCCCATCCGGCGGACGTCCAGCAATGCTGTTTGAAAATTCATCGCGCCCCCGTGGTTCAAGTCAGGCGCTCATAAAATCAATGACCACGCGTGACGCGACTTTGCCGTGTTCGAGCCGCTCAAGAACCTGATTGACCGCGGATAGAGGTTGCAGCTCGATGTCGGCCTTGACCTTGCCCTCGGCGGCGAAGGCGAGCGCTTCGGCCATGTCCTCGCGCGTGCCGACGAATGAACCGCGAATGGTGATGCAGTTC
>JAATET010000132.1 GCA_015655545.1 Chthoniobacterales bacterium | reverse complement strand
CGGCTTCGTTGATGCGCTCGCGAAGGCCGAGGCGCGTGATGAGCTGCTGGATGGCGGCCGAGACGGCGACGAGCGGCCGTTCTTCGCGTTTCTCAGGCAGGCCGCGCCACTCTTCGACGACGAACTTGCGGAGCGATTTCGCACTCATGAAATCGCTTTTCGAATGGCGGAGCCCGATTTAGGCGTCGTTGCCGATCGCCTCGACCGGGCAGCCTTCCATGGCTTCCTTGCAGAGGGCCTCCTCTTCGGGAGTCTCCGGCTGCTTGAACACATAGGAGTGGCCGCCATCGTCGTTGCGGGTGAAATTCGCCGGCGCCGTCTCGCGGCACAGGTCGCAATCGATACACTGATCGTCGCAATAAAATTTTCCAGCAACGTTTTCGGGATATTTGTTAGAGACGTCTGCCATGTTGTTCCTTCAACCCGAGGGAAACTAGAAACCTGACCCCGGAATGCAATTGTTTTTTTGGCGGCGACACGGGAATTTGATCTTCACATGGAATCCATCCTGCCGACCGAGGGCCGCCACGTCCTGCACATCTTCTTCCGTCTCGAGCACATGCAATGGGAAATCCTCTCCGCGAAGGAGCGGCTCGAGGCCAAGACCCAGCTCGCGAATCTGGTGAAAGACATCCGCGCCGAGGCCGATACGCAGCTGCTCACGCTCAGCATGGTCACGCCGAAAGCCGACCTCGGGTTCATGCTCGTCTGCCCCGACCTCCACGCCGTGGATCGCATCTCGAAGCAGCTCGCGCTCTCGCTCGGCATCGGCGTGCTCGCGCCGGAGTTCTCATGGCTCTCGATGACCGAGCGCAGTGAATACACGATGCCCGAGGAGGAATTCGCCGCGTCGCTCGAGGCGGAGGAAAAGCTCACGCCGGCCACGCCGGAGTTCTACGCGCGGCTGGCGGCGTTCCGCGAGCGCATGGCGAAATATGCGAAGGACCGCCTCGAGCCGAACCTCGCGGATTGGCCGGTCTTCTGCTTCTACCCGATGTCGAAGCGCCGCGCGCCGGGGCAAAACTGGTATGCGCTCGATTTCGAGGCGCGAAAGAAACTCATGGCCGGCCACGCCCGCGTCGGCCGCACCTACGCGGGCCGCGTGCGCCAGCTCATCACCGGCTCGACCGGGCTCGACGACGGCGAGTGGGGCGTCACGCTCTTTGCCCACACGACGAGCGACATCAAGGCCATCGTCTACGAAATGCGCTTCGACGAAGTGAGCGCGCAATACGCGGAATTCGGCGAGTTTTTCATCGGCATCCAGATGCCGCTTGACGCTCTCTTCTCCCGGCTGAACCTGTGAGGTGATGCAGGACAAAGTTCGCGCCCTTGAACAGTCGCTGCGCGCCCACGCGCCGCTCGTCGTCGCCTATTCCGGGGGAGTCGACAGCGCGTGTCTGCTGGCGCTCGCGCGGCGCACGCTCGGCGACCGGGTTCTCGGCGTGATTGCCGACAGCCCGAGCCTGCCCCGCCAGGCGCTTGCCGACGCGCTGGAGACGGCTCGGGAGTTTGGCGCGACGGTCGAGGTCGTGCAGACCGACGAGGTCAACGATCCGCGCTACGCCGCGAATCCGATCAATCGCTGCTATTTCTGCAAGGCGGAGCTTTTCCAGCGGCTCGATGCTCTCGCCCGCGAGCGCGGCTATGCGGTGATCGCCTACGGCGAGAACGCCGACGATCCGGCGCATTTGCGCCCCGGTTCACAGGCGGCGGCGGAGTTCTCGATCCTGGCCCCGCTCAAACAAGCCGGCCTCACGAAAGCCGACGTTCGCGCGCTTTCCCGCGAGCTCGGCCTGCCGACCGCCGACGCACCGGCGCAGCCTTGTCTTTCCTCCCGCATTCCGCATGGCACGCCCGTCACGCCCGAGGCGCTCGCGCTCGTGGAACGCGGCGAGGCTTTCGTCCGCTCGCTCGGATTCCGGGTTTTTCGGGTGCGATATCTTGCCGGAGACGCGCCTTCGGCCCGGGTGCAGATCGCACCAGAGGAAATGGGCGCCGTGGACACGATGCGCGGCTCCATCGAGCGCGGACTGCACACCGCCGGCTTCGCCGGAGTCGAGATCGATCCCGCCGGCTATCGGCCCGCGGAATGAATGCCGCCGCCCCCGCATGGCTGCGGGCGCAGCTCCGCTCGCACAACCGCCACGCGCTCTGGCTCGCGATCCTCTCGCTGGCCGCGGCCGTGCTGACGTGGAATCTGGCTTACTTTTTCTTCGTCCTCATTCTGCTGGGCGCCGTGACTTCCGTTCAAGGTGATCGCGGACCGCAAATACCGGCCTGGATTCCCGGTGCGGCGTTTGTGCTGGCGATCGGTCTTTTCGTCTGGGGAGTCGTCGATCATTTGCGCGGCCGCTACGCCGGCGTTTCGGACCGGGCCATCATCGGCTGGCATCTGCTCGCGGATTTCCTGCTTCTTCCCGTGCGGTTGACGTTTGCCGCGTGGGGAAATTTCCGCGCGATCCGGCAACTCAACGACGACGAGATTTCGCGGGCGTGGGAGCTGCTCGTGCTGATCCAGCAGCATGGCAAAGCTCGCCTCAGCGCGCTCACGCTGGTCGAGCCGGATTCCGGCCGCCTGTTCCGTCTGCTGAACACGCTGCAGCTGATCGATCTCATCGACCTCCACCGCGGCGAGGGAGACTGGTTTTATGCCATGCGGTCAAATCACGGGGAGGAACTCGGCAAATTGCTGGATTCATCCGGATAAGAATCATTGAATCCATTGGTGATCCCGACAAAGCAAGGCGGCGCGTGGAAGTGAGTGCCCGCGTCTGGACGGAAGTCGATCCCGACGCCATCCGCTGGAATGCGGAATTCGTGAAACGCCACACCGGCGCGGAATTGATCGCCGTGGTGAAGGCAAATGCCTATGGGCACGGCGTCGAAAATGCCGTGCCCATTCTTCGCGAGGTGGCGGACCTTTTCGCGGTCGCGAATGTCGGAGAGGCGGCCGAAGTGCGCGGCCTGGCTCCGGAAAAAGATATCCTTCTGCTCAGCCCCTGTCTTCCAGAGGAAAGGGCGGCCGCGGTTCAGCTCGATTGCATTGCGACGGTTTCCAGCGCGCGGGAGGCGGGTGACTTCGGGAAATCGGCTCGTGTTTCGCTGAAAGTCGATATGGGCATGGGAAGAATCGGCGTCTGGCACACGCAGGCCCTTGGCGAAATCGAGAGCATCATGTCCGCCGCGAACGTCGAATTGCACAGCGTCGCGACGCATCTGCCGGTGGCGGATGAGGATGAGGTCTTCACGCGCCATCAGCTCGCCGATTTCTCGGAATTCGCGGTGAAGGTTCGCGCGCTGGCGCCGCACGTGAAATTCCATGCCTTGAATAGCGCGGGCATTTGCGCCTTTCCCGAAAGCGCGTTCGGTCACGTCCGTGCCGGTCTCATGCTCTATGGCAGCGCATCCATCCCCGCCTTCCAGTCGCAGCTCCGGCCCGCGCTGGCGTGGAAAAGCCGCATCCTGCTGGTGCGCGACGTTCCCGAAGGCCGGGGCATCAGCTACGGGCGCACTTTCATCACCCCGCGGCCGATGCGCATTGCGACGCTCGCCGTCGGCTATGCGGATGGCTACCCGCGCCAGGCTTCGAACCGCGGAGCCTGCGTGATCGTTGGCGGAAAACGGTGCGCGCTGCTCGGACGGGTGACGATGGATCAAATCCTCGTCGATGTGAGCGGCGTGCCGGATGCGGAGATCGGTGAGGAAGTCGTGCTGATCGGCGCGCAAGGCGATGAAATCATCCTGGCTGGCGAAGTCGCGCAATGGGCCGGCACCATCGCCTGGCACATCTTCACCGGCATCGGGGGACGGACGAAGCGGGTGGTCCTTTGAGATCTATCGCGGGCGGCGCGGATTGCGGTTGAAGACGCGGAACCAGTTTCCGAAGTGCTTTTTGAAGCCTTCGTAGCGCGTGAGGTAAGTCTCGTTCAATTCCCCGCCGCGCACGATCGCGCGCAGCAGCCCCGCGACGGAAAATTCGTCCAGGTCGTAGGCCGTGCCGGCCGTGCCGACCGCGCTCGCATGGTGGGCATCGCTGCCGGCGGTCATCTTGCGGCCGTGCGCCTCGGCGAAGGCCTTGGCCTGGGCGTTGAAGCTGCGGGAGGTGACGGCGGCGTTGAAGACCTCGAGCACCGGCGTCTGCATTTGCTTGAGCACCTCTTCACGAATGCCCGCGCGCCAGCGGTCGTAGGGGTGGGCGGGAATGGCCACGCCGCCGCGTTCATGGATCGCCTTCTCCACCTCGATGGCGGGTGCGCCGATCATTCCCGGCAGCGTCGTGCCGATGCAAAGCAGATGCCCGTCGGCCGTGGAGACCTCGACTCCGGGCACGACGAGAAATCCGCCGACCGGTGTGCCGGCTTCGTTCGCGAGGCCATGCTCCAGGCAATAGGCCGCTGATTCGCAGCTGTTGTGATCGGTGATCGCGATGCCGGAGAGGCCCTTGCGGCGTGCCGCGGCGACGAGCTGCTCCGGCGAGCTCGCGGCGTCTCCCGAGAAAAACGAATGCACGTGCAGATCGAATCGATAGAGCATGCCTCCATTCTCTGCTTTGCGGATGGGGTTGTTCCAATTATTTTTAAAGACCCAACATGACGGCAGCTTTCAAGGAATGGGCGCTCATCTGCGAGGCGCTCGGCAGCGGACGGCAAAGTCTGATTTTACGCAAGGGCGGCATTGCCGAGGGCCGGGCGGGTTTCGCGTTCCGGCACGAGGAGTTTTTTCTTTTTCCGACCTGGTTCCACGAGCAGCTGGAGCGCACGACGCTGCCGCCGGAGACGCCGGTGCCGCAGGCGCTCGATGAAGAAATCGAGATCGCTTACGCGGCGACCGTCGAGTGGACGAAGCTGGTCACCGATTTGGCGGTCGTCCACCGGTTGCGCGATCTGCATGTGTGGAAAGACGCCATTGTCGAGGAGCGTTTTCACTACGATGAATCGCCCGGATTGCATGTCGCCTTCGTCCGAATCTACCGGCTGGAACCGGCGTTTCGCCTGCGCATGGAAAAGAAATACGGCGGCTGCCGCTCGTGGGTGGAGCTGCCGGAGCCATCGGATTGTGCGCTGGTCTCGGTGATCAGCGACGAGGAGCACGCGCGGCGAAAGCTGGCTCTCGAAGAGCTGCTTCGGTAGAAACTATCAGGGCGCGGGCTTGAGCCCTTCCCAGCGCACTTTCCACGACCCGTTATCCGGGAAGCCTGGGGCATTGCGGTGGGGTGCGCCGTCCCAGCCTGCCGCCATCATGGCGACGGCATAAAGGAGGCCGCCGTTGCCGGGTAAATAGGGAGGCGGACCGCCGGTGCAAAGTCCCCTCTCATCGTAATGATTTTTTGCGGCGGGATTGAGCAGAGCCTCGACGGCGATCTTCGGCTCGCTAACTCTCGCTGCGGCCATGGCCAGCCATGGGAAATCCCAACCCCAAACCCGTTCCCACTGCCAATCCCGGGCTACCTCCTTGACCGTGCGACGCGCGGTGTCGGGGTCCAGTCCCGGGAACGGCGGCAGCATTCCCGCGATGCCGATGTGGTCGAGGTGGTCGAAATCGCGGAGTGCGAAGGTGTTCGGCCATGCGCTGCTATAAATGTAAAGTCCGTCCTTTGTCGGGAGAGGCGCGAGATCTTTCGCCACGTCGTCCCAATGCGCATCGCGTTTCAAGCCCAGCCGAAGCCGCCATTGCTGCGCCATTTCGAGCGTGGCGTGCCAGTAGCCGAGCTCGAAGATGGTATTTTTGTCGATCGGCCCCTCCCACGCCGCCCAAACCGGATCAAGATCGTAATGTCCGGTGGTGGCATTTTTCGTCGGATAGTCGGCCATGAAATCTGCAGTTCCGAAAACAACGTCCTTCCATTTCGCGAGCGTGGCGGCGTTTGGGTGCAGGCGGTAATCGAGCTCCGCGAAAAAGATGGGATGAGGCTCTTTCCAAAGCAGAGGCATTTCGGAGGGATAGCCGTCGTTATAACCGTTTGGTCCGGTCTGCTTCGGCCACATCAAGCCGCGATAGTCGAAATTTTTGGCGATCTCCCGAGCCACGGAAGCGAGGCGCTGGTAATTGGAAAGTGCTTTTTCCGCCTTGGGCCAGCGGTCCCACAGGGCGTAGTGAGCCAGATGCCACCAGATCATTTCGAAGTGCCATTTTCCCCGCCATGGATCGAGACCGGTGAGCCCAACCTCGGCGGGCGGATAGTCGCCGGCGGATTGCACGGCGAGCTGGTATTGCGAAAGCACGATCCGGCGCTCCAGCTCCATCCAGCGGGGATCCTTGCTTCCGGAGAGGTCGATCGCGCCGCCGCTTTTCCAAAAGGCCATCCACGAATCGGCGCAAGCGGCCTCGATCCCGGCGACCGTCTGGATGGCGTCCGCGGCGGCGGTGGCTCCGAAGCCGCAGGTGAAATCCAGCGTGTCGCTGCCGCTTTTCGCCATCACGACAAAGCGGTGCATGGCGCTGTCCGTCGTCGAAATGTTTCCTGTCGTGGACAAGACGACGTCATATTTCGTCTCGTCGATCGTGCGTCGCAGTTCGAGCCGGCCGTCCTTGTTCTGGACGACGTCGGTGCGGTGCCCGGAGGTTTGGGAGAAATCTCCGACCCACGGGGATTTGGCAAAGGAAGGCGCGGGAAAATCGAGCAGGACTTTCAGCCGGCCATTCTTCAAAAGCGGAGAGGTCACCTGCACGGCCACGGTATCGTTTTTCGGATCGACGCAGGTCTTCACCGTGACGTGCTGTCCGAGGCAGGTGAACTTGCTTTCGAGCAGCCCGGTCCACATTTCGAGATGGCGGGAATCGAAGCGCACGTCGGAAGGTTGAAGCCGCGCGCCTTCGCTGCCGACAAAGCCGATGCGGCCCAGATTCAGCGGATGCGGATTGACGCGTGACCATCCGTAGATGGGCGCGGGCATCTTGGTGGTCGCTCCTTTGAGCCTTCCGTGATCGGAGGTTGCCCAAGGCTTGATATCCGTCTGGCTGACTCCGGGAGGGAGAGGAAAGCTGTGCCAGCACCAATGCGACATGGTGTTTCCGCTGAAGGTTTCCAGCCCGGTCCCGTCGGCGTTGAAGGCGAAGTTGCCGTTGCCCAGGGGAATTTCGAAATCGCTTCCGTGGAGATCATGCCGGGACACGAGAGCGTGGCGGTCGATGGCCGGCCCGGCTTTTACCCACGAGGCCAAGCCGAGCATCAAGAAAGTGAAAATTCTGAAGGGGGTGCAGTTCACTGTCGTTCGTATTTGCCCGACTGGATTGATTGGCCAACTAGTTTTTCAAAAGCTCGGGCTTCTCGCGGTAGACGCGCCAGACGAATTCGCCGAACCAGGTGTTCGCCCACGCGAACCAATCGCGGGTGAATTTGGCCGCGTCGTTTTTGTCGAAGCCCTCGTGCATGAAGCCGGTGCCGGCATTCGTCGAAGCGATCATGTCGAGGCACAGCTTGATTTCCTCCGGATCGCTCGAGGTCACGCCGCGGGTCGCGATGCCCATCGGCCAGATGTAGTCGCCGTGCGCGGCAAGGTGCGGGCTGCCGAGGCCTTCGCCGGCGGCGCCTTTGTAGAAAAAGGGATTGTCCTCGCTGAGGGCGAAGCGGCGGGAGTTTTTGTAAACTTCATCGTCCGGGGTGCCGTAGCCGAGGAATGGAATCGCGATCAGGCCCGGTGAGCCGCCGTCGTCGATGAGGAGCGTGTTGCCGAAGCCATCGACTTCGTAGGCGTAGATTTTTCCATATTTCGGATGATCGACGATGCCGTATTTTTTGACGGCGGCCTCGGCCTCGTCGGCCAGTGCGCGCGAGTCGGCGGCGAGCGCGGGCTCCTTCTTGATGGCGTCGAGGATCTCCGCGAGGCGGCGCAGGCTCGCGACCGCGAAGAGGTTCTCCGGGATGTTGAAAAGGAACGTCGCGGAGTCGTCGGAATTGCGGAAGACGGAGCAGATCATGCCGGTCGGCTTGATTGGATTTCCCCAGCCGGCGCCGGGCACGGTATCGGTCTGCACGGCGGTGGTGCGCTGGAATTTATAAGGCCCGCGATCGTCCTTGCGCTGCTGCACGCGCATCGTCCCGACGGCCAGCTTCATTGCCTTCAGCCACGTGTCGTCGAAGGCGGAGGTGTCGCCGGTGATTTTCCAATATTGATACGCGAGCCGGATCGGATAGCAGAGCGAGTCGAGCTCGTATTTGCGTTCATGCACGCCGGGTTTCATTTCGGTGAGATCGGTCTTCCATTCGCTCACCTTTTTCGCATCGGGATAGAAGGCGTTGGCATACGGATCGAGCAGGATGCACTTCGCCTGGCGGCGGATCAGACCGTTGATCATCCGTGCGAGTTTCGGGTCTTCCTTGCAGAGCGGGAGGTAGGGGTCGACCTGGGCCGAGGAGTCGCGCAGCCACATCGCGTCGATGTCGCCGGTGATCACGTAGGTGTCGGGCACGCCGTTTTTCATCGAGAAGAAAACGGTCGTGTCGAGCGTGTTCGGGAAGCATTTCGCGAACATTTCCGCGATCCGCGGATCCTTGATGTTCTTCGTGACCTCCGCGATGGTTTTTTCCACCGCCGGGCTGGTGAATTTCCGCTTCGAAACCGGCGGACGCTCGGTCAGTTTTTCCTGCGAAAAAGAAACCGCGGGCGAAAGGCCCAGAATGACGGCGGCGCTGGCGAGAGCGAGGCTCGCGCCTCGACGGGGGAATCGAACGAACATAGGCGGGGAATATGAAATCGGGCGGCTCGCGGGGCAAGAATCATCTATGGCGGGAGCCGTCGCCGCGGTATCCTCGCTCGATTCATGCGCCTTCCTGGATGGATTTTATCAGCGATGATTTTCGGCTTTTCGCCGGGCGTGGCGAAGGAGGCATCCTCGCCCGATTTCATGCCGAGGCCGGCGAAGATGCAATCGGGCGCCGGGCGTCTGGCCGTCACGGCGGCCTTCGCGATCGCGATACGTCATCACGATGACGCTCGTCTGCGGAAGGGGATCGAGCGGCTGTCGAGCCGCTGGCAGGCACGGACCGGGCTGACTTTTTCATCGGGGCCGGCGAATGGCAAAGCCTCGGAGACATTGATGATCGACTGCGCGGAAACTGGCAGCGAACTGCCCGCTCTCGGCGATGACGAAAGCTATACGCTCGATATTACTGCGCACGGTGGCGTGTTGCGCGCGGCGACGGTGGTCGGTGCGTTGAGAGGCCTGGAGACTTTGGCTCAGCTGCTCGAGTCGGATGGCGGCAAATGGTTTTTGCCCGCCGTGAGCATTCAGGACGCGCCGCGGTTTCCGTGGCGCGGGCTCATGCTCGATGTGTGCCGGCACTGGCAGCCGATCGAGGTCGTCAAGCGCACGCTCGACGGCATGGCGGCGGTGAAGCTGAATGTGCTGCATCTGCACCTTTCGGAGGATCAGGGTTTTCGAATCGAGAGTCGCAAGTTTCCACGTCTGCAGGAGTTGGGGTCGGATGGAAAATTTTTCACGCAGAAGCAAATTCGCGAGATCGTCGCCTATGCGGCGGAGCGTGGAATTCGCGTGGTGCCCGAGTTCGACATGCCGGGCCACGCGACGAGCTGGCTGACTGGCTATCCCGAGCTCGGCAGCGCGCCGGGGCCTTATGCCATCGAACGGAAATGGGGGATTTTCGAGCCGGTGTTCGATCCGGCCAACGAGGCGGTCTATGCGTTTCTCGACGGTTTCCTGGGCGAGATGGCGGGATTGTTTCCGGATCTCTATTTTCACATCGGCGGCGACGAGGTGAAGGGCGGGGACTGGGACAAAAATCCGCGCATTCGAGCATTCATGAAAGAGCGCGGGCTCAAGGATCACGCGGCTCTCCAGGCATATTTCAACCGGCGCGTGCAGGCGATTTTGACGAAGTATGGAAAGCGGATGGTGGGATGGGATGAAATTCTCCACGACGATTTGCCGCGGGATGCGGTGATCCAATCCTGGCGCGGGCCGGACGCGCTCGCCGCGGCGGCGCGGCGCGGATATTCGGGTCTGCTCTCGAATGGCTATTACATCGATCTCGCGCAGCCGGCGGCGGCGCATTATCCCAATGATCCCATCCCGGCGAACACGACGCTCACGCTCGAGGAGCAGAAACGCATCCTCGGCGGCGAGGCGACGATGTGGAGCGAATGGGTGACTCCGGAGACGATCGACTCGCGCATCTGGCCGCGCACCGCGTCGATCGCCGAGCGTCTTTGGTCGCCGCGGGACGCGCGGGATTTGGACGACATGTATCGGAGGCTGGCGATCGTGAGCGGCCGGCTCGCGGAAATCGGACTGAGGCACGAGAGCTACATCGATCCCCTGCTCCGCCGGCTGGCTGGAGATTCCGCGCCGGCTGGTGCGTTGCGGAATTTGCGGGTCATCGCCGATCTCGTCGAACCGGTGGAGGCCTATCAGCGGGGCAAGCAGCAGCCCGGCTCCACGCAAGGCACGCCGCTCACGGGGCTGGTGGATTGCGCCCGGCCCGACAGCGCGCTTTCACGCGAATTTTCCCGAGAGGTCGATCGTGATGACCTTGCCGCGGTCGCGGCTTCGCTGGGGACATGGAAATCGGCGGCGGACGACCTCGCGAGAGATAAGGCTTCAGCGCGCGTGAGGGCGCTGAAGCCGCTGTTTGATCGGATCGGTGAAGCTTGTGCGATCGGCCTCGAGGCGGTCGCCCAGCTGCGCAATCCGGCCGGGATTTCAAAAGATTGGCGCGCGGAAAAACTCGCCGCTCTCGCGGATGCGGCGCGGCCGCATGATGCGTGCAAGCTGCCTTTTATTCCGGCGCTGCGCCGGCTCGTGGTCGCGGCCGCGGAAGAATCGAAGCGTGCCGGGATGACGCCGGAAGCATGGCCCAACCGCGTCGAGACGCAGGCCGTGCCGTAGCCGTTAGGCCCGCGGGTGAAATTTTTTGTGCACGGCCTTGAGCCGGCGCTGATCCACGTGGGTGTAGATTTCCGTGGTGGAGATGTCGGCGTGGCCGAGCAGCTCCTGGATGACGCGGAGGTCGGCGCCATTCGAAAGCAGGTGCGTGGCGAAGGAATGGCGAAGCAGATGCGGATAGGCGTTGGTCTCCAGCCCGGCGATGCCGGCGTATTGCTTGACGAGCTGCCAGACGCGCGCGCGGGTGAATTTGCGGCCGCGCACGGAGAGAAAAATTTCCGCGCCACTCCGCGGGCCGACGAGCTTTGGACGTTCGATCGAGAGATAGCGGCCGATGGCCTCCACCGCTCTCCCGCCGACGGGAACGATGCGGGTCTTGTTGCCCTTGCCCGTCACGCGAATCCAGCCTTCGTCGAGATCGATATTTTCGAGGCGTGCGTTGCAGAGCTCGGAAATGCGCAGGCCGGAGGCGTAAAGCAGCTCGAAGATGGCGCGGTTGCGGAGCGCTTGCGGATCGGTCTCGTGGACCGCGCCGAGCAGCCGCTCGACGTCGGGAATGTTCAGTGTGTCGGGCAGGTAGCGCTCGATGCGCGGAATGGCGATGAACTCGGCGGGATCGCGGGCGAGCTGTTTACGCCCGACGAGAAACCGAAAGAAAATCCGCAGCGCGATGGCTTCGGCCTTGATCGACGCGGCGGCGAGGCCCGCGCGCTTGCGGTGTGCGAGGTAGTCGCTCAGCTGCCCGGATTCGACCGCCGCGAGATCGGTGAGAGCTTGCGCGGCGAGCCATTTGCCGAAGGTCTCGAGCGAGTGGCGCGTGGAGATCTGGTAATTGTCGGAGAGGCCGCGCTCGGTGGCGAGGAAGAGCAGGAACGAATCGATTTCCGGCTCCAGCATGGCGCTAGAAACGCAGCCCCGTGAGCTGCGTGTAAGCTTCGATATATTTCTCGGAAGTCCGCGCGACCACGCCGGCCGGAAGCTCGGGCGCGGGCGGGGTCTTGTTCCAGGAAAGGGTCTCGAGGTAGTCGCGGACGTATTGCTTGTCGAAGCTGGGGGGATTGTGGCCGGGCGCGTAGGCGTCGGCGGGCCAGAATCGCGAGGAATCGGGCGTCATGCATTCGTCGATGAGGACGATCTCGTCGTCCACGATGCCGAATTCGAATTTCGTGTCGGCGATGAGGATGCCGCGTTGGGCGGCGAAGGCGCGTCCGTGTTCGTAGAGATCGATGCTCCATTCGCGCAGCCGCATCGCGACGTCGTCGCCGAGGAGGCTGCGGCATTCGTTCCAGGAAATATTCTCGTCGTGCCCGGAGGTCGCTTTCGTGGCCGGGGTGAAGAGCGGTGTCGGCAATTGATCGGCGAGGCGCAGGCCGGCGGGAAGCGCGTGTCCGCAAATGCCGCCGGTGGCCGCGTAATCCGCCCAGCCGGAGCCGGCAAGGTAGCCGCGGACGACGCACTCGACGGGCAGCGGGCTGGCTTTTTTGACGATCATCGATCGGCCGGCGAGTTCCTTTTCCCAGGGCTTTAATTTTTCCGGCAGCCAGCCGGGGGCGACATCGACGAGGTGGTTCGGAACGAAGTAGAGCTTCTGGAACCAGAAGTGCGAGAGGCGCGTGAGGACTTCGCCTTTGCGCGGGATGGCATTTGGCAGCACGCAGTCGAAGGCGGAAATGCGGTCGCTCGCGACGAGGAGCAGCGAGTCGCCGAGATCGAAGACTTCGCGCACCTTGCCGCTGCGTAATTTCGGAATGCCGGGAAGATCGAGACTCAAGACGTCCATGTGGGAAATTGAATAAGTGTGAACTAAACGGGATTTACAAGATTTACGGGATTCACAGGATTTTTGAAATGAGAGGGGCAAAAATTTTCCTTTTTCTGTAAATCCGGCCAATCCTGTAAATCCGGTTTCGTTTTCACTTCTCAGCTTAATAAACTTTTTTCCGCATCTGCTTGGTTTTGCTGCGGCCTTGCGATCCTGCGAAGCGGTGTCGCGCCGGTGTTCGAACTTCTCGACGAGACGGATCGACGAGACGGAGCAGGGCGAGGCCGCGGTTCGTGTGCCGGGAGCGGGAGTCGCTCGCGGTGGCGACGAGGCCGGTGGGAGCGTGGATGATCTCGACGGCGGTGGAGACTTTGTTGACGTGCTGGCTCAATTCACCCCGGACGGTGAGTTGGGTTTGGGCGGCATATTTCGTGTTTCAATGAGAGGCCTACTCGTGCCGGAGGGCATCGATGGGATCGAGCGCGGCGGCCCGGCGGGCGGGGGCAAATCCGAAAACGATGCCGATCGCCGCCGAGAAGAAGAACGCGATGAGGTTGATCCTCAGGTCGAAGAGAAAGGGCACCTGAATGACCCTGGAAAGAGCGTAGCAAAGTCCGAAGGCGATGAGGATGCCGGCGATGCCGCCGATGCAGGAGAGAGTGATGGCTTCGACGAGAAATTGCAGCAGGACTTCACGGGCCCGGGCGCCGATGGCCAGGCGAATGCCGATCTCGCGGGTCCGCTCGGTCACGCTCACGAGCATGATGTTCATGATGCCGATGCCTCCAACGAGCAGGCTCACGCCCGCCACGGCGGCGAGGAGGGTGGTCATCATTTTTGTCGAAGAGCTCAGCGTCTCTGCGATCTGGCGGGTGTCGAAGACGTTGAAATCGCTGTCTTCGTTGCGATCCAGGTTGCGCCGGCTCCGCATGAGCGAGGTGATGTCCGCGATGAGACGCGTGCTGTCGGCGCCGTCCTCGGCGGAGATGGTAATCTGGGAAATGTCGCGCGAGGAGGTGCGGCCCGTCAGCCGGCGCTGCAGGGCGGAGATCGGGACGATGATCGTGTCGTCCTGATTGCCCATGCCGGACTGGCCCTTTGGGGCGAGGACGCCAACGACCTGGAACGAGGAGGAGTAGGGGCTCTCGCTTTTGGAAGCGGAGGACGAAGAGCTCGTCGACGTGGCCGCCTTGCCGATGCGGATCAATTTCCCGATGGGGTCCTCGGAGCCGAAGAGCTCGGTCTTCGCCGTGTCGCCGATCACGCAAACCGCCGCGCCCGTCTGGAGATCGGACTCGTCGAGAAGCCGCCCCGAGGCGAGCTTCCAGTTGTTGATGCCGAAGTAGGCGGGATGCGTGCCCGTCACGCTCGTGGAGCGGGCATTTTGCCGATAGATGGTGCTAAGGCTGCTGCTGCTGACCGGGGCGATCGCCGCGATGCCGTCGATCTGGCTTGTCAGGGCCTCGACGTCGGACTGGGTGAAATTCGGAACCCCGGCCGACGACGCGCGCGGCCCGAAGCCCATGCCGGGACGAAGCATCACGAGGTTGCTGCCGAGGCTGGAGATCTGGTTTTTGACGGCCTGCGTCGTTCCCTGCCCGAGCGTCACCATGGTAATCACGGCCGCGACGCCGATGATCACGCCGAGAACGGTCAGAAAAGCCCGCATGAGATTGCGGCGGATTTCGCGCAGGGCGATATGGAAGGCGTTTCCGAGCATCGCTAGTTCCGGGAATGGTCCGTGGCAATGAGGCCATCGCGCACGTGGATCGTGCGGCGGGCGTAGGCGGCCACGTGGTCCTCGTGGGTGACGAGGAGAATAGTGATGCCGCGCTCGGCGTTAAGCCGGACGAGCAGGCTCATGATCTCGCCGGTGGTGTGGGAGTCGAGATTCCCGGTAGGCTCGTCGGCGAAGAGCGTGGACGGCGAAGTCACGATGGCGCGGGCAATGGCGACGCGCTGCTGCTGCCCGCCGGAGAGTTCGGCGGGGGTGTTCGAGAATTTCGTCGAGAGGCCGACGGTGGAGAGTGCTTCCCTCGCCAGCTGGTGACGCTCGGCGCGAGTCATCCCCCGGTAAATCAAGGGCAGCTCGACGTTTTCCAGCGCGCTGGTGCGGGCGAGGAGGTTGAAGCCCTGGAAGATGAATCCCAGCGCGTGCCGTCGCAGGAGCGAGCGCTGGTCGGCATTGAGCGACTCCACGGCGAGGTCCTCATACAAATATCGGCCCGTGGTCGGGGTATCGAGGCAGCCGAGGAGATTCATGAGGGTGGATTTTCCCGAGCCGCTCGGTCCCATCACGGCGACGAAGTCCCCCTGGTTGACGACGAGGTCGATGCCGCGCAGCGCCTGGAAAGCCGTGTCGCTCCGGCCGTAGGTCTTCGTGATCCCGTGGAGTTTGATGAGAGGGCGACTCATGGCTGGCTGGTTCGGGCGTGAATGATGACCGGCAGGCCCACGGACAATCCGGCGCCGGAAATTGCGGTCACGCGTCCGTCGGAGAGGCCCGCCTGAACCTTGATGGCGGCGGGCCGGCCGTCGCGCAGCACCCAGATCGAGGGGGCGTCGGATTTGGCGGGCGGTGCTTCGTCCTGCGCCGAGGGTTTGGCTTCCATGCGGCGGGGCGGGCTGGGAATGAGGCTCTGCACGAAGGACTTTTTCGGCGCGGAGCTTGCGGCGCCGGCGCGGACGGACTCGGGGTCGAACCGCAGCGCGGCGTTCGGCACGAGGAAGGCATCCCGCGTCTCCGCGACGGAAATTTCCGCCGTGGCCGTCATGCCGGGGCGCAGGCTGAGGTCGTCGTTCGAGACTTCCAGCTCGGTCAAGTAGGTGACGACGTTGTCGGTCACGGTGGAGCCGAACTCCACCTTCTTCACCGTGGCTTCGAAGGAACGATTCGGCCAGGCATCGACGGTGAAGGCCGCCTTCTGCCCGTCCTTGATGCGGCTGATGTCGGCCTCTGCCACGGCGACCTCGAGCTTCATGTTCTCGAGCTTTTCCGCGACGACGAAAAGCTCCGGAGCGGTCATAGTGGCGGCTACGGTCTGGCCCGGCTCGATATTCCGGGTGAGAATGATGCCGTCGATCGGCGAGCGGATGACGGATTTTTCCAGGTCGCTTTCATTCGTGCCGACATTGGCCTGCGCCTGCCGCACCTCGGCCTCGGCGCTGGCGAGGTCGGCCTTGGCCCGGTCGGCGGAGGCGATGGCGGCATCCATGTCGGCCTGCGAGGGCAGCTTGCCCCCGCTCGCGGCCTTGAGCTTTTGCAGTCGTTGCAGGCTCGCGCCGCTCTCAACGACGGTGGCCCGGGCCTGGCTGACCTTGGCCTCCGCGCCGGCGGCGGTGGCCCGGCTGCTGTCGGTCTGCCGCTCGAGCTTGCTCGTATCGAGCCGGGCGAGGACCTGGCCCTTGGTCACCCGGGCGTTGGTATCGACGAGCACTTCCGTCACCGTGCCGGAAAGCTCGCTGCCGACGGTCACTTCGTTGGTCGGCTGGAGATTGCCGGTCGCGGTGACGGTCGTTTTCAAATCGCCCTGCTTGATGGGCTCGGTGACATAACTCGTCGTGGCGCTCTCTTTCCCGGCCACGCTGCGCCAGACGAAAAAAGCCGCGACGAGCAGGATGACGACGCCGGCCAGGATCAGGAGCTTCCGGCGGCGGGAGGGGCCTTGGGCCGATTGCACGATTCGAGAGAGATCCGGATTGTTCATAAAGGCTGCCATCCTCCGCCGAGCGATTTGTAGAGTTGGACGTAGGCGTTGAGGTGGTCGGCCTCGGTGGTGGCGCGGGATTCCTCCACGCTGAGCTGGGTGCGCTGGACATCGAGGACCGTGAGAAGGTCGACCTGTCCCGCCTCGTATTGGCGAGTCGCGAGCTCGGAGGCTTCGGTGGCGGCATCGTCGGCCTTGCGCAGAACCTCCAGACGCTCCGAGATGCGGCGAATGGCAACGAGCGCGTTTTCCACCTCGGAGAGGGCGGTGAGAACGGTCGACTCGTAGCCGTAGACGGCCTGCTTCGCCTGAGACTCGCTGATGCGGATATTCGCCGTGATGCTGCCTCCCTCGAAAATCGGCTGCGCCAGGCTGGCCATCAAATTGCCCGCCAGCGTTCGCGCCGCCGCCTCCGGCGAAAAGAGCGTGCCGTTGCGGAGCGCCTCGAGACCGAGTGAGCCGCCGAGGTCGATGGTCGGCAGGCGCGCCAGTTCGGCGGCAGTCTTGCGATGATACGCCGCGAGGACGCCGTCCACCGCGGCCTGCACGTCGGGGCGGTTGTTCAAGGCTTCGGCGGGAATGCCCGCCGCGGTTTTTTCGGGCACTGGCGGCAGCGAGCGAGACCGGGCGAGAAGGCTGTCGAGCTGGCCCGGCGTCTGCCCGCACAGGACGGCGAGCTGGTTCGTGGTTTCGGAAATCGTCTGTTGCAGGGCCGGGATCGACGCGCGGGCCTGCTCGAGCGTGCTGACGGCCTGCTGGACTTCGAGCGAATCAGTGATGCCTGCCTCCTGTTTCCAATGCGTGATTTCCGTGGTCTCGCGGCGGGTTTCCACGTTGCGCTGCAAGACTTCCAACTGGGCCTGCGTGCCTCGCAGCGTGATGTAGGCCGAGGCCACGTCGGCGGTCAGTGTGACCTGCGCGGCGTAGTAATTTTCGACCGTCTGCTCGACGTCCTTGGTGGCGGCTTTGAGATTCTGGAGCTGACGCCCGAAGAGGTCGACCTGCCAGCTCATGTCGAGGGAGAGATTATAGGTCTCGGTTCGTGTCACCAAGCCGGTGCTCTGCTGATCGCGGCGCTGGATGTTGTCCGAGGTGTTGCCGGTGACCGAAGGAAGGAGGCCGGCCAGCTGCACGCTGCGCTCGCCGCGGGATTCGGTGATTTTGGCCAGGGCGGTCTTGATGTCGGGGCTCGCGGTGAGGGATTGCGCAATGAGCGCGTCGAGAACGGGGTCGTTGAACCGTTTCCACCACAGGCGAATGGCGGTCGTGTCCAATGTTCCCGAGCCACGCGTGCCAGCCTTCCAGTTCGCGGGCACCTGCACGCCGTTCTTCCACTGATCGCGGTTGACGGCGCAGCCGGTCAGCAGGCCGCCCATCGCCAGCAAGATCGTCAGCCGAGGCGTGGCGAAATGGACTCCGCGCCCAAGGAGCCTTCCCATCAAAAAATCGTGGGCGCGATAGACGTTCATGAGCGCTTTTTTGCGACCGGTTGGACTCGATGGCTCTCTGCGAGATGAGTTTCCGCGAGGTGGTCAGCCCATCGTCCGGGGGTGCAGATCTCCATCTGGTGGCGGAGTTCAAGCATTGTGCCATGCACGACCGCACCCACGATCTCATGGGCGTGAAGATCCGGCCGATCCAGTTTCAACCGCCCCAACTTGATCTCCTTCTTCAAATAGGCGGCGATCGCTTTGGCGTCTTCGAGGGGCGGAGCTTTCGCCCCTGCAGGAAACGGGCGAAGATGGCCCTGTCCCTCCAGAATCATCAATTTCGGAATGAATTTCCGAAGTTTGTCGAACAGGGCCACAATCGCCTTCTGCAAGTTGCCGTGCGGAGTGCCCTTTCCGACGCTTTCGAGCAGAATCTGTCGCCACTGATCCGACTCCGTCTCCGCCATCAATGCCGCCCTGAACAGGGCTTCCTTGGTTTTGAAACGCTTGAACAGGACGCCTTCGGACACGCCCGCCCGCCTGGCGATCGCGGCCGTTCCGGCGGCCGCGCCCTGTTCGAGGAACACATCCGCGGCGGCCTTGAGAATTTCCTCATCGTGATATTTTTTCGGACGCGACATAAGTGAGTGCTCACTCACTTACGACACAATCAATTCTGGTCAAATCGAAATTCTGTCGGCGGCAACCTTGCGGGTTATCGGGCGTCCCTCGGAATTGGGCCGGTGCCACCACAGCCGCATGTGATAGTTTTCGACAAGCCCTGTCGCGGGCAGCGGGAAATTGCCGGCTTGTGGTCGAAGGAGAACCGACGACCGCTAATCCGCGATGCGGCCGCGCAGTTTTTTCGTTTCTCCGCGGTGGCGTTTGTCCCGGAGCATCTCCTGCTTCGTGCCATAGCTGCGTTTTGCGCGCTGGCGCCGGTGCTTGGAGAGCTCTGCTTTCCGCGCCTGCGCGGCCTCTGCGCGCCGCGCCTCGAGTTTCTCGACGAGGCGCTGGAGGGCGAGGGAACGGTTCGTGTGCTGGGAGCGGGAATCGCTGGCACAGGCCACGGCACCACTCGGAAGATGGGTGATTTCGACGGCGCTCTCGGTTTTGTTCACATGCTGGCCGCCGGGGCCGCTCGAGCGCGTGCAGACGACGCGGAGGTCCGCCTCGCGAATGCCGAGGCGGGCCATGCGTTCCTGCAATGCGGGGTCGCGCGATTTCATTACCCGAGCTTTTAGCACGCGCGATCGATTCGCGCCGCTCGAAACCACTCGCGCGGACGGGCGGATTTCTGTAAGTCCCGTGTCATCTCCATGAGTTGTATTTATCAGGTCGAGGCGGACGAATTTGGCACTTATGACGTGTTGCAGAACGACGTGACGGGCGTGCGCCTGCGGCTGCGGCGGAGGGGCGCGGAAATGGTGAGCCTCGCGCGGCTTGAGGGCGGCGGCGGGGGGTGGCGCGGATTTCTCTACCGTGATAACGAAACCGGCCCGCCCGCGAGCGGCTGGGGAAATCACGCGACGGTGATGGGGTATTTTCTGCATCGGCTGGTCGGGGAACGCTCGCTGTATCGCGGCGTCGAGATTCGCGGGGGAAATCACGGTTTCCTGCGAGGTTTCGATTTCGAAGCGCCGACGTTCGACCCCGCAACCTCCGCGCTGACTTACCGCGTGGCGGCGGAGCGCATCCCGGCCGGCGCCTATCCGCTGAAGGTCTCGCTCGCGCTGAGCTACCATCTGCTGCCGGATGGTGTGCGGGTGGAATTTATTTTTACGAACGAGGAGCCGGAGCTCGAGGCGCACGTGAGCTTTGGATTGCATCCGGGCTTTGCGCTGACTTCGCTCGAAACGGCGGAGGTGCTGCTGCCCGAGGGCGTCTATCGGCGGCATTGGGCGCCGGGGAATTTTCTCAACGGAAAAGTCGATGTCGTGCCGCATGCCGGGGGGCCGATGCCGTTCGACAAGGCGGAGTTGCCGGGCTCGTATTTGCTCGAGCTGGCCACGGTGCCGGCCCGGCTCTTCACGGTGCGAGACGTCGCGGGCGGCACGTCCGTGGTGCTCGATTTTTCCGAGGTGCCGTATTGCACGTTGTGGAGCGAGGGCGAGTCGATGATCTGTGTCGAGCCGTGCTGGGGTCTGCCGGATAGCAATCCGCAAAAGCCTTTCGAGCAGAAGGATGGCATCCAGGTCATTCCGGCCGCGGGCAGTCTGCGCGCGGGGTTTTCGATCCACGCGGCGTGGGAGCCGGCGTGAGCCGGATTCTGAGCTGGGTCGGGTGATTTGTGCCGTTCGTGGCGGCGACGTTTTATTTATCGTGCTTTACGCGCACGGGACGGCGGATTTCCTACGCCATGCGCGGGAGGAACTTCGCCGGATTGCGAGTGGGACGAAGGGTGGCGGGCGCACGAATTTTGCATCGCCGTAATGAAAACAACTTTGCAAGCGCCGCTGTCTCGCGCACATTGGACATTCCGTTTTATGGCTGTTAAGACCGAAAAAGAACTCCCCGAACAGTATCGCGCCACCTGGCTGAAAGCCCTCAGTGCGATGCAGCTGAAAAACTACGGCTACGTGATTCAACTCCTGCAGGGAGTGCTCAAGCAGGAGCCGGATTTTCTCTCGGGCCGTCAACTGCTGCGCAAGGCCGCCATCCATAAAGCGGCCGCCACCGGCAGGAAAAGCATGCTCTCGGGAGCGTCGTTTTCCGCGATGAAAATTTCCGGAACGATCAAGAAGGATCCGCTCGCGGCGATCGTCGAAATCGAGAAGCTGCTCGAAAACGAGCCGCAGAGCCAGCAGGTGAATCTCCTGCTGCGTGACGCCGCGCTGGCCGCGACCATGCCCGAGACCGCGACCTTCGCGCTCGAGACCATCATGCAGGGCGCCCCGCGCGACATCAAAATGCTGCACGAGCTTGCCAAGCATTATCTCTCGCAGGACGCCGCCGACAAGGCGGTCGAGATTTACAACCGGATCGTCGAGATCAATCCCACGGACCTCATCGCCATGAAGGCTGGCAAGGATGCCTCCGCCCGCGCTTCCATGAAAAGCGGCGGATGGGAGAAAGAAGGCGCGACCTACCGCGACCTGCTTCACAATTCCGCCACCGCCACCTCGCTCGAGCAGCAGGGCCGCGTCGTGCGCAGCGCGGAAATGATCGACCAGCAGCTCGGCGAGCTCGGCAAAGTTTACGAGGAAAATCCGCAAAGCGTCGATACCGCGCGCAAGATCGCCGAGCTCTACGAGCAGAAGGAAGATCTCGAGAACGCCGTGCAGTGGTTCACCTACGCCGCCGGTCTCTCGAACAACACCGACGCCGCGCTCGTGCGCAAAGCCGCCGACCTGCGCATCAAGCAATACGACACGAGCATCGAGCAATTCGAGACCTACCTCGCCGCCGCCGATCCCAGCGCACCGGAAGCCGTGCAGGCCCGCGAGCAGCTCGAGACGATCAAGCTGGAACGCGCCAAAATGGAGCTTCAGGAGGCCCGGCAGCGCGTCGAGCGCAACCCGACGGATCTCATGTTCCGCTTCGAACTGGGCGAGATTCTCGTGCGCCTCGGCGAATACAAGGACGCGATCCCCGAGCTGCAAAAGGCCCGGCAGAATCCCAACGTCCGCCTGCGGGCGATGAACCTGCTCGGCAAATGTTTCATCGAGCGCAACATGCTCGATCTCGCCGCCAAGACGCTCGAAGACGCCGCCAGCGAGCTCCTCGCGATGGACAGCATCAAGAAGGAGATCGTTTACAGCCTCGGCATCCTTTACGAAAAAATGGGCGACAAGGAAAAGTCGATCAACGCGATGAAGCAGATCTACGAAGTCGATTACGGCTACAAGGATGTCGCCGAGCGGGTCGAAGGCTCCTACGGCGGCTGAGCCCCGCGCCGCTGGCGGGCCTGGCTCTAGGGCTGGATGGGAACCAGGCGCACGATCCTGCTCTCGTCGCCGCGCGGTGAGTTCAGGACGAGGTAGAGCGTTCCGTCCGGACCGTTCACGACATCGCGAATGCGCCCTTCGCCGCCGAGAACGATTTGATCGTCGACCACGGCCTGGCCGGCGAGCGTCAACCGGTGCAGCTCCTCCGAATGGAGGCCGCCGGCAAAAAGGCTCCCGCGCCACAGCGGAAATATATCTCCTTCGTAAAAGGCGATGTCGCAGACGGCGATCGCCGGTGTCCACGAGAGCTTCGGCTGCTCCATGCCGTCTTGCGGCATTTGGGAGGTGGGCGGGCCGCCATGGTCTTCCATGCCGTCGCTGACGATGGGCCAGCCGTAGTTTTTGCCGCGGTCGATCACATTGATTTCGTCCCCGCCGTGCGGGCCATGCTCGGCCTCCCACAGAATTCCGGTGCCGGGCTGGAAGGCGAGTCCCTGGGGGTTGCGGTGGCCGTAGGACCAGATCGCCGCAAGCGGACCGTCGCTGTTTGGGAAGGGATTGTCCGTCGGAATTTTTCCGTCCTCGGTGAGCCGGAAAATTTTCCCGTTCGGACTGGCGAGATTCTGGGCGGAAGTGCTCGAGCCGCGGTCTCCGATACTGAAGAAAACGAAACCGTCTTTGATAACGAGGCGGCATCCCACGTGGTCTCCGCTGGTGGAAAAAAATCTGTCCGGCAGATGGAATAAGTCCTGTTGATCGGTCCATTTTCCGTCCTGAATCCGTCCGCGCACGACGGCGAGCATCCCCCGCGTCCGGCCCCAGATGCTCGTGTGGCCTTCCGTATAGGTGAGATAAATCCAGCCATTCTTGGCGTAATCGGGGTGCGGCACCACGTTTAACAGCCCGCCGAGGCCGAAGTTCCAGACGGCGGGCGTGCCCTCGATGCGCAGATTGGTCCCGGGGTGGGCCGGATCGATCAAGTGAAGCTCGCCCTGCTTCTCGGTGTAAAGCATGCGACCGTCCGGCAGGAACGCGAGCGCCCAGATTTCGTTGGGGGAACTCGTGATCGTCCCCAGGCAAAACGCATACGGGCCGGCCCGATAAATGCGGTTTGCGGCCGGTGGCGGTTGATTCCTCCGCCGCTCGCGATCCTGCCGCCGCCGCCGCTCGATGAGTGCCACGAGAGAATGAATTTCCGCCTCGCTCAAGGTGCCGGCGAACGGCGGCATGCCGATTTCCGGAATTCCTTTTTGAATGACGCGCGCCAGGCCGGCCGCTTCGTCGTCGTCGGTGAAATACTTCCAACGATCGCGGAGGAGAGAGCCGCCTTTTCCTCCTTCCCACGCGGCGCCGTGGCACGATGCGCAATTTTTTTGGAAGAGCGCGTCCGTCCCGTCGCTGCCGGTTTGCGCCGCCGCCGTGACCAGCGGAAAAATGAGCAGCGGGAAAAAGGAAAACTTCATGGAGTCAATCCGTCCACGGCGGGGATGGCTCCCGCCGGGGAAACGCTCCCCCGGGGTTATTCTTTTCTGCGTTCGCGTCAAGAATCACCGGCGAATCTTCCGGTTTTTTCTGCCGCGTGCGCGACCGATCACGCCTTCCGCAGCTCGCCAGTCTGTTCGTAGTGGCTGAGCTCGTCGATGCGGTGCTGGTGGCGTCCGCCTTCGAAGGGGGTCGCTAGAAAGATGTCCACGCAGTCGAGCGCGATCTCGATCGAGGTCATGCGCTGGCCGATCGAGATGACGTTGGCGTCGTTATGCCTGCGGCAAAATTCCGCGGTTTGGTTGCACCACACGAGCCCGCAGCGCACGCCTTTCACCTTGTTTGCGGCGATGGCTTCGCCGTTGCCCGAGCCGCCGATCACGATGCCTTTTTCCGCGGCGCCTTTTGCGACCGCTTCGGCAGCCGGGATGATCCAGAGCGGGTAGTCCGTGGATTCCGGCGAATGCGTGCCGCAGTCGAGGACTTCGTGGCCCTTTTCCTGGAGGTGCCCGATGATGCGCTGTTTGTAAGCGTAGCCGGCGTGGTCGGAACCGATGGAGATTTTCATGCGAGCGCGGGTTGTGGGTCGAGGCTTTCGGGGCGGGGCAGATCGCTGTAGGGCGCTTGCGGGCTGAGACCCAAATCGCGCAGCAGTGCGATGTCTTCATCGGCCTCCGGGTTCGGGGCGGTGAGCAGTTTTTCGCCGTAGAAAATGGAGTTCGCGCCGGCGAAGAAGCAGAGCGCCTGCGCTTCACGGGAGAGGAGCGAGCGGCCGGCGGAGAGGCGGATTTTGGCCTTCGGCAGGACGATGCGCGTGGTGGCGATGAGGCGCACGAGCTCGAAGATGTCGATCGGCTTCGTATTCGCGAGCGGCGTGCCGGCCATGGGCATGAGGCAGTTGATCGGCACGCTTTCCGGCGGCGGATCGAATGAGCAGAGCACTTCGAGCATGCGCAGGCGGTCGGTCTCGGTCTCGCCGAGGCCGAGGATGCCGCCGCAGCAGACGGCCATGCCGGCGCGCTGGACGGCGCCGATGGTATTCAGGCGATCCTGGAACGTGTGGGTGCTGACGATGCTCGCGTAGTGCTCGGGGCTGGTGTCGATGTTGTGATTGTAGGCGGTGACGCCGGCTTCGCGGAGCTTTTGAGCCTCGGCATCGCCGAGCTGGCCGAGGGTCACGCAGACTTCCATGCCGAGCTTGCTGACCTCGCGGACGGTATCGAGCACCTGGTCGAATTTCGCATCGCCGTCGCGCACGCCCTTCCACGCGGCGCCCATGCAAAATCGCGTGGCGCCGCTCGCCGCGGCTTGTTTCGCGATCGGCAGCACTTCGTCCGTCGTCATCAGCTTGCCAGCCTTCACGTCGGTGTTGTAGCGGGCGCTTTGGGCGCAATAGCCGCAGTCCTCGCTGCAGCCGCCGGTTTTGACGCTGAGCAGGGTGCAGAGCTGCATTTCGTTGTCGCGCCAATGGTCGGCGTGAACACGGCGTGAATCCGCGAGGAGATCGAAAAGCGGGCGGCGGTAAATGGCCTCGAGGGTTTCGAGTTTGGGCATTTGCCGGGAATGCTAGGCGCGGGCGCGCTTCGCCGCCAACGAAAACTATTTCCAGGCCGCAAGCAGCGGGCCTTCCAGAAAGTGCAGCAGGAAGACCGCCGCAAGGGCGAGGATGACTGGGTGCAACCGGTCGCGCCGTCCCGCGGCCAGCGCGAGGACGACCAGCACGAGGATGCCGATGCCCATTCCGGTGCTGATGCTGAACGCGAGGGGCATCATGATGATCGTCAGCACCGCCGGCACGAAATCGACCAGGTCGCGCGGGTCGAGATCGGTGACGGCTTCGAACATGAACACGCCGACCATGACCAATGCCGGCGCGATGGCGACGGCGGGGATCGCAAGAAACAATGGCGTGAAGACCAACGCGGCGAGAAAGCAAAAGGCGGTGACGACAGCGGTGAGCCCCGTGCGCCCGCCTGCCTGCACGCCCGTGGCCGACTCGATGTAGGTGACGACGGTCGAGGTGCCGAGGAGCGAGCTGCAAATGGCGGCGGAGGAATCCGCGACGAGCGCGCGACCGACGCGCGGGATTTTGCCGTCGGGACCGAGCAGGCCCGCGCGGCGGGTGACGGCGATGAGCGAGCCGATGTTGTCGAACATATCGACCATGAGCAGCGTGAGCGTGAGCGCGGCGGCGCGGAGGGGATCGAGCGTGAAAAGATGAAAGTTCAGCTTGAGGAAGATGGGCTCGAGCGAGGCGGGCGCGGATACGATGGCGGCGGGCCATTGGGTGAGGTGGCCGCCTTTGCCGTCGGAAACGAAGGCTCCGGCGATGGTGATGGCGAAAATCGCGATCAGGATGGCACCGGGAACACGCATCACGATTAGCGCCGCGGTCAGCAGCAGGCCGCCGAAGAAGAGCGCCACCGAGGCGGTGCCGAGGTCGCCCATCGCGACCATGGTGGCGGGGTTTGCGACCACGAGGCCGCCATTTTGCAGTCCGATGAAAGCGATAAAAAATCCGATGCCCGCCGTGACCGCGATCTTCAGCGAGTGCGGAATGGCGTCGATGATTTTTTCGCGCACGCCGGTGACCGAGAGCAGGAGGAAGATGCAGCCGTTTACGAAGACCATGCCGAGGGCGCTGGGCCACGGAATCTTCATCGCGATGCAGATCGAGAATGCGAAAAAGGCGTTGATGCCCATGCCCGGCGCGAGCGCGATGGGGAAATTCGTCAGCGCGGCCATGAGCAAGGTGGCCAGAGCCGCGCCCACGGCGGTGGCGGTAACCAGGGCGCCCTCGGGCATGCCGGCCTGGGAAAGAATTTCCGGATTGACCGCGAGGATGTAGGCCATCGCGGCAAAGGTGGTGAAGCCGGCCACGATCTCGCGGCCGGTGGTGGTGCCGTGCTTGCGGAGGTGGAAGATTTTATCGAGAAGGCCAGTCATCGTTCGGGGTGAATGCGAAATGCGAAATGGAGAATGCGAAATGGGAAATCGCGGCGGAGCCGTCTGCAGCCATTCCGAATTTCACATTTCGAATTTCGCATTTTTTCAAGGCCGCCCGTAGGCGACGAAGCGCCCGTCGCGATGGAAGAAAAAGAAGAAGCGGTAGCCGCCCATTTTTTTCCCGGGCTTGAATTGATAGATGTCCGGGCCGCTCGCGCCCTGGGAGCCGGCCATGAGCATGCGGCCGCGCCCGTCGAGGCCGAGATAGACCATCACGTGCGTGACCGGCGGCCGGCGGGGCGGCTTGTAGGTGTGCTCCCAAAACAGCAGGTCGCCGGGGCGCAGGCGCTTGCGGAGCGCGCGTTCGTTCGGGCCGGTGCGCCAGAGCCGATGGCGCGCGCGGAGCCACTCGTATTGGTCGGAGGCGGTGCGGGGGATGTCGATGCCGCGCACTTCGCGGTAGAGCCAGCGGGAGGTGTTCGAGCAATCCATCACCCATGCGCCGCTCTCGCCCGGCGGAATCCAGCGGCCGTTGTAGCGGATGCCTTGCGCGGCGGGGATGGCGATGGCGTCGGCGAAGCTGAAAGGTCGCGGTGCCGGGGCCGTCGATACAGCCTCCGCGTGGCGGACCGGCGTCTGCGCTTCCGCGTGCGCCGCGAAAATTAGAAAAATCGTGAGCAATCGCTTCATGTGGATTTGAGGATATGGATCGTAATTTCCGGCGGGCAATTCAAGCGCGCCGCCGCCGTGCAGCTGCCCGTGCCGCGCGAGGTGTAGCCACGCATCGCGCCTTCCCGCCACGGGCCGGCGAGCAGCGCGCGGCGGACCGGCGCTTTCCGCACGATCGGAAATCCGCCCGGCAGGCAGACCTGCCCGCCATGCGTGTGTCCGCTCACCTGCAGGGCGTAGCCGAGACCGGCGGCTTCGCGCCAGGTTTCCGGGCTGTGCGCAAGGAGGATGCGGCATTCGCCCTTCGGAATGCCCGCGCTGGCGGCGCGAAGGTCGTGGGTGCGAAAGAGGTGAGGATCGTCCACGCCGCAAATCCACAGCCGTTCCCCGCCCCGCTCGAGGGCGACGGATTCATTGAGCAGCACGCGCAACCCGGCCGCTTCGAACGGCGGCACTTTGGCGAGAAAGTCGTGGTTGCCGAGAATGGCCAACGGTTTTGCGCCGAGATGCGGCATCAGGCGCAGAGTGAGCGCGATCGAGCGATCCCAGGGAGCGCCGAGGCGGTTGTGATAATCGCCGGTGAGCACGCATTGGTCGAAGCGGACTCCGCCAAGCAATTCGATCACGCGATCGATGAGGGCGGGATCGAGATCGGAGTGCAGGTCGCTGATCTGGAGCAGGCGGAAGCCGTCGAACGCGGGCGGGAGCGTCGGGAGGACTACCGCGTTTTCGACGAGGCGGACGTCGAGGAATTCGCGGTAGGCGCGGCGCGACAGGCCGATCACGCGCAGGCCCGCGAGGACCAGCCACGGGATGACCGCCTGCCTCCAGATCGCGATCGGGTTTCGGCGATTTTTACGCGCCCAGATTTTTCGTTCGAGCCGGAGCCGTTCCCGCGTGCGGCTCTCGCCAAGACGGGCGGTGAGATCGGGCGGCGGTTCGAACATCGCCCGACATTAGAGCGCAGCTTCCCGAGCTGTGCCAGAGGCTTCCCAAAGCGGATGACGGCTGGCAGACTTCCGCGCGTTGACTTCCCTCAAGCGTTGCGTTTTTTTTTCCGATCGGTTGCCGCCGGCATGGCTGGCTGCGGCGCTTGCGCTTGCCCTGCTGCCGGGTTGCGTGGGGCCGCGCGTGATCGTGCGTCCCGACGACCGGCCGGGGATGCCGCCGGCGGTTTTTTCGCCGAAGCCGGTGACGGTGCAGCACGGGAAGGCATCGTTTTATTGGGAGGACTATCGCACGGCCAGCGGCGAGAGATTCCATGCGGATGCGCTCACCGCGGCGCATCGCACTTTTCCGCTGCAGAGCTGGGTGCGCGTGACGAACGAGCGCAACGGCAAGTGGGTGATCGTGCGCATCAACGATCGCGGCCCCTTTATTCGCGGACGCATCATCGATCTGAGCCGCGGCGCGGCGCGCCAGGTGGAGATGACCAGCGCGGGCGTGGTGCCGGTGCGCGTGGAGCTGCTCCGCCGCATCGATGTCGTGCAGAAGCCAAACCTGCGCATCACGCCAAAAATCCGCGCCGCCGCCGAGGCTCGCATGCGCGCCCGCGCGGCGCAGAAACCTTCCCGCGCGAGCGCCGAGCCGGCGACGCAGGCCGTGCAGCATGTGAAATCCAGACCGGTGATTAAATTGAGGCGCTAGCGGGATTTTGGGTTCGGAGGGACATTCGAGGCAATGAGGTGGCTTCTCGCGACCATGGCGCTGCTCGTGGGACTGGGCGGAGTCGCGGTGCATTTGACCGTGAGCGACACGGAGTCGCTGTTCGCTCCGGTATTTTATGCGCTGCCGCTGCCGGTCGCCGGGGGCTTGCTGGCGCTGGCGGCGCTCCTGGCCCGGAGACGGATGTCGAGAAGGGTGATCGGGCTGGCGGCGGTACTGGTGCTCGGCGCGTGGTTTTTCAAAAGCTACGGATGGGACTATCCCGCGAGCGGAAAGTGGAAGGTGATCACCTGGAATCTGGGCCGCCCGCGGCATCCGTTTCCGCCGCTGATCGCGCTCGTGAAGGCGGAGCGGCCGGATGTGATCGCCCTCGTGGAAAGCGGCGAGATCCCGGCGGCGCAGGCGCGCGCTTACGAAGGGGCTTTGCCGGGATATCACATGTTCGCGGGCGCGAAGGAACTTGCCTGCCTGACGCGCGGTCAAATCCTCGACGCGTCGGTGACCGGGCTGGTCAATGGAAGTGACGAGGCGCATATCCGCGTGAAGCTCGGTGCGGAGCGGCTGAATGTCTTCGTCGCGGATTTGACGGCGAGCCCGTTTCTCCCGCGCCAGCCGCAGATCGATCTGCTCGCCGCGATGGCACGCGGACATGCACGCACGATCGTGATGGGAGATTTCAACACGCCTTTGGAATCGGTCTGTCTCGCGGTCATGCGGACGAGTTTTTCCGAGGTGATGGATGGGCCGCATCGCGGTTTTCGGGAGACGTGGTTCTTCGGCCTGCCGCTGCTTTCGCTCGATCAGGTGTGGCTTTCACGCGATCTGGAGCCGAAGTTCGCGACGAGGCGGCTGACCTTTGCGTCGGATCACGCGCCGGTTATCGCGACGATTTCGCCTGGAAATTAAATCTCAGCGCCAGCGTGCGGGCCATGAGGGCCGCAGTCGCGCGGAGATGAGAAATCCCAGACCGAGAAGCACGAGGAAGAAGGAAAGAAACTGACCGCGGGTAAACGGGCCGGTGAGCGGCGCGTCGGGCTCGCGGAAAAGCTCCCCCACGATGCGCACGGCGGCGTAGGCGATGAAGAAAATCCCGGTCAGCACGCCGTTCGGCACTTTCACCCGTGTGCGCAGCAGCCAGAGGAGCGAGAAGAGCAGCGCGCCTTCGAGCGCCGCCTCGTAAAGCTGCGAGGGATGGCGCGGGGTGAGGATTTGCGAGAGCGCTTCGCGAAGCGGGGCCGAGACGCGCGTCGCATCCTCGATCCGATCGACGCTGTTCCAGTTCGGATCGATGGCGGCGGCGGCCTGGAGAGCGGCTTCCTGCCGGGCGCCGGGCGTGTAGAGCTCCTTTGGGAATTGCATGGCCCACGGGACGCTCGCCGCCCGGCCGTAGAGCTCGCCGTTGATGAAATTCGCGAGGCGCCCGAACATCAATCCCAGCGGGCCGACGACGACGAGATTATCGCAAATATTGCGCCACGAAATCCGGTGGCGGCGCGCATACCAGAGGGTGTAGAGCACGAGCCCGACCATGCCGCCGTGGCTGGACATGCCGCCGTCCCAGAGTTTGAAAATGATGAGCGGGCTGGCGAGAAAGCCGTCCAGATTGTAGAGCAGCATGTAGCCGAGGCGTCCGCCGATGATCACGCCGAAGATGGCGCCGCCGACGATGAAATCGGCCACCGCCTCGGGCTTGAGGTCGGAGTAGCCCTGCCGCGCGAGACGTTTGTAAAGGGCGATGCCGGCTAGGAATCCCGCGACGTAGGCCAGCCCATACCAGCGCACGCCCACGCCGTGGCCGAACTCGATGAGAAACGGACTGAGGTGGTGGACATAGTAGGCGAACAGCATGCGCGCGACAGGTTGCACAGCGCGCGAGCGGGCGGCAACTTTCGATTAAGGATTGCGCCGCCTTGTATTTGACAACGGCCGGGGAAAGCGTTTTACCTCGTCGCCGTGAAAGTTGCCCTCCTTTGTCTTTCGTTACTCGCCGTCGGATTGACTTCCTGCACCACGCTGGAAAACCGGCGCGACATGTATTGCGGCTACGGCCATGTGAATGGGCCCTATACCCGCATGCTCAAGGAAGGCGTAAAGACCGAGAAGGTCGAAATCACGGCCACCTCGGACTACAAGGGCGTCACGAAGTAGCGGCTCAGAGCAGCAGCGGAGGCGGCGCGCGATGGATCGACGTGCCGCGCACAAACGTCTCGATGACCGCCTGCGGTCCGCCGCGATAGATCAGCAGCGTGATCACTTCCTCCGCGGAAAGGTCGCTGTGGACATTTCCACGCTCGCCGTAGGGCAGCACGCGCGCGAGATCGAGCACGACCATGTCGGCTTCCTTGCCGACATCGAGCGTGCCGAGCAACGATTCTTTGCCGAGCGCCCGGGCGCCGCCGAGCGTCGCGAGATGGAAAATCTCGGCCTCCGCCGGCACGCGCACGCCGGTCTGGTAGAACGAGCGCGCCTTCTGCGACTCGATCGCGCACCGCATCACGCGCCACATGTCCAGCTCGGGACCGCCGGCGACATCCGAGGCGAGACCGACGCGCAGGCCGGCGTCGAGCAAGCGGTCGAGCGGCATGATGCCGCTGTTTAGAAACAAGTTCGACGTCGGACAATGCGCGACGGCAGAGCGCGACTCCGCGAGCAGCTGGATTTCCTCGTCGCCGAGATGAATGCAATGCCCGAGCACCGTGCGGTCTCCGAGCAGGCCGCAGGCCTCGTAGACGGCGGTGTAGCTCGGGTGCCGCGGGAAGAGCGAGCGCACCATCTCGATCTCGTTGTGGTTTTCCGAAAGGTGCGTCTGAATGTAGGCGTCGAACTTGCGCGCCAGCGATCCGGCTTCGCGCATGAGCTCCTCGGTGCAGGTCACGGCGAACCGCGGGCTGAAGGCGTATTCGAGACGGCCGTTGTCCCGGCCGTGCCATTTGCGGCAGAGGCGTTCGCTTTGTTCGAGCGAACGCGGGAGGATTTTTTCCGCCGGGAGGCCGCCGTAGCTGCCCGAGTCCATCATGACCTTGCCGAGAATGATGCGCATGCCGCTGCGCTCCGCCGCCGCGAAGGCCGCGTCGCAGCTGTCCTCGTGGATCGTCGCGTAGAGCATGGCGCAGGTCGTGCCATTGCGGGCGAGCGCCTCGAAAAAGAAGGGCGCGAAGGTGCGCGCGGTGGCGGCGTTGAATTGTTTTTCGACGGGAAACACGTGCCGCCGGAGCCACGGGAGGAGCGCTTTCTCGACGCGGGCGACGACCGGGTATTGCGGCAGATGTGCGTGGATGTCGATGAGGCCCGGGATAATGACCGCCTCGGAGGAGTGCTGCCAGCGCACGAGCTCCGCGTCGGGCGTGCGGCGCACTTCGTCATACGGACCGGCGGCGGCGATCACGCCGTCCTCGATCAGGACCGCGCCGTCGCGGATGCCTCGCAGTTTGCCCGGCTCCGGAGCGTCGATGAGAAAGCCGCGAAGGCCTTTCAAATTTTTCATCGTCATGACGCCTCTCCGGCTAGCCGCTTCGGTGCCGTGCGGGAAGCGCGATTTTAAAGGTGGCTCCCGCGCCGGGGGTGCTGCGCACCGACACGTGACCGCCGTGGGCCATGACCACGTGCTTGACGATCGAGAGTCCGAGGCCCGTGCCGCCGGCGTCGCGCGAGCGGTCCTTGTGGACGCGGTAGAAGCGCTCGAAAATGTGCGGCTGATCCTGGTAAGGAATGCCAGGGCCGTCGTCGGCGAAGGCGATTTCGATTTCCTCTCCCCGCTGCCGCGCGCTGATCCGCAGCTGCACGCCGGCGTCGCCGTATTTCAAGGCGTTCGCGAGCAGATTGAAAAACACCTGCTCGATTCGCGGAGGATCGACCTCGATGTGTTCGACATCCAGCGCGAGCTCCACGCTGGCCTGGCGGGCGCGGATGGTCGAATCGAGTTGTTCGAGCACGCGGTCGAGAATTTGCGGCAGGCTGACGAGGCAGTATTTCATATCCGGCGCGCGATGCTCCATGCGGGAGACGGTCAGCAGGTCGTCGATGAGGAGATTCAGCCGGTCGCCGTGCTTTTGGATGACCTCGAGCGAGCGCACGGCCATGGCGCGATCGTCGAGGGCGCCATCGAGCAAGGTCTCGACGTAGCCTTTGATGATGGCCAGCGGCGTGCGGAATTCGTGCGAGACATTGGCGACAAATTCGCGGCGCACGGATTCGAGGGTGCGCACCTCGGTCACGTCATTGAAGACGCCCAGCACGCCGGCTGGTGTCGATCCGCCGACCGGCGCGAGCGGCGAAAGGTGGATGCGGAAATGACGTTCGACTCTGGTGTCGCCGATGCGTGGCTCGTCCCGCATTTCGAGGATGACGGTGCGCACCTCGCGCAGCGAGCGCTCGATGGCCGAGGCGAGCTCGGGATGCGGGAAAACTTCGCGCACGCCGCGATTGATGGGCGAACGCGTGAGGTCGAACATCGCGTAGAGGGCGTCGTTCGCGAGGCGGATGCGCTGCGACGGGTCCACGATCATCACGCCTTCGATCATGCTGCCGAGAATGGCCCGCAGGCTGAAACCTTCGTCCGCGAGCTGCCGCCGCTGGCGCCGCTGGCGGTCGGCGATGCGGCCGAGATCGGCCGAGATTTGGGTGAATGGGCGGAGGGAGGAACGGACGATGGGCGTGTTGGCCTCGTCATCGGCGAGCGCGCGGATGAGGTCGCGCAAATCGAGCAGCGGGCGGATCCATGAGCGCCACAGCAGCCACCCGATGAGGGCGGCCGCGGCGAGGAGCAGGAGCGCGGCGATCAAGGCTTCGAGAGGGCGCTGAAGCGATAGCCTTCGCCGCGCACCGTCTCGAGCCGCACGGCGAAGTCGCCGAGTTTTTCGCGGAGCCGGCGCATGTGCGTGTCGACGGTGCGGGTGTCGATGGCGTTGCGATAGCCCCAGACATCGTAGAGCAGCATCTCGCGGGACTGGATGCGCCCGCGGCGCTCGATGAGCAGCGTGAGCAGCTTGAATTCCGTGGTCGTGAGATCGAGCCGCTCGCCGGAGAGCCGCACCTCGAAGGTGGCTTTATCGATGAGAAATTCGTCGACCTCGACATTGTGGCCTTGCTCGGATTTGCGCAGGCGCCGCAGAAGGGCTTGCACGCGCAGGACGAGCTCTTTCGGACTGAACGGCTTTGGCACGTAGTCGTCCGCGCCGAGTTCGAGGCCCAGGATGCGCTCCTCGGGCTGCGACTTGGCGGTGAGCATGATGATCGGAATGGTGGCCGTGGAGGCGTCTTCCTTGAGCGCCTTGCAGACTTTTTCGCCCGGCATCTCGGGCAGCATGAGGTCGAGAATGATAATCTCCGGCCGCTCGGCGCGCGCTTTTTCGAGGCCTTGGATGCCGGTCGCGGCGATCGAAACGGTAAAGCCGGCGCGGTTTAAATGATACCGCAGCAGATCGACGACATCCTGTTCGTCTTCAATGACCAGCACTGTTTCAGCCATGCGAGTCCCTCTCTATCGGAAAGCACCGGGCGGCGGCAAGGTCCGCAACGGTGACGTAAATGTGACAATTCGCGGCTGGCGGAGAAATGATTCGGGCCACCTCGCGGAAATCAGAAACAAATGAAAACTGAACCGCGGTGGCCCGAATCGCTGCCTTAACCGATATCTTTGACGCTTCAAGAAGGGTGTCGTTCAAAAAAAATCGCGCGCGCGGGATTTTTTATATTTCAAGACGGTAGCCCAGCCCATGGACGGTGAGAAGGTGGCGTGGCTCGGCGGGCTCGTGCTCGATTTTTTGACGGAGTTTCACGATGACCTGGTCGAGGGTGCGGGTGGTGCCGAGATAGTCGACGCCCCAAACTTCGTTGAGAATGAGATCGCGGGAAACGGCGTCGCCAGCCTTGCGGTGGAGCAGCGCCAACACGGCCAATTCGCGCGGGGTCAGCTCGAATTCCCGCTGGCCCAGGAAGCCGCGGAGCGAGCCGGTGCGGATTTTCACATCTCCGAACGCGATCTCGTCCGGAAGCGCCGCGACGTGGTCCCGCGATCCCGAGCGCCGCAGCAGCGCATGCACGCGAGCGAGCAGTTCGCGCAGGCCGAAGGGTTTCGTGACGTAGTCGTCCGCGCCGAGTTCCAGACCGATGACCTTGTCGATTTCCTCGCCTTTGGCCGTGAGCATGAGCACGGGGATGGGATTTTTGGCCGCGCGCAATTCCCGGCAAATGTCGAAGCCGCTTTTGCGCGGCAGCATGACGTCGAGGATCACGAGATCGGGCGTCGTCTGCTTGATGAGGGGAAGCGCCTGGGCGCCATCGGAGCACTCGGTCACCTCGTAGCCTTCGCTTTCGAGCGCGTCGACCACGCCGAGCCGGATGTGGGGGTCGTCCTCGACGATCAAAATTTTCATATATTGTCCTCCGTGCCGGCGAGCGGCAGCCGCAGGGTGAAGATGCTGCCGCCGCCGTCGCGTTTTCGATATTCCAAACTGCCGCCGTGATCCCGCGCGATGCGCTGGGCGAGCGTGAGGCCGAGGCCGCTGCCCTGCACGTTGCTGGCGAGCGAGTCGTTCGAGCGGTGAAAAGCTTCGAAAATGCGTCGTTCGTCGCCTTCGGGCACGCCGATCCCACGGTCGAGAACCTCGACGTGAATGGATCCGCCTTCCCGCCGCGCGCGGAGGGAGATCTCGCATCGCTCGCCGGCATATTTCTCGGCGTTCGAGAGTAAATTCACGAGCACCTGGCCGATGGCGTCGGCATCTGCCATGGCGGGATAGGGAGTGTCGTCCGCGATCCATTCGCAGGTGAATCCCGCCTCGCGCAAGTGGATGCTGTGAGCCTCCCAGACGCGCTCGAGCACGGGGTGAAGGTCGATCGCCGCCTTGCGATACAGCTTATGTTTTTTATCGGTGCGCGCGAAATCGAGCACGTTGTTGATCAAGCGTGTGAGCCGCTCGCTCTCGAGGGCGATGATGCGGAGGTAGCGGGTGCGTTTTTCGGGATCCGCGACGCGGTCCTGCTCGAGCAGCTCGGCAAACATGCGGATCGAGGTGAGCGGCGTCTTGAGTTCGTGCGAGACGTTCGAGACGAAGTCGGTTTTCTTTTGCGCGAGCGCGAGCTGGCGGCGGGCGTCGAGCGCGACGAAGCAGCCGCCGGCGAGGATGGCGGCCAGCGCGAGGGCGATGAGGAGCACGAGCGTGAGCGTGACGAGCCGTGCCGAACGGACGAGCTGATCGGGGTGGAGGAGATACAATGCCACCCGCCAGTGCGGAAGGGTCTCGCCGATTTCGCTGGCGACGAAGGGACGCTTCCAATCGGCCGTGAAACCCAGCTCCGATATCGTCACCGGATTCTCGTTCTCGTCCAGAATCGCGATGCAGGCATTGCGTGAGCGAGGGGCGAGGGCGTTGAAGGCCTTGCGCACGAACGCCCTCACCGTCTTGGCGGGGAGGGCGAGGCCGAAAACGTAGCCGTCGGCCTCGGGGGGGCGGGTCCACAAGATGAGCAGGAGTTCGTTCTGCGAAAAACGCGCGAGCACACCGTCGGAAGCCCCGGACGTGGCGGTCTGGAAATGGGAAGTCTGCGGCCCGACGCGGGAAATCCGCGCATCCGCCAGGGGTTTCGGAAGGGAGCGGTAGTTCGCGGGGTTCTGCGGTGTCGGAAATAATTCCGCCGACGTGCGGTTGCTGAGAAACGCTTCGTTTTCGCGGAGAAAACGCGAGTCTTCGCGGGTGCGGACTTGCGTGGCGACGAGGGCACCGTTCGATGCGACGACAAAGGCGGTGCCCGGTTCATGCGGCCCGAGCGCGGCGCCGAAATCGCCCGCGAGCCGGAGCGGCTTCATGGTGCTGAGCAGGACGCGGACGCGATCCGCGAATTCCCGCTGGCGTCCGAGAACGGCGTCGGCCAGCCGGCTGGCGAGCTGGCCGGCATCTTTTTGATAAAGCTCGGCGGCCTGGCGCTCGAGGATCACCCGCTGCTCGCCGGCGGTGCGCAGCGCGAGAAAGCCGAGCACGAGGCTCGGCAGGAATACGGCCACGAGGAAGATCACGGCGATGCGGCGCACGCGGCGCATGCTAGCAGATTGCCGGCTGGGAGCAGTGGAGAAATGCACCCGCCGGCACGCCGATGCGCGTGCCGGCGGGTGCCTCGGCCCCCCGACCGAGATAACAATCGCTCATGGGCCAACTCTCGCATCGCGCAGCAGGGGATGTGTCAGCGCGGCGTAAATATTTTGTAAAAGAATTGTGATGCGCTCCGAAGCCTCTCCTATCGCCCGATGACCTGGCTTTGCCTTCCGCCGGCTCTCGCCTTCGCGTTCTTCGGGGTGCTGGCCGTGGCCAAAGCGCCGACGCTGCCGATGGTTTTCGCGGCGGTCGGCGCGCCGGGGTTCCCGCGCCGGGTCTGCGGCTCAGAGAATGCCTGAACGATCGTCCGTCGGGGCGAACGTATTCACCTGCTGCACCATTTTTGCGACCAGCGCGGTCCAGCCGGTCTGGTGGCTGGCGCCGAGGCCGCGGCCGGTGTCGCCGTGGAAGTATTCGAAGAACTGCGCGAGCCCCTGCCAATGCGGGTCGCCGGCATGGCGCGGGTCGTCGCCGAAGCAGGGGCGCAGGCCATTTTCGCCTTTGCAGAAAAGGCTGATGAGACGCCGCTGGAGCTCCAGGCTGGCTTCCCAGAGATTCAGTCGATTGCCGGAGCCGGTGGGAAATTCCACCGTGAAATCGTCGCCGAAGTAGAAGTGGAATTTTTGCAGCGACTCGATGATCAGGAAATTCATCGGCATCCAGACGGGGCCGCGCCAGTTCGAGTTCCCGCCGAACATCGCGACGGGCGAGTCGCCGGGGCTGTAGCCGACGCTGGCGTGCTCGGTGCCTTCGTCGAAAACGTAAGGTTCGCTGGCGTAGGCCTTCGAGAGCGAGCGCAGGCCGTGGGGCGAGAGGAATTCGTTTTCGTCGAACAGGCGCTTGAGGACTCGGCGGAGCCGGTCTTCGGGGACGAGGGATAGAAGTTTTTTGCCGCGGGCGAAGCTGAAGTCGAGGTGATCGAGGGATTGAAAAAATTGCGGGCGATGGATGCGAATCCAATCGAGCCGCCGCTGGAGAAAATCGCAGCGCTCGATCAATTCCTCGTCGAGCGTCTCGACCGCAAGGAGCGGCGTGATGCCGGTGAGCGAGCGGAGCTTGAGAAAATCGCTGGTGCCGTCGGGCCGGCGCAGGACGTCGTAGTAAAAGCCGTCGGCGTGGTCCCAGAGCGAGATGCCGTTGGGGCCGACGGTGTTCGCCACCCATGCGAGGTGGATGAAATCGACGAGGAATTTATCGGCGGCGGGGATGTAGGCGTCGTCGTGCTGCGCGAGCTCGACGGCGATGCGCAGCATGTTCAATGAATAGGCGGCCATCCAGCTCGTGCCGTCGCTTTGCTCGATCACGCTGCCGTCGGGGAGCGGGTAGCGGCGGTCGAAGACGCCGATGTTGTCGAGGCCGAGGAAGCCGCCCGCGAAGATGTTGTCGCCGGAGGAGTCGGTGCGGTTGGCCCACCAGCCGTAGGCGAGGAGCAGGCGGAAGAAGGCCTGTTTCAGAAATGGGATGTCGCCCCGGCCGCCGCGGGCGCGGTCGATCGAGTAGATGCGCCATGCGGCCCATGCGCCGATGGGCGGATTCGCGTCGGAGAAATTCCATTCGTAGGCCGGCGTCTGCGCGCTGGCGGAGACGTAGTTTTCCTGGCGCAGGACGTTGAATTGATTCTTGGCGAACGCAGGATCGAAGGGCGCGAAGGCGACGCTTTGGAAGTCGAGATCCCACGCGCAGAAGTAGGGATATTCCCATTTGTCGGGCATCGAGATGATGTCGAACGCGTAGGTCGTCATCCAGAACGCGTTCCGGTCGTTTGCCCGATGCGGTGGCGGAGGCGGCTGCGTGGGGTCGCCCTTCAGCCAGCGGTGGACATTGAAGAAATAAAACTGCTTCGTCCACAGCAGGCCGGCGAGCGCCTGGCGCTTGATCATGAGCCACTCGGCGGGCGCCTCGGGGGCGAATGCCGCGTAGAAGGCGTCGGCTTCGATTTTGCGTTCCGCAAAAACAAGGTCGAAGTCCGCTCCCGCGGTGGGCTGCGGGTTCTGGTTCGGCTGCGCCGAGGTGCCGGCGGCGAGGCGCAGGCCGATCGACCATTCCTCGCCGGGCTGGAGCGTGCGATGCAGGACGGCGGCGGCCTTCGTGCCGCGACGGGACGGATTGACGGCGTCGAGATCGCCATCGACGACGCAGCGGTGGAAAGCGTCTTTGACGTAGGGGGTCTTGTTTTCCGAGCCGAAGAGCAGATGGGAGTTCGTGTCGTTGCCGGTGAAGAGCCAATCGTGGGTGGTGTCGCAGGAAAGCGTGTATTCCGCGCCGGTTTCGAGCCGGGCGTGGATGGCGTGGTGAGCTTCCGCGCGGAGCTCGGGAGGAGGAGGGGCGTCGGTATCCCAGGACCAGGTATTGCGAAACCAAAGCGTGGGAAGAACGGTGAGATCGGCGGCGTCGGGGCCGCGATTGATGGCGCGGATGCGGATGCAAAGGTCGTCGGGGCCGGCCTTCGCGTATTCGATGAAAACGTCGAAGTAGCGCGACTCGTCGAAGATGCCGGTATCGCCCAGTTCGAACTCCGGTTCGTCGCGCGATCGGCGGGCATTTTCGGCGGCAAGCCGCTCGTAGGGGAACGCGGCCTGCGGGTATTTGTAGAGCGCCTGCATCCACGAGTGCGTCGGCGTATTGTCGAGGTAGAAGTAGGCCTCCTTGACGTCTTCGCCGTGATTGCCCTGGCCATTGGTCAGGCCGAAAAGCCGCTCTTTTAAGATCGCGTCTTTTCCGTTCAAGAACGCGGGCGCGAAGCAGATGCGCCCCTCTTTGTCGCAGACGCCGAGCAGGCCGTCCTCGCCCCAGCGGTAGGCGCGGGAGCGGGCCTGTGCGTGCGGGAAATAATTCCACGCGTCGCCGTCGGCGGAGTAGTCTTCGCGCACGGTTCCCCATTGGCGTTCGCTGAGATACGGACCCCATTTCGCCCAGTCCGCCTTGGCGGTGTCGCGCTCCTGCATCCGGGCTCGTTCGGCGTCCATCGTGGACGGAAATGCTATTCCAACGCGGAAGCAAAAGGCGATTGGTTTATGGATGCGGACTCGCTAGCAGAGGGGTTCACGCGATCAACCCATGGACCCCATTTCGCTCGGACTTCCGCACCGGGAGCCGTTTATTTTTGTCGATGAAGTGCTGGATCTGGAAAACGGCGCGTCGGCGCGCGGGGTGAAGACGTTCGCGGGCGACGAGGCGTTTTTTGCCGGGCATTTTCCCGGCGAGCCGATCGTGCCGGGCGTGATCCTCACCGAGGCGCTGGCGCAGGTCGCGGGAATCGCCGGGGCGGCGGAAAACGGCGCCCGATTTTTGCTCTCGGCGGTGCGGGTGATGAAATTTCACCGCGCCGTGCGGCCGGGCGAGCGGATCGAGCTCGCGGCGGCGAAGACCGGCGGCATGGGCGGCCTGCTGAGCTTCGACGTGCGCGCGACCGTAGGGGAAGAAGCCGTGGCGGAGGGACGGATCATTCTTTCACGATCATGAGGCGGGCTCTGGCGGCGATCTTTCTGGGGCTGATTTCCGGAGCGCGGGCGGAGTGGACGCTTTCGTTCCGCAACACGGTGGCTGTGCTGCCGGGTGGCGCGGAGTTCGTGGAACGGGAGGCGCAGCTGGACGGGAGCGCGGTGCTAGTGCAGGGTGTTTTTTTCACCGCGAAGCAGGCGCGGTTTGCGGTGATCGACAATGCCGCCGGCCTCTCACTTGGCGAAGCGATGACCGCCGGCGGCGCGCTGGCGGGAACGAACGGCGCATATTTCAAGGCGGACCAGACGCCGGTCGGCCTGGAGATCGCGGGCGGGGCGAAGATTCACGGATTTGAAAAAGCGAAGCTCCTCAGCGGCATCTTCGCGGTGACGAAAGGCGTTCCCCGCATCGTTCGCCCGGGCCGATACACTCCCGCGAAAACCGACACCGAAGCCCTGCAATGCGGGCCATTTCTCGTGGAGGACGGCATGGCCGTCGCCGGGTTGAACGCCGCGAGAGCCGCCCGGCGAACGGTCGTGGCCACGGATGGCCGGGAAAAATGGGCGCTGATGATTTTTTCTTACGCGACCCTGGCGGAAACCGCCGCGATCCTGGGCAACCGCGCCATTTTTCCCGATTTCCCCATCAAACAGGCGCTCAATCTCGATGGCGGCTCGTCCACCGCGCTCTGGGTGGCGACGGTATCGAGGCCGTTTTATCTCTCGGAAATGGGCCGGGTGCGCAATTTTCTCGCGATTTTGCCCCGATAGCCAATTACGAGGGAGCCGTCATTTTCCTAGCGCGCGATCCATGGGAGGTTCAACTTATCCCTATGCAAATTCACCTCAGCCCCCGGCATCTCGTTCTGACCGCCGCCATCCATTCGTATGTGGCGGAAAAGATCGAACATCTCGAATCGATCACCGGAAACATCCTCGCCGCGCATGTCGTGCTGCTTCACGACGAGACGAAGACGAAGCGCCACGTGGTGAAGGTGCATCTCGCCGTGCCAGGGCCCGACATTCATGCCGAGGACGCCGAGACCGATCTCTACGTCGCGATCGACAAAGTCGTGGGCAAGCTCGCGCAGCAGCTCCGGAAGCGGAAGACGAAGCTCGTCTCGACGAAAAAGCACAAGACGCAGCTCGCCACCGAGAGCCGCAAGCGAGGCTACGCGCGACGCTAGACGGCGGCATGGTTGTGCCAACGGGGATTTTCGCGATTTAGCCGCGCATGGAGGGCGAATATAAAGTCAAGCTGGACGTCTTCGAAGGTCCGCTCGATCTGCTGCTGTATCTCATCAAGCGCGATGAGGTGGACATCTACGACATCTCGATCGAGCGCATCACGAAGCAATACCTCGCGTATCTCGAGGCCTTCCAGATGCTGAACATCGACCTCGCCGGCGAGTTTATCGTGATGGCCGCGAACCTGCTCTATATCAAGAGCCGCATGCTGCTGCCCGTGGATCAGCAGATGGCCGAGGAGGATGCCGACGAGGACGATCCGCGCTGGGAGCTCATCCGGCAGCTCATCGAATACAAAAAATTCAAGGAAGCCGCGAGCCACCTGCGCGACCGGGAAGCCGAGCAGGAAAATCTCTTTGCCCGCGTGCCTGCCGCGCCGGAACTCGCGCCCGACACCGCGAATCTCCTCGTCGAGGAAGTCGGCATTTTCGACCTCATCCGCGCGTTTCAAAACATCCTCAAGCGCCGCACCGTGCCGCAGGAGGACTTGCGCGAGATCTTCGAGGAGAATTTCACCGTCGCCGACAAGATCGACCACGTGCTGCGCATCATCGGCTCCGGCGTGTCGCTCAAGTTTGAGGAAATGTTTCCCGAGCGCGCGTCGCGCACCGAGATTGTCGTGACATTCCTGGCCATGCTGGAGTTGATTCGTATGAAGCAGCTGCGCGTGCGGCAGGACCTGGACTTCGGAGAAATCTGGATCGAACAGGCCGAAGGCGCCACTCCCTACTTTACGCCGGCCACCGGCATCGAAACGTGAGCGATTTACCTATTTCCGAAGACGCACCCGAGCCCCTGGAGACTCCGCAAGGCCCGGCCCTCAAACACATCGTCGAGGCGCTGGTCTTCGCGTCGCAAAAACCGATTTCCGCGAAGGAAATCTCCGCCGCCCTGCGCGGCGCCGCCGAAGCCGCGAAGGAAGATCCCGTGCCGGCCGCATTTGCGAAGACCAGGGAAGCCGACATCATCGAAGCCATCGACGCGCTCATGGCGGACTATGCCGCGGCCGGACATGCCTTCGAGATTCGTGAGACCGTCGCCGGCTGGCAGCTCGTCAGCGCGCCGCCGTTCGCGCCGTGGCTGCGCCAGCTTTTCCCCGAAGCCAAGCCCGCGCGAATGAGTGCTCCCGCGCTCGAGACGCTCGCGATCATCGCCTACCGCCAGCCAGCCACGCGCGCCGATCTCGAAGCCGTGCGCGGCGTCGCGGTCGATGGAGTGATGCAGACCCTGCTCGACCGGCAGCTCATCCGCATCGCGGGCCGCGCCGACGTCCCCGGGCGTCCGCTGCTTTACGAAACGACGAGCCATTTCATGGAGCATTTCGGCCTCCGTAATCTCGAAGAGCTTCCCAACGCCGCCGAGCTGCGCAAAGCCGCCGCCGCTCTCGCCGCCAGCGCGGAACCGAAGGCCGGGGAGCAACCGCCAGCGGAGCAGGAGCAACCGGGCGAGCCTGCTTCCGCTGAGATTCTTCCGGAAGCTGACCCCGTTGCCGAAATCGCCGGCGAAGAAGAGCCTCCCGCCGAGGCGGCGGGAGCCGGAGAGGAGCCGCGGCCATGAGCGAACTTTCCACGATCCGGGAAAAGATCGACGCCATCGACACGCAGCTGCTCAAGCTGCTGAACGACCGCGCGAAGCTCGCGCTCGATGTCGGCAAAATCAAAAGCCGCGACGGGCTTCCCATCTACGCGCCGGACCGCGAAATGTCGCTCCTGCGCGGGCTCATGGAGAAGAACGAAGGCCCGCTTTCGCCGAATGCCATTCGCGCGATCTACCGCGAGATCATGTCGGCGGCGCTCGCGCTGGAAAAGGATGTCGTCATTGCCTGCCACGGACCGGAGGGCGGCCCCTGTCACCAAGCGGCCCGCGCGCGTTTCGGCTCGAGCGTGAATTATGCGTTTTTCCCGGACGTCACCGAGTTGTTCACGGCGGTCGGACGCGGGGAAGGCGATTGCGGCGTGGTGCCGATCGAGGACGCGAGCCATGGGGCGGTGAATCAGACGCTCGACGCATTGGCCACGACCGATCTCACCCTTTGCGCGGAGATTCTCTCCACGCCCGACGGTTCACCCGGTGTGGATGGAAAAAACAACTCCCGCTATTTTGTGATGGCGCGCACGGCGACCGCCATCACCGGCAGTGACCGGACCACGCTGCTGCTGCGCGTCGAGGATAAACCGGGCGCTCTCGTCGATGCGCTCGAGCCGTTCCGGGATGCGGAGTTGAATTTGAATCATCTCGCGAGCCGCCCCGCTTCGAAGGGGAGCGAGGATGTATTTTTCTTCGTCGAGGTGGATGGCCATTCGCGGCAGGAAGCTTTCAACGAAGTGCTGCGCGAGCTCTCGCGCCGCTGCCGCGCCGTAAAAGTGCTGGGCAGTTTTCCGAAAGCTGCGCCTTGAAAAATTCACCTCGGGTCAGGCCAGCCTGCTTCTAACGGCCACCCGAGCGCACCATCACCGATTTCAGACGGATATCATCCGGAGCGGAGGCCGTATGAAAGCGGAAGTGCAGGCGGTGGCTGGGCTGGAGCGCGAATGGCTGACGGGAATGGTCCTTGAAGGTATAGATGAAGCTTTGCTTCGTGACCCCAGCTCCCTTGAACGAAAGGAGCCGCTTGTGGAATTGCAGGCGAACTCTCCATTCCCGGATGGAAACGCGGCGGAGATTTGTCAGCCTTACATCCACCCGGCTGCCTGAGCGGACCGAAGCGATGCGGAGGTGAATATGCAGTCCGCCACGGGATACGTCGACGGTGTAAAGAGGAGACGCGCCTGAATTCGTCACCGCGTTGCTGTTCGGAGTCGGAGTTGGCGTCGGGGTTGGTGTCGGAGTTGGCGTCGCGGTCGGCGTCGGGGTTGGTGTCGGAGTTGGTGTCGCGGTCGGCGTCGGGGTTGGTGTCGGGGTTGGTGTCGGAGTTGGCGTCGGAGTTGGTGTCGGGGTGGGCGTCGGGGTGGGCGTCGGGGTGGGCGTCGGGGTGGGCGTCGGGGTGGGCGGAGAATCGAAGCGAAAGTGAAATCGCTGGTCGAACGACTCGGATGAACTCCAGGGGGACCCAGGAAAGTGGCTGTAAAAATCCGAGCGGTAACTGCGCGTCATCAAATTTACCGTGTGAAAGAAGGTAATGGGCTGCGAGGTCAGCCGGGCGCCTGGTGCAAAGCCGCCGCCGATCGCGCGGGGATCTTCGCCATTGAGCGTATAGGCGAGTTGCGCTCCGGATGGCGGAGTGACAACCAGCTTGTTGTCATCAAATTCAACCGTGGGCGGGGGCAGGAATTGCTCATCCATCCATTGCGTGTGGTTACTTATCCAGCTTTTCAGATAGGCGACTTCCCCGGCGAAACCACCGGCGAAGCGGCTTTGGTTATCGGGCCATCGGGCGGCATCGCGCGCGGCGGCCTCCGACCCGATCTCATCCGCCAGCTGATCGACAAGCGCGTTCAGGTTGGATTCGGAAAGCTCGTTTTGGCGCAAATCCTGCCAGCGGTCGATCCAGGCTTGCATGAATTCCGGATCGCGAAAGAGCACGCCATACCAACCCCCGGTCCAGTCGCTGGAGATCCAGGCATTCCAGGCGAGGGTGCGGTCGTCGGCGGCACCCATGGAACGGTCGTAATCCCAGACCGGACCGGCCACGAGCTTGCCATTGCGATCCTTGTAGAAAAAGGAACTGAGAACGATGGCATCGACGTTGTTGCTCATCGCGTCCAGGATGTGACGATCGATCCAGGAGCCGGTGTCGAGGAATTCGCGATAGCCGCGCGTGGCCCAGCCGGAGGCCGAATCGGCCAGAAGCGCATTCTCGAATTGTTGAACGTAATTGCGAATGTAGTCGCGCTGAACTTGCGGGAGTTTGGCAGCCTTGGGAGAGGCGACGACGACGGAGGCAAGATTGAAGTCGGTGATCCACCCGTATTCATCGGAATCGAGCCGGTCGACCTTGAGGATATAGCCGCCGGTGATTTCGGGTTCGGTGACGTCGGAGGGGGAAAGCGAGGCGATATCGAGGCGATTTTTGCCGACCTTGATCGCCTCGGTGACGGCGGTGATCCCGGCGTAGTCGGAAAGACCGAGGGATCCGCCATCGGTATTGAAGAACATTTCCGCAAAGCGAATCTGCGGCGCCCAATGGCCGAGCTGGCGGCTCAGCGAGTAAATAAAGGCGTTTCGGATGTAAGCCCGGTCGAAATACCAGGGAGAAATGAGGCTCCAGTCGTTCGCGGAGGAAAGGCTGAGCAGGGAGTAATTTGCGTTGTTTCCCCATTCGTCGAGCAGATCGAGGGAGTAGCTTTTCTTGGGGAAGTCGCCGGACGAGGAGCCGCGAACTTTGGCCGAGACCGGAGTGGAAAACGACACCGCTTCCGAGAGCGGCGCGCCGGCCGCGAAGACATGCAGCCATGCGGAGTGTTTCGTGTTGTCGTTGGCCAGGCCGCCGAATCCATGGTCGTCCATGACGACGATCGGGAGGTTGCTGGAGAAGGTATCGAGGCGGCCGGAGCCGAAGGTTTCCAACCGCACATACTCTCTGGCCGATACCCGGCCGCGTTGCGAATCGTCGCCCGAAAAGACCGCGGCCCGCACGATGACGGATTCCGTGATGGAAAAAGGAGCGATATACTCCGGCGAGGCGGCCGTGGGCTCGGGAACGTCCGCCCCGCTGGCGCTGGAGGGAGCGAGAACGTAGCGGATTTTCTGACCCGGCGAGGCGCCGCCGATCGCGATGGTGGCCGTCTCTGTGAAGACGCCCGCCGGGCGGGAGAAAACCGGGTTCTCCGGCAGGCCGGGCGTGCCGGTGTTGGGAGCGCCCGGGGTCGGCGTGTAGAAGTAGCCAGACGTCGCCGCGCCATCGTCGTCGAGCTGGGTGCTGCCGTAGGAGACATCGGTGAATTGCTTGGGAAAGCTCGGCGCGAACTCACTGGCGACGGTGCCATCGGGCATGAGAAGTCCGAGGTATTCCCCATCGGCATCGATGCTGAAGTTGGTATGTAACTCTCCCGCGGGGTCGCGGCGATCGTTTCCGGAGGCAAAGACGACGAGAAATCCGCCCGGAGGCATTATGACCGCGGGAAACCGCCACTTGGTCTTCTTGGATGCGTTGTCGGTCAGATACCATCCGTCGAGATTGGCGGCATCGGGGTCGGGGTTATAAATTTCGATCCAGTCGGAAAAGTTCCCGTCCTCGTCCGCAAGGTTTTTTTTGTTCGACGCCAGGAACTCCGTGATTACCGGATGCGCGACGAGGGGGGTGGCGGCAAGCCAGCAAAACAGAGTGAAAAGGAAGCAGAGACGACGAAAGGGGGCTGTCCTTTCGATTTTTTCGGAGAAAACAGTCATTCAGGCCGGTAAATAACGCGAAGCAATGAATTAGCAAAAGATTAATACCTGCCCGATTTCAGAGACGCAGAATTCCGGCATGAGTGCCGGGTGAAAGAAGAGCTCTCGCAGAGGAAGGGTTGATGATCGTGAGGTCGCCCTCGAAAATGGCCTGGGATGAAAAGCAGACGGGGCCGGACAGCTTCAGGCTGCGGCAACGTTTAAGGGAGGGTGCGCCGGCGAGGAGCGCGGCGTCCAGCTGATCGACGAGCCGGTAGTTTTCGTCGAGATCGACTTTGGGCGGCACGCCGCCGAGCTCCGGAGCGAGTTGCACGGTGCCATCGTTTGCAAAGAGGTAGGCGTCCGAGCGAAGGGTAAGCAGGTCGGCGGTCGTTTTGACGGGAGCGAAGCGCGTGCGCGGGACCGAGATCGCCACGGAATCGGGAAAGCATTCCACGGCCGCGCCCATGGCGGACTCCAGCTGGAAGACGGGCGTGGATTTCTTATCGCGCGGATCGACGGTCTTTTTGTTTTGAATGACCGGCAACGGCAGGAATCCTCCGGATTTTCCGAGAATTTCCTTCAGCCGGTCGAGCCGCAGCCAGAGGTTGTTCGTGTTGAAAAATCGATGACGCTCGATGTTTTGAAACGCCTCCAGATCGGCGTCGGGACATTGGGCGGACTCGCGCAGAAGGAGCGTGCCGTCCTCCGGGTTGGCGGAGCCTTTGCTCCGTGCGAGGTGGCCGCCTTTGCGGTCCGAGGGGGTGCGCGCGGTGACTTCCATGGCGAACGGCGCGCCGGAATCGGCGAACCATTTCAGGAGTTTCGGATCGAGCGTCGCGCCGAGGTTGTCGGAATTCGAGACGAAGAGATAGAGCACGCCATCGGCGAGCAGGCGGTCGAGCGCGCCGGAGCTGGCGAGCACGGGATAAAGATCGCCGTGGCCGGGAGGACACCACTCGTGCTCCGGGTTTGCGGGCCACTCGACGGGCTTCAGCGTGGCGGCGTCGATCTTCGGCGTCTTGTTTTGCAGGAGCTCGATGGAGCCGGCGGAGCCGAGCTCCGGATGCCGGGCGAGAAACTCCCGGGTGTCGGCGCTGGTGCTGAAGCTGTTCATCAGCAGGAAGCGGACGTTCGCGCCGCTGGTTTTGCGAAAATGCGAAATCTGCCGTGCGATGAGATCGAGAAAAGTGACGCCCGGCCGGACTTCGAGCAGCGATTTTGCTTTTTCAAGGCCCATGCTGGTGCCGAGGCCGCCGTTGAGCTTGAGAATGGCGCTTTGGGCCAGCAGCGCGGCGGTTTCGGCGGCGGAAGGCTCGGGAAGTTCGTCGGCTCCGGGAAGCGAATTGACCGGCGTGATCGCGCTCTCCGGGAGCATCGCGGTTTCGTTCGCGACGAGCTGGCCGTAGGCGCGCTCGAAGGCTTTGATCGCGGGCTCGCTGACGCAGGCGCTTTCCATTTTCCCGCGGAACAAATTGATCTCGTTCATGGTCGGATAGTGGGTTCTTTTTTGGTGGAGGACTACTTTTTTGGACGGGTCGCGGCGAAGCGTTCCATGAGCGCGGCGAAGAGATCCGCCCCGATCTCGAGGTGGGCGAGCGGGTAGGATTCGTTCGGAGAATGGGCGTTGCAGTCGGGGAGCCCGAGGCCGGCCAGCACGACGGGGACTTGCAATTCCTGTTGAAGCATCGCGGCGACCGGAATGCTGAGGCCTTCGCGCGTGAGCGCGGGCGGGCGGCTGAAAACATCGGACAATGCGGCGATTGCCGCCTGGATAAAGGGGTCGTCCGGCGGCGTGTAGAACGGCTCGCCGCCGTGGTCAAACGAGATTTCCCCGCGCATGCCGGCCGCGTCGAACTGGCGCTCGAACCATTCGACGACGAGCTTGGAAACGCGCTCGGGATTTTGCCGGGGAGCGAGACGGAAGCTTAATTTGGCCGTGGCGACGGCGGGGATGATCGTCTTTGAGCCCGGGCCTTGGTGCCCGCTGGTGAGGCCGTTGATTTCGGCGGTCGGGCGCGCCCAGACGCGGTCCAGGATCGGGATGCCGGTCTCGCCGGCGCTGGTGGATGCGCCGGTCGTTTGCGCGAACCATTTTTCATCCCAAGGCAGCTGTCGCCATGCGTCGCGCTCGATTTCGGAGATCGGGAGCACGTCGTCGTAGATTCCGGTGATGGCGATGCGGCCATTTTCGTCGTGCAGCCGTGCGAGGATGCGGGAGAGGGTTTGGGCGGGATTTGAGGCCGCGCCGCCGAACATGCCGGAGTGCAAATCCACGCGCGGGCCATGCACGGCGACTTCGAAACAAGCGATGCCGCGCAGTCCCAGCGTGAGCGCGGGCCGGCCGGGCCCGATCATGCTCGTGTCGGAGATCAACGCGACGTCGCACGCCAGCTCCTCGCGATGAGCGTGGAGAAATGGGCCGAGATTCGGACTGCCGATTTCCTCTTCACCTTCCAGGACGACGATCAGATTTGCGGGCAGCGGGCCTTGGCCGAGCAGGCGGCGCAGGCCGATGAGATGCGAGAACGTCTGGCCTTTGTTGTCCGTCGCGCCCCGGGCGTGGACGCGGCCGTCGCGCACGGCGGGCTCGAAGGGCGGCGTCTGCCAAAGCTCCGCGGGCTCGATCGGCTGCACGTCGTAGTGGCCATAGAGCAGGATGGTGCCGGCATCCGCGCGAGGCTCCGTGCGGGCGACGACGACGGGCGCGCCATTCGTTTCGTGAAGATCCGCGCGGAGATTCCATGAGGCGAGCAATTTGACGAGCCACGCGGCGCAGGCTCGCGAGTCGCCGCGGTGGCTGGGCTGGGCGCTGATGGATGGAAAACGGAGGTAGTCGAAAAATAATTCCAACTCGGACGGAGAGGCGCTTTTCATTCGGCGAAGCGATGGGCGCGAAATGGCGTGAGATCGAATGCGGATTCGCCTTCCAGCACGAGATCGCGGGCCACCTCACCGATGGCGCTCGCGTATTTAAAACCGTGCCCGCTGAAGCCGCCGATGACCCAGATGCCGTCTTCGCCCGGCACGCGGTCGATGATGGGCGAACGATCGGGGGTATTTTCGAAAAAGCAGGTTTCCATGGAAAGGACGGGTCCGTCCGCGTCGGGAAAAATCTCGCGCAGGAAATCGCGCAAATCGGTTTCGTCCTCGTGATCCGGCTCGCGGCGCGGCAACTCCGGATCGGCCGCGTCGGACGGAGTTTCGCGCAGGCGGCCGAGCTTGAATCCGGGAATGCCATGGACCGGGAATCCGTAGAAGTGGCCGGTTTTTTCGGAATCCACGATCCAGACCGGCAGGCGGTCTTCGGAAAAAGACGGAGCGTTCCGAGTGGGGGCGAACCAGCCCAGCACGCAGCGCTCTGCCGTCACCGGGATGTTGTGCGCCGCGAGAAGTTTTCCGATCCACGCGCCGGCGGTGATGACGATTTGTCCGGCTTCGTAGCGGCCTCGATCGGTTTGAATGACGTAGGCTCCGGAAATTTTCTCCCAGCCGAACACGCGCTCGTGGCCGTGAATTTCCGCGCCTGCTTCGAGCGCCAGATTTACCTGTGCGGAGATGGCGGCTTCCGGGACGACAAAACCGGAGCCGGGCTGGAAGACGGCCTGCATTTCCGGTGCGGGATGGATCGCGGGATGGCGCCTGCGGATTTCGGCGGCATCGAGGACTTCGTGAGCGATGTCGCAAGTCTGGCAGGAGCGGAGCGAACCCTGGAAGATGGCGCGTTCCGGGGCGGAAATATCGAGACTGCCGACGGGGTGGAAAATCTGCTGCCCGCTGCGCTCGCCGAGTTCGTCCCATAATTCCACGGCGCGCAAAACCAGCGGCACGTATTTCGCGCTTTCGTGCAGGCCGAGGCGCAGGATGCGCGTGGCGCCGTGGGAGCTGCCCCGCGTGTTCGGAATCGAGAACCGGTCGATGCCGAGCACGCGCTGGCCCGCTTCCGCGAGGCGGTGGCAGGCGGCGCTGCCCATGCCGCCCACGCCGAGGACGGCGACGTCGAAGGTTTTCACAACGGTGCCCGCCTAAAAGAGCGTGAGGTATTGCTCGGTCTCCCAACGCGAGATTTGCAGGTGGTATTCGTTCCATTCCTGCCATTTCACTTTCAGGAATTCGCTCTGGATGGCGCCAAGCGAATCGAGAATGACGGAGTCCTGCTCGAGCTCGATGAGCGCCTCACGGAGCGACTGCGGCAGCGTGACGAGGCCGCGTTTGTAGATCTCGGCGCGCGGCATGGTGTAGAGATTTCCGAGGTTCGGATTTCCAATGGGCAGCTCGTTCGTGATGCCATCGAGACCGGCGGAAAGGTAGGCCGCGAAGAGCAGATAGGGATTTACCGCGGAGGAAATCGTGCGGTCCTCGATATGGCCGGGTCCGCAAATGCGCAGCATCTGCGTGCGGTTGTTGTCTCCGTAGCTGATGAAGGCGGGCGTCCAGGTGAAGCCGGAGCGAGAGCTCATGAGGACGGGGCCGACCTGCAGGCGCTTGTAGCAATTTGGCGTGGGCGAGGCGATGGCGCAGAGCGCGGGCGCGTGTTTGAGGACGCCGGCAAGGAAATGATAGGCGATCTTCGACAGCCCGAATTCCCGCGGGTCGCCCTCGTCGGTGAAAAGATTTTCTCCGGTGGCTGCGCTGGCGAGGTGATAATGGATATGCGCGCCGCTGCCCGTGCGGTCCGCGAAGGGCTTCGCCATGTGCGTGGCGACCGCGCCGTATTTCGGAGCCACCTGGCTCGTCATCATTTTGAAAAACGTGAGCCGGTCGGCGGTCGTGAGCGCGTCGGAGTAGGCGAAGTTGACTTCATACTGGCCGTTCGCATCCTCGTGGTCGGCTTGGTAGACCCCCCAGCCGAGTTCGTTGCAGTAGTTCGTGATGTCCTGCAAATAGGCGAGCGCAGGCGCGATGCCTTTGAAATCGTAGCAGGGCTTGGCGAGCTGATCGACGCCGCGGGGATCCCACACGGCGATGCCGCCTTCCGGCTTCCGGACCACGAGAAAATGCTCGGGCTCGATGCCGATGTTCGCCTGGTAGCCGTGCTTCGACTCGATCGCGCCGAGCACACGCTTGAGATTTACGCGCGGGCAATAAGGATGCGGCTTTCCGTCCACGTAGAGGTCGCTCGCAAAACGCGCGGTATTTCTCTGCCACGGCAACGGCGTGTAGCTCGCGAGATCGACGCGGCCGAGCATGTCGTGGGAGTGCGGTCCCTGGCCCATGCCCCACACCGCGGCGCCGGCAAATCCCGCACCCTCGTCGATCAATGCGTCCAACGCGCTGGCGGGACACATTTTGACCTTGGCTGCGCCGTGCACATCGACGAACTGTGCGAGGACGAATTCCACGCCATCCGCTGCCATTTGCTTTTTGATTTCCGACCGGTTATCCATCTGTGCCTAAGGTTTAAATACGAAATTTATGTTGCGTCTAATGAAACAGTGATGCAATGGGAAGGGGATTTTCGTAAATTATGTGCGGTATCGTCGGGTTGTTTTTCAAAAATGCTGATCATGAGCAAGAGTTGGGCCGGTTGTTCGCCCCGATGCTGGAGAGCATGTGCGGCCGCGGGCCGGACAGCGCGGGATTTGCGATTTACAACGACGAGGCACCGGAGGGATGGATCAAAGTCTCGCTGCAGCATCCGGATTTTGCCTACGACTGGCGCAAGCTTGTTTCGCGGGTCGAATCCCGCTGCGGCGCGCCGGTGAATCTCAAAAAAAAATCCACGCATGCCTTGCTCGTCGTGCCGACGGATGAGACGACGCTGCGCGTGGCCCTGGCGGAGCTCGATCGAGATGTGACGATCCTGAGCGTGGGCCGGCGCATCCAGATCATGAAGGAGACCGGGACGCCTCGCGAAGTCGTCGAGCGGTTCGGCGTGCGCGAGATGGCCGGCACGCACGCCATCGGGCACACGCGCATGGCGACCGAGAGCGCGGTCTCGACCGCGGGGTCGCATCCGTTTTCCACCGGCATGGATCTCTGCCTCGTGCACAACGGATCGCTGAGCAACCACAACCGGCTCCGCGAAAATCTCAAAAAAGACGGTATCGAATTCCGCACCGAGAATGATACCGAGGTCGCCGCCGGCTATTTCACCTGGCGGCTGCGGCAGGGGATGAGCCTCCGGGAGGCACTCGAAGCCAGCCTCGAGGATATCGATGGATTTTACACATTCGCCATCGGAACCGCGGAGGGCTTTGCCGTGCTGCGCGATCCCATTGCCTGCAAGCCGGCTGTCATGGCGGAGACCGACGACTACGTCGCCATGGCTTCGGAATATCGAGCGTTGATCGGGCTGCCCGGCATCGACTTCGCGCGGCTTTGGGAGCCCGAGCCCGGAATCGTTTACAGTTGGAGCCGCGCGTGAAGATTGTCGATCTGGCCGTCTCGTCGGTGCGCGAGCTGAATGCCGCGCTGCACGAGGCGAGGGGGGATCCGAGCCGCTGGCGGGTGTTGACCCCGGGTGGAGCCCACGCGGTAGCCGTGGGATTGAACGCACCGGTCACGGTCGAGATCGAAGGTCACGTCGGATACTATTGCGCCGGGATGAATCAACTCGCGACCGTGGTGGTCGAAGGAAATTGCGGCACGGGCGTGGCGGAGAACATGATGTCCGGTCTCGTGCACGTGAAAGGCAATGCGAGCCAATCCGCGGGCGCCACGGCGCACGGCGGCTTGCTCATCATCGACGGAGACGCGTCCGCGCGGTGCGGGATTTCGATGAAGGGCGTGGACATCGTCGTGAAAGGCTCGGTCGGCCACATGAGCGCGTTCATGGGCCAGGCGGGAAATCTCGTCGTTTGCGGAAATGCGGGCGACGCCCTCGGCGACTCGATCTACGAAGCGCGGCTGTTCGTGCGCGGAGAGGTGGCGAGCCTCGGCGCGGATTGCGTCAAAAAGGAAATGCTTCCGAAGCACCTCGAATGGCTCGCGGCGGTGCTGGAAAAATCCGGAGCGAATGCGAAGCCGGAAGAATTCACCCGCTACGGATCCGCGAGGAATCTCTACAACTTCAAGGTCGATCACGCATCGAGTTATTGAGTCATGAACAAACCCGGCCTGCGCGAATCCCACCTCTACGACCGCAACGTCATTCACGAAATCCAGCGCGCCGCGGAAGAAGGCATCTCCGACATCCGCGGGTGGGGCGCGAAGCGGTGGATGCCGCATTTTGACGACCTCGTTTTCCTGGGAGCCTCGATGTCGCGCTATCCGCTCGAGGGCTACCGTGAAAAGTGCGCGACCGGCGTGACGCTCGGCACGCGTTTCGCGAAAACACCGATCGAGATCAAGATTCCGATCACGATTGCCGGAATGAGCTTCGGCGCGCTCTCGGCGAATGCCAAGGAGGCGCTCGGTCGCGGCGCGACGGCCATGGGAACGTCCACGACGACCGGCGACGGCGGCATGACGCCCGAGGAACGAGGCCATTCCGAAAAGCTCGTGTATCAATATCTGCCCTCGCGCTACGGCATGAATCCCGACGACCTCCGCAAGGCCGACGCGATCGAGATCGTCCTCGGGCAGGGCGCGAAGCCCGGCGGCGGCGGCATGCTGCTCGGCCAGAAAATCAGCGATCGCGTCGCCGAGATGCGCACGCTGCCAAAAGGCATCGACCAGCGCAGCGCCTGCCGGCACCCGGATTGGACCGGTCCCGACGACCTCGCGATCAAGATCGAGGAGCTGCGCGAGATCACGGATTGGGAAAAGCCGATCTACATCAAGATCGGCGCGGCGCGGACTTATTACGACGTGAAGCTGGCGGTGAAAGCCGGAGCGGACGTCATCGTCGTCGATGGCATGCAAGGCGGCACCGGCGCGACGCAGGATGTCTTTATCGAGCACGTCGGGATTCCCACGCTGGCCGCGTTGCGCCAGGCCGTGGAGGCGCTCCAGGAAATGGACATGCACCGCAAAGTGCAGCTCATCGTGTCGGGCGGCATCCGTAGCGGCGCGGATGTGGCGAAGGCTCTCGCCATGGGCGCGGACGCCGTTTCCATCGGCACCGCCGCGCTGATCGCGCTCGGCTGCAACAGCCCCAAATACCAGGCTGACTACGAGAAGCTCGGCAGCTCGGCCGGATTTTTCGACGATTACCAGGCCGGCACCGATCCGGCGGGGATTTCCACCCAGGATCCCGAACTCGCCGCGCGGCTCGACCCCGTTGCCGGAGGGCGCAAGCTCGCGAATTACCTGCGCGTGCTCACGCTCGAGACCCAGACGCTTGCGCGGGCCTGCGGCAAATCGCATGTGCACAATCTCGAGCCCGAAGACCTCGCCGCGCTGACCATCGAAGCTGCGGCGATGGCGAAGATCCCGCTTGCGGGCACGAACTGGATTCCGGGAAGCGCGAGCTTCTAGCGGCTACGACGCGTCGCTGATGATGCTGAGAAAGCGGTCCGGCGTGTTGCTGACCGTCACGGGGCCGTGCTCGAAGGTCGCGTCGAAAAACAGGCTGTCGCCCTGTTCCATGCGGAATTCCTTGCCGGCATGGCGGTAGGTCATCTTGCCCTCGAGCATGAAAAGGAACTCATGGCCCGGATGTTTGAAGACATTCTTCGACGGGTCGATTTTCTTCTCCTCGATCGTCATCAGATACGGCTCGAAGTCCTTTTCGAACGGCAAGCCCGCGGCGAGGCTCTCGTAGCTATGGCCGATTTTGGAGCCGCGGCCGACGATGGATTTGCGGTCGGATTTTTTGACCAGCACGGCGCGGGCGGTCGTGTCCTTGCCATCGAAAAGATTGCCGACATGCACGCCGAGCGCCGAGGCCACGCGGGTGAGCGTCGAAACGGGGCAGGAAACCTTGCCGTTCTCGATCTTGGAAAGCTGGCCCTTGGTGAGGCGGCACAGCTCGGCGAGTTGGTCGAGCGTCACATCGCGCTCGAGCCGTAATGTGCGAATTCTTTTTCCGATCTGGGCCTCAATCGAATCCACGAGAACCCGGAAGCTAAAATTTTCTTCGGCTTGTGCCTACTAAAAAGGGTGGCCGGGCGATGGATTACTCCCAGGCGGGCAGCAAAATCGTAAAGGTCGTCCCTTCGCCGAGGCGGCTCTCGCAGTGAATCTCGCCGCCCATGCCATCGACCATGAGCTTCACGATGCACAGGCCGAGGCCGACCGAGTGTTCGTTGCCGATGGCCTTGCTGCTCAGGCGTGTGAAGGGGCGGTAAAGTTTTTTTTGATCCTCGTCGGAGAGCCCCGGTCCCTCGTCGCGGACGGAGAGGCGCACGCGACCGTCTTCCTGCCACGTGGCTTGCAGCCAGATGTGGGAACCTTCGGGCGAGTATTTGACGGCGTTCGAAATGAGGTTCGTGAGAATCTGCCGGCAGGCGGTGAGGTCGCCGCGAATGCTGGATCTGTCGGAGGAAATGCGGCAGTCCAGATGCTTCGTGCGCGCGGCCATCTGGTGGGCGTTGATGGCGAAATCGAGCAGCTCGCGGCTTTCCACGCGCTCCTCCCGCATCTGCACCGAGCCCCGCTCGATGGAGTCGATGTTGAGGAGGTTTTGCGCGAGGGCGATCATGTGCTCGGCTTCCACGCCGATGTCGCGCAGGAGCTGCCCGGCTTCGTCCTCGGGCTCGCTTTCGTCATCCGCCAGCAGGCGCGAGACCGAGACCACGTTGCCGAAGGCCCCGCGAATGTCGTGGGAGACGATGCCGAGGAACCGGTTTTTATCGTCGTTCAAACGGCGCAGGTGCCTGCTGATGCGTTCGAGCTGCTTGTTGCAGGTGAAGAGCAGGTCGCGGGAGCTTTTGAGTTCCAGATGGGTGCGCACGCGGGCGATGAGTTCGGCGGGCTTGAACGGCTTCGTGATGTAATCGACGGCGCCGAGCTGGAAGCCGCGCAGGACGTCGTCGGTCTCGGTGCGCGCGGTGATGAAAATGATCGGGATGTCGGCGGAGTCGGCCTCGGCCTTGAGCCGGCGGCAGACCTCGAGGCCGTCCATGCCGGGCATCATGATGTCGAGGAGAATGAGGTCGGGCTTGCGGTTGCGCACGAGGGCGATGGCGCGCGGCCCGCTGTTCGCCGCGAGGATCTCGTGGCCCGCCTCGGTGAGATGGCCCGCGAGCACCTGGAGGTTGTCCGGCAGGTCGTCCACGATGAGGACGAGCCGCTTCCGGGCGGGATTGGAGTCCGCCTTGGCGGGTGCGGTGGGAATGTCGAGAGTCACGCCTTTGCCGGTGAGCCGGGATAGAGTTGAACAAACAAGGTTCCAAATTCCTGTAAAGCGTTTTCCATGGCGACCAGGTCGAAGCGCGCCGCGCAGGAAGCGAGGCGTTTGCCGTAATTGCGGAGCGCCGGGTTGTAATACTCGTCGCCGAGGGTTTCGAGATGCCGGGCGAACCGCTCGACCTCGCTCACCAGAGGGGCGTCCATCAGGCCCTCCCAGGTCGCGCGGCATCTTTCCAGGTGCGGCAGCAGCTCGGGCAGCCGGGCCGCGTCGTTCTCCGTGGCCGGCGCGGCTTTCGCGGGCTCCGCGGGGATGATTTTGCGCTCCGCCCCGGGCTTGGCCCGGCAGAAGTTCCGCATCTGCCCCGCGAGGTCGGAACGGCTGATCGGCTTGCGGAGAAATCCGTCGCAGATGGGCTTGAGCGCGATCTCCTCGCTCTGCATCGCCGAGGCGGTAATGACGATGATGGGGATGCTCCTCAGCGCCGCGTCGGCCTTCAGCATGCGCGTGGCCTGCACGCCATCCATCACGGGCATGCGCACGTCCATGAGGATCACGTCGGGGCGTTCGCTGCGGGCGAGCTCGACGGCTTCGCAGCCGTTTTCCGCCTCGATGAGCTGATGGTCGGTGCCGAAGAAAAAGGCGCGTATGAGGTCGCGGTTCATCACGATATCGTCCGCAACAAGCACCTTGCATGCCTCGAGGTCCGCAAGATCGTAGGCCTGCTCGAAGATGGAGGCGCGCGGCACGGCGCTGGGCGTGGCGAGCTTGATCTCGGGGAAGGTGAAGCGGAATACGCTGCCCTTGCCGACCTCGCTGCGGATCGAAATCTGGCCGCGCATCATTTCGATGAGCCGTTTCGTGATCGCGAGGCCGAGGCCGGTGCCGCCGTATTTTTTCGTGCTCTGGCCGCTCTGCTGCGTGAATTCCTCGAAGATCCGCTGCTGCTCGTCCTGCGAGATGCCGATGCCGGTGTCCTCGACCTCGAGCACGAGCTCGATGCTGTCCTGCTGCGTGTTCGTCGCGCCGGTCATTGCGCGGATCGTGACGCCTCCGTGCTCGGTGAACTTGAGCGCATTTCCGACGACGTTGAACAAAATCTGCCGCAGCCGCACTTCGTCGAGGAGCAGGCTCTCCGGAACGCCGGGCGCGATCTCCAGCGCGAGCGCGAGATCCTTCTGCTCGGCCTTTTGCGAAAAAATGTGCTGCAGGTCGCGCAGGACGACGCGGATGTCGAGCGCGTCGTATTCGAGCTGAAGTTTTCCGGACTCGATCTTCGAGAGGTCGAGGATGTCGTTGATGAGGGCGAGCAGCGTGCGCCCGCTGGAGGTGATGGCCTGCAGGTAGCTCTGCTGGCGATCCTCGCTCACGAGGCCCTTGAGCAGCTCGGAGAAGCCGAGGATGGCGTTCATCGGCGTGCGGATCTCGTGCGACATGTTGGCCAGGAATTCCGACTTCGCGCGGTTCGCGGACTCGGCATTCTCGATGGCGTTTTGCAGCGCGGTCTCCGCGCGCTTCTTTTGCGTGATGTCGCGCACGAGGCCCTCGTAGAACGCGGCGTGGCCGCTGTCGTCCTTGAGGACGCGCGCGGTTTCGTCGATCCATATGGTCGAGCCGTCGGCGCAGTGCACCTCGGATTCGAAGTCCTTGACGAGGCCGTCGCGCTCGATGAGCTCGCGAAACTGATCGCGCCGCGCGGGATCGACGTAGAGGCTCTTGGCGGTGCCCATGTGGTCGTAGAAATCCTGGATCGATTCGTATTTGTAGATGCGGGCGAGGGCGGAGTTCGCCTCGATATAGCGGCCTTCGAGGTCGGTGCGGAAAATGCCGTCCACCGAGCCTTCGAAAATGCTGCGGTAGTTGCGGCCCGCGCTGATCAATTGCCGCGCCACCGTGTTGAACGCCTGCCCGACCTTGCCCAGCTCGTCGCGGGTCTCGAGCTTCACGAGGATGTTCTCCTCGCCGGCCTTCATGCGATCGGTGGCCTCCTGCAGCGTGTGCACCGTGTCCATGATCGAGCGGTAGAACGCGAACCACAGGTAGGTCACGGCCAGGATCGCCGCCAGGGCGATCGCGAGGAGCACGATGAGCTGCCGCTGGAGCGAGGCGATGCGGAATTGCAGCACCGCCTTGAGCTGCTGGGCGGACCGTTCCCACAGCCCGGAATTGCTGTCCAGCACGATGGCCACGGCCTTCTGGTATTGGTCCTCGCTGAAATGCTCCCGCCCGCCGGGCCGCGTGGTGCCGTCGATGAGGCGCAGCAGCGAGCGCGTGGCCGAGACGTATTGGTCGAGCGGCTGCTCGACGGCCGCCTGCACGGTGTCGCTCCGGTTGTTCGCGAAGGCGACCTTCAGGCCGCGCTCGAGGTAATCGAGATTCGACTGCAGCCGCCCCGCCTGCGAGAGCAGTTCGTTGAAATCGGACTCGGAGAGCCCCCCGTTCGCGGTGCGGGCTCCGACGAGCTGCCGCGTGCGCGCCACGATGCTCGCGCTCTCGGGCAGCGTGAGAAGGATCGCATCCATCAAATAATAGGAGTCGAGATCCGGATCGAGGATGAGCGTGCTTTGATCGCCGACATGGGCGTTGAGATCCTCGACATCGCCGATGATTTTCTGGAATTGCTCGTCGCTGATTTCCGGCGTGAGCTTCGCAAGCTGCGCCTTCAGGTCCTCCCACGAGGAGCGAAGGATGTTCAGGCGCTTCGTGGTGTCCAGCCGCCCGCCGATGCGGGCGTCGACCTCGCCGAGCGATTCCATGAGACGGTCCACGGCCGTCTGCCGGGTCGGGTAGTGCTCGATGGCGGACGGCTGCTTCTGCAGATAGGCGCTCGCGAGCGAGCGGGCCTGCGGCAGCTCGTCGTGGAGCGTGTTCAGCGGCGTGAGATAATCGACGCCGTCGACTTCCAGCTCGGCCATGTGGATTTTTTCCTGAATGCTCGCGTTCAGAAAATACAGCACCAGCCCGAGCGGCAGCGCGAAGAACAGGCTGATGAGTGCGAACTTTTTTGGGAAAGTCAGCAAATTCAGCAGGCGAATCGCGGGTGAAAACCACGAATGGGCTGTCCGGCTGCGGGCCATGGGAAAATGCTAGTCCGCGCGAAAGTCGCAAACAAGCGCACATCTACCGAGTGCGCGGGATTCGAAGGCTTTTCGCAAATGACCGCTTTCCCTTCGGAACCCGCCCTTGTAGTTTGCCGCAGGAAAAATCAGTCCATGCCGGCCCCCAACGCAGTTGGTTTCTATATCAATCCTCGCCGCAATCGAAATATCGGTTACTCGATGGCGCTGGGTGCATCGTCCGCCGCCGGTGTCGCGCGCCTGCGTTTGCTCGTGGCCGAGCAGGAGGATGTCTTCGACGACTATCCGCTCGCGGGTCTCATCCTCTTCGACATGGAATCCGGAGATGGAGAGTTCGCGCGTCGCATGCGCGCCCGCGGCGTGCCCGTCGTCGCGGTCGCCCGCGCGATCGACGACGATATTCCCGTCGTCCTGGTCGATAATCAGGCCGGATGCCGCCGGCTGGCCGGGGCGTTGATCGAAATGGGCCATCGGCAGATCGCCTTCCTCGGCAGCGAGGAGGGAAATTGGGAGAACCAACTCCGGCTGGCCGGCGTGCGCGAGGCGTTCGATGCCGGCGGCGTCGAGCTCCCGGAGGATCGCGTTTTCCACGTCGGCGGATGGGAGCTTCCCGGCGCCGTGGAATGGGGGCGTCGCATCGCCTCGGAATGCCAGGGCATCACCGCGCTGATCTGCGCCAACGATCGAATGGCTCAAGGCGCCGTCATGGGCATTCGGCAGACCGGCTTGCGCGTGCCCGAGGACATCTCGGTGGCTGGCTTCGACAACTTTGCGTTCCGCAACAACTTCGATCCCGAGTTCAGCGATCCGCCGCTCACCACGCTTGCCTATCCCTGCTTCGAAATCGGTTGCCGCGCGTTCGAGCGGCTGTTCGATCGCGGAAGCGAGCACGGGCGGCACATTCCGCCGCCGTTGATCGTTCGCCGCTCGACCTGTCTCCGCGAGGGAGGCCGCATGCCGTCCGCGAACGCGGATGACTACGTGATCAGCCCGCGCATGTTTGAAATCCTCGCGGGCCGCCACCCCGCCGGCATTTCCGTCGCCGAGCTCGTGGGCGAGATTTTTTACGCCGCCCTGTGCGCGGAGAGGCCCCTTGAGCGCTTGTCGCTCGATTACCGCGAGGCGACCTATCGCGGCCTCAACGACATGTTCGCGGTCCATCTTTTTCGGAAGTTCACCGCCATTCTCGAAGACATCGAGCCGCCGGCCGATGACTCCGACCGCCGCCGCATCGCGGCCGCGGCCGCGGCCAAGGTCGTCGTGGACGCGCGCGTGTGGCACTACCGCGACTTTCACAGCGCCCTGCAAAACCGCATCAACGACGCTCTCTCGAGATGGCATCGGAACCTTTCGAAAATCGTCACCTTCGCCGACGTCGTGTCGGTGGCCGACGAGATTCGCCTCGCGCTCGGCATCCGTTGCATCCGGCTCGACGGCCGGAAATTCGGCGGCGATGTGCAATTTGCGCTTTCGAGCGAGCCGATCCGGAGCCTCCCGGACAATCTCTCCGAGGAGCTGCCGGACTCCCTTCTTTTCCATGACGATTTTCCAAACCACGCCATCCTCCGGCGGCGCTTGAACCCCGGCACGCCGGGCGAAGTGATGCTCGAGATCGATTTCAACGAAGGCCGCGCCGAGGATTGCGAGCGGCTCGCGCAAGCCTTCGAGAGCCTCTTCGTCAATGCCAGCCTGAACAGCCGCCTCCGCGATCACGCGCAGGCGCTCGAGGCGCGCAACGACGAACTCCTCCTCGCCAAGGCGCGCGCGGATGAGGCGCGCTACTCCGCCGAGCAGGCCGCGAAAGTGAAGGGCGAATTCCTCGCCAATATGAGCCATGAGATTCGCACGCCCATGAACGGCATCCTCGGCATGGCGGAGCTCACGCTCGATACCGATCTCACCGCGCAGCAGCAGGAATACCTCAACCTGATCAAGTCCTCCACCTTCGCGTTGCTCACGATCATCAACGACATTCTCGATTTCTCGAAAATCGAGTCGGGCCGCTTCCATCTCGAGGAGATTCCCTTCTCGCTGCGCGACACCTTCGACGACATGATCCGCGCGCTCGGCATTCAGGCCGGGGAAAAAGAAATCGAGCTCATCTACGACGTGCGGCCCGACGTGCCCGATTCCTTCAACGGCGACCCCGGCCGCCTGCGCCAGATCATCAACAACCTCGTCGGCAACGCGATCAAGTTCACGCCCTCGGGGGAGATCGTCGTCCGCGTCGAATCCGCCGGCGAGCCCGACACGAGAGGCTGCGCCTTGCGAATCGAAGTGCGCGACACCGGCATCGGCATTCCCGCCGACAAGCTCGACGTTATTTTCGATTCCTTTCGTCAGGCCGACAATTCCACCTCCCGCGTTTATGGCGGCACCGGCCTCGGCCTGGCCATCAGCTCGCGCCTGGTCGAGCAAATGGGCGGCAGCATTTCGGTGGAGAGCGAATTGGGTCGCGGCAGCGTATTTCACTTCGCCGTGCGGCTCCCGCTCGCCGCGCAAATCGTCACCCGCCATCAGGACATCGACGCCGCCGCGCTCGTCGGACGCACCGCTTTGGTGATCGATGACAACGCCTTGAATCTCGAAATCTTTCGCGAAACGCTCGAAGCCTGGGGCATGGAAGTGACGCTCGCCTCCGAAGCCGCCGCCGGTCTCGAGCTGCTTCGCGCCGCTCGAAAAAACGAGCGCCCCTTCGATCTGCTGCTGCTGGATGTCGTGATGCCCGAGCTCGATGGATTCGAGGCCGCGCGCCGCATCACCGCCGAGCAGCTCTGCGGGAGCACCGCCGTCCTCATGCTTTCCTCGGCCTTTCGCGGCAACGAAGTCGACGAGCAGAAAGCGGAGTGCCAGATGTTTCTCACCAAGCCCGTCACGCGCAACGAACTGCTCCGCGCCATCCATGCCTCGCTCCAGTTGCGCATTGAGCCGGTCGCGCGTCGGAAATCCCGGACGACCGCCGAGCAGCCCTTGCGCATTCTTCTCGCCGAGGACAACCGCGTAAGCGCCCTGGTCGCATGCCGCCTGCTCGAACAGCGCGGCCACAGCGTCATCACCGCCGTCAACGGCGCCGAGGCGGTCAGCCTGTGGCGGACCGGCGGTTTCGATCTCGTCCTCATGGATATGCACATGCCCGAAATGGATGGCGACGCAGCGGCGCGGGAAATTCGCCGGCTCGAGGGCGAGCGAGGCGACCATATTCCCATCATCGCGCAGACGGCAAACGCGATGAGCGAAGCCGAGCAGGCTTGCCTGGATGCCGGGATGGATGCCTATGTTTCCAAGCCGATCGTTCGCGAAAAATTCATCGCTGTCGTCGAGTCTTTCACTCCGGCGCTCTGACTCCTGCCTGCGAAAGCCGATGACGAGTCAGGGAATACCCCGAGAGGAAATCTTTTGACGCCGTGCGCCCTCTGGCAATCATTCGAACCAACAATGCAATCCTCTCCCGCGATCACGTCTGGCCGATGGACCGCGGCGCTCTGCCTTCTGCTTCTTTGCGGATGCGGAAAAAAAATCGAAAAACCATCCGCTTCGCCGCCCGCGCCGGTCGAGGTCGCCGCCGTCGAGCAGCGCGACATGCCGGTCGAGCTCCACGCCATCGGCACCGTCGATCCCATGGCCAGCGTGCAGCTCAAGGCCAAGGTGCAGGGCGAGATCGAAAAAGTCCTCTTCACCGATGGCGCCTACGTGAAAGTGGGGCAGCCGCTTTTCACCATCGATCCGCGCACGTTCGAAGTCACGCTCCAGCGCGCCCAGGCCGATCTTGCGCAGGCCCAGACCGAGGCGCAGAACGCCCAGGCCCAGGTCGATCGCTACACGAAGCTCACCACGCAAGGCGTCTCCTCGAAGGAGCAATACGCCCAATATCTCACCACCGCCTCCTCGCAGAAATCCATCCTCGCCGCCCGCCAGGCCGACGTGGATCAGGCGAAGCTCTCGCTCGAGTGGACCACGGTGCGTGCGCCCATCAGCGGCCGCGCCGGCGCCGCGCTCATTAAAGCCGGCAACATCGTGCAGGCGAATACCGACGTCCTCACGGTGATCAACCAGACGCAGCCCATCTACGTGAGTTTCTCCATTCCCGAGACGCAGCTCGCCTCCGTGCGCCAATGGCTCGGCAAGGGCGTCGTTCCCGTCACCGCCAAAGATCCCGACAACGTCCGCGTGCTCGGCTCCGGCACGCTCGATTTCGTGGACAACTCCGTCGATCGCCAGTCCGGCATGATCACGATGAAAGCCACCTTTCCGAATCAAGACGAGAGCCTGTGGCCGGGCCAATTCGTCGATGTCGTCCTCACGCTCACCTCCGAGCCGGATGCGCTCGTCGTGCCGATGACCGCCATCATGGAAGGGCAAAACGGCGCGCAGGTTTTCGTGGTGAGCGGTGGCGTGGCCCGGCTGCAAAAAGTCGAGGTCGAGCGCGTCGTCGGCGCCCAGGCGGTGATTCGTTCCGGATTGGCCGCGGGGCAAGCCGTCATCTCGAGCGGGCAGTTGCGAGTCTCGAATGGCGGCAAGGTCGTCGAAAGCGGTCGCGCCGCCGCTCCGGCCGGCCGGCCGAAGCAGGGTTCATGAGCCTCACCGATCCGTTCGTCCGCCGGCCGATCATGACGACGCTCGTCATGATCGCCATCCTCGGCTTCGGCCTCCTGGCTTACGAAAGACTGCCGGTCAGCGACCTGCCGAATGTCGATTTCCCGACCATCACCGTCACCGCGAATCTCCCCGGCGCGAATCCCGAGACGATGGCCTCCTCCGTCGCGACGCCGCTCGAAAAACAATTCTCCACCATCGCCGGAATCGAGTCGATGACCTCGTCGAGCTCGCTCGGAGCCACCACCATCACGCTCCAATTCGCGCTCTCCCGCAATATCGACGCCGCCTCGCAGGACGTGCAGACCGCCATTTCCTCCGCCTTGAAATCGTTGCCCACGGAACTGCCGACGCCGCCCACCTTTCGCAAGGTGAATCCGGCCGAGCAGCCCATTTTGATTCTCGCCGCCACCTCCGACTCGCTTCCGCTCAGCAAGGTCGACGAATACGCCGAGACCCTCGTCGGCCAGCGGTTCTCGACCATCAGCGGCGTTGCGGAAGTCGATATCTGGGGCGCGCAAAAATTCGCCGTGCGCGTGCAGATCGACCCGCGCGAGCTGGCCGCGCGCGGCATCGGCATCGACGAAATCGAATCCTCCGTGAGCGGTGCGAACACGAACCAAGCCACCGGCACGCTCGATGCCGGCTCGAAGACGCGCACCATCGAAGCGACCGGCCGGCTCCTGCGCGCGGAGGATTTCCGCAATGTGATCGTCGCCTATCGCAACGGCGCGCCCATCCGCCTCGAGCAGCTCGCGAAGGTCGTCAACAGCGTCGAGGACGACAAGAGCCTCGGCTGGTTCAACGGCCAGCGCGGCATCGTGCTCGCCGTCCAGCGCCAGCCCGGCGCGAATACCGTGGAAGTCATCGACGACATCCTCGCGCTATTGCCGACCGTCCGCGCGCAGATGCCCGGCGGCATGAAGCTCGACATCCTCTACGACCGCTCGACGTCCATTCGCCAGTCGCTGCACGACGTCAAATTCACCCTCACGCTCGCCATCGCGCTCGTCGTGCTGGTCATCTTTCTTTTCCTGCGCAGCCTCCGCGCGACGCTCATCCCGAGCGCCGCCATTCCGCTCTCGATCATCGGCACCTTCGGCGTGATGTATCTGCTCGGCTTCAGCGTGAATAATTTCTCGCTCCTCGCCCTCACCCTCGCGGTCGGCTTCGTCGTGGACGACGCCATCGTCGTGCTCGAAAACATCGTCCGCCACGTCGAGATGGGCCAGCAGCCATGGGAGGCCGCGCTCAATGGCGGCCGCGAGATCGGCTTCACGATCCTCTCGATGACCCTCTCGCTCGCCGCCGTCTTCATTCCCGTGCTGTTCATGGGCGGCATCCTCGGGCGGCTGCTCAATGAATTCGCCGTCACCATCGCGGTCGCGATTCTGGTCTCCGGCTTCGTCTCGCTCTCGCTCACCCCGATGCTCTGCAGCCGCTTCCTGCGACGTGGCGAAAAACACGGGCGGCTCTACAACGCCTCGGAGCGCATTTTCCAAAGCGCGCTGGGTTTTTACGAGCGCACCCTGCGCGTCGCCCTGCGCCATCACCTCGTCGTCACCGGCATCGCGATCCTCATGGCCGCCGCGACCGCGTGGCTTTTCGTGATCGCGCCCAAGGGCTTCCTGCCCAATGAGGACGCGAGCCGCATCATGATCACGACCGAGGCCGAGCAAGGCGTTTCCTTCGACAGAATGGTCGAATTGCAGCAACACGCCGCGGACATTGTCGCGAAAAATCCCGCGGTTCAGGCCTTCATGTCCCGTGTCGGCGGCGGCGCATCGAACAACGGCCGCCTCATCGTCACGCTCAAGCCGCGCAGCGAGCGCCCGCCGGTGGACGATGTCGTGCGGCAGTTCCGTCGCGACCTCTCCGGCATCGCCGGCCTCAAGGTCTATCCGCAAAATCCGCCCACCATCCGCATCGGCGGCGCGCAGACGAAGAGCCTCTACCAATTCACCCTCTTCGGTCCCGATCTCCAGGCGCTCTACACCGCCGCCGACCGCGTCGAAGAGCGCATGGATAAAATCCCCGGCATCGTCGACGTCACGTCGGATCTCCAGATCACCAGCCCGCAAGTCCTCGTCGACATCAATCGCGACAAAGCCTCCACGCTCGGCGTCACCGCCGCACAGATCGAGTCCGCTCTCGGCAGCGCCTACGGAGCCCGCCAGATCTCGACCATCTACACCGCCACCGATCAATACCACGTCATCCTCGAGGCGCAGGACCGCTTCAAGCGCGAATCTCCCGATCTCTCCCGCCTTTACATCCGCTCCACCTCCACCGGCCGGCTCGTCGCCCTCGATGCCGTCGCCAAAATCAGCCAAAAGGTCGGCCCGCTCACCGTCCAGCATCTCGGCCAGCTTCCCGCCGTCACGCTCTCCTTCGACCTCGCGCAGGGCGTGTCGCTCAGCGAAGTCGTGCCGAAAATCCAGCGCGCCGCCGCCGAGGAACTCGACGCCAGCATCAGCACCCAATTCCAGGGCACCGCGCAAGCCTATCAAAGCTCCCTCGGCAATCTCGGCTTCCTCCTGCTCATGGCCGTGCTCGTCATTTATCTCGTGCTCGGCATCCTCTACGAAAGCTTCGTCCATCCGCTCACCATTCTCTCCGGCCTGCCCTCCGCCGGGTTCGGCGCGCTCCTCACCCTCTGGCTCTTCGGCGTCGAGCTGAACGTTTACGGCTTCGTCGGCCTGCTCATGCTGATCGGCATCGTCAAAAAGAATGCCATCATGATGATCGACCACGCGCTCGAAGCCCAACGCGGCGGGCATCGGCTGCCGGCGGACGCGATTTTCCAGGCCTGCGTCGTTCGCTTCCGCCCGATCATGATGACCACCTTCGCCGCGATGATGGGTTCGCTTCCCATCGCCCTCGCCTACGGTCAGGGCGGAGAAGCCCGCCAGCCGCTCGGCCTCGTCGTCGTCGGCGGCCTCCTCGTTTCCCAGCTCGTCACGCTTTACCTCACGCCGGTGATTTATCTCTACTTCGAAAAACTTCAGTCCCGGCTGACGCGTCGCGGCCGGTCGAGCCCTCCGTCGCCTTCGCTGCCCGTGCCGGCCTGAGCCGTGAAAACCGCATCGACGCCGGGCCGAATCGCGCCGATATTCGCGGCATGATTCGCCGCGTGCTCCCCATCTTCGCCCTCCTGTGCCCGCTGGCGGCCACGCAAGCCGGGAAAATAGAATCCGCTCCCGCCGAGACCGCGACCGCGCCCGTCGTCGCGAAAAAACTTCCCGACAAACTCGATAAACTTCCGCCCCCCGAGCTGCCAAAGCGCACGCCCGACGAAATCATCGCCACCTTTTTCGAGTCGTTGAAGGCCGACCGCGTCGATGCCGCCTACGACACGCTCAAAGCCGAGTTCGCCATGGCCGATCGCGGGGACGAAGAGGCAAGAGGCATGCGCACGCAGACCCAAAAAGCTCTCGACGCCTATGGCCCCGTGCACGGATACGAACTCGTCCGCGAAGAGAAGCTTGGCACGCACTTGATGCGGCGCACCTACCTGCTCGTCGGCGACGTCCTCCCGCTGCGCTGGAAATTCTATTTCTACCAACCCTCCGACCGCTGGCTCCTCATCGACCTGCGCATCGACGACGCCATCGCCGACTGGTTCGAAGACCCCGCCAAGCCTGCCAAATGACCGCGCTCGCGCCCGTTGCGCGATTTCTGCAGTTCGTGCGCTTCTCGCACACGATCTTTGCGATGCCCTTCGCGCTCGGCGCCATGTTCGTCGCAGCGCACGGCCTGCCGCCCGTGCGGATCATCCTGCCCGTCGTGCTCGCGATGGTTTTCGCCCGCACCGCGGCCATGATTTTCAATCGCCTTGCCGACTGGAGCCTCGATCAGCGCAACCCGCGCACCGCCGCCCGCCACCTCCTTGTCTCGCGCGGTGCCGCCACCGCCGGCTGCGCCGTCGCCTCCGCCTGCTTCATCGCGGCCACCTGGCCGATGAATCCGCTTTGCTTCGTCCTCTCGCCCGTCGCGTTGGCGATCGTTTTTTTCTACTCGTTCACGAAACGCTTCACGCATGCCGCGCAATTTTTTCTCGGTCTCGCGCTCGCCGTCGCGCCCGTCGGCGCGTGGCTGGCGGTCACAGGCAGCTTCGCCTCGCCGCCGCTCATCCTCGCGCTTGCCGTCGTGCTCTGGCTCGCCGGTTTCGACACCATCTACGCCACGCAGGACTACGAAGTGGACAAACGCGAGGGTCTCAAATCCATGGTCGTCTGGCTCGGCATCCCCGGCGCGCTGCGAGCCGCTCAGCTCCTGCATGCCGGCACCTGGCTCGCCCTGGCGGCCTTCGGCTGGAGCGCCGGCCTCGGACTGGTCTATTGGCTGGGCCTCGCCCCCATTCTCGGCCTGCTTGTTTACGAGCACCGCACCGCCCGCTCGTTGGACGTGAATGCGATCAACGCCGCCTTTTTCAACGCCAACGCCTGGATCGGAGTCATCTTCGTGCTGACCACCTACCTCGACCGCGCCCTTGCCTGACGCTCCCCCCAAACGCCCGCGCCGCTGGTTCCGCCGCCTCCTCGGCGCGCTCGCCGTCGCAGCGCTGGCCGCCATTGTCACGATCATCCTCGCGGTGCAGCATCTGGACTGGATCGCCAAATGGTCGATCCATCGCTTGTTTCCCGGCGTGAAAGCCGATCTCGGTTCGCTGCGCCTCGTCTCCGCATCGCGGCTCGAAGTGCGCCAGCTCTCGCTGAAGTCCTCGAAGACCAACGAGCCCCTGCTCGCGCTCGAGGGCGGCGCCGCCGTCTTCAGCTTTGGCGACCTCTGGCGATTGCGCCTCGATGAAGTCGAGCTGCAGCGGCCGAACCTCGTTGTTTCCCCGGACCTCGGCGACGCGCTCGGCGTGCAGCCGGCGACATCCACCGCCGCCTCCGGCCGCACGGGAAGCCTGCTCGGCTGGGGCATCGACCACGTCGTCGTCAGCGGCGGCCACCTGCGCATCACGCGCTTGCTCGAGCAATCTCCGACGCTGGACATGGACTTTTCGGCCGACTTCAAAGACTTCGGCGTCGGCGGCGAAACCGGCAGGATCGAGCATGCGTTGCGCATCGAAAAAATCACCGCCACGGACGCGCGCAACCAAGGCATTCTCGGCATCAAAGACGCGGATATCCGCTTCACTACGGAGGAACTTTTCTCCGGCAATCACCTTCGCGCCGCCCGCATCGGCGAAGGCGCGCTGACCATCGCGCCAAATCTCATCGAGCTCCTCGGCCCGCATGCCAAAACCACGGCCTCCAGCTCCGGGCCAGCCGCGACTCAACCCGGCTGGTCGGTCGGCTCGCTGCAGCTCGACGGGCTGCGGGTCAGCATTCCCGACGCGCCCGGCGTCATCGGTCGAGTCGATTTTCGGATCGCCGCCGCCATGCAAAATCTCGGCGCCGTCGATTCGACGGCCGCCGCCGCCCGACAGAGCGTCATGGTCAAAAATCTAAAAATCTCGACCGACGCCGAGCCCCAAGGCGCTCTGCTTGCCGCGAAAGAAGCCGAAGTGAAATTCACCGTCGCGGGTCTCGCCGAGCGCCGGATCGAGGAGTTGCGCCTCAAGGATCCCGCCATCGATTTCGCGCCCGCCACGATGGAGCCCAAAGCCACCGGGAATGCGTCTCAGCCGCCGCCGAAGGGCAATGCTTCCGAAAAACCGCCCGCATGGCTCATCGCCCGCGCGAGCTGCAATTACGGCACTCTGCACCTGCGCGGACTCCAAAATGGCGACCTCGATGTGACGGCCAAAATCGCTTTCGAGATGCAGAATCTCGGCACGCTTGGAGCCGCGGCCCGCGCCTCGCAGGAGCTCACCGTGTGGGACGTGCAGCTCAGCGATGGCAGGACGAAGGCGTTCGTTTCGCTGGACGTCGCGCAGGTCGATTTCACCACTTCCGGATTGCTCGATCGCCAGCGTATCGAGGCCGTAAAAATCGCCGGCGGCCGCGTCCTGGTCGGCGAAGGATTGCGAAAATTGCTGGCCCCGGGCGCGCCGCCTGCCGCGGCCGGCGCGGATTGGTCGATCGGGAGGCTCGACATCGCGGGCGTGCGCACGCGCATCGAGGATAAGCGGCCCGGCGTGCCCGATTTGCGTTTCACGTTGAACACGTCGCTGACGAACGTGAGCGCCAGCGGCCTTTCCGATCAGCTCCTCGAGGAGGCGCAGACCGTGGAACTCGCAAATATCGACCTCCGCTCGCCGCTCAATCCCGCCGCGAAAATCCTCTCGCTGCGCAGCGTCTTCGTCCGTTTCACGCTGCGCGATCTCGCGCGCAAGCATCTCCGCGAAATCGTCATTCTCCGGCCGAGCATTTTCCTGAGCCAGGATTTGTTCGTTTACATGGAACGGACGTCGGCCCCCGTCCCGCCTGGAAAGCCCGCGCCCGCCGCGGCCGAGCCGAATTGGTCGGTCGATCATCTCGAGGTCAAGTTCGGCCGCCTCGTGATCGGCAGCGGCGGCCAATCGGACGTCGGCCTGCCGCTGGAATTCGAAACCACCGCCGACAATCTCGCGCTCGACAACCTCGCCGCGCTCCAGCTCCAGACCGTGCTGCGCGTCCGGAAGCAAAGCCGCGATTTTCCCGACTATCAGCTCGCGGTCGAGGACGCGGAAGGCGACCTCCGTTTTGCCTATCCGCCGGAGAAGGGTGAAAAAAATCTCGTGCAGAAACTGGAAATCGCCGGCGTGCGCTGGCGGCAGTATCGCGCGAAGAAAACCTGGGTCGCGGTCACGTTCGACGCGCGCGGAATCAGTGGCGAATTCGGTGGCGAGGCCTACAGCGGCTACCTCAACGGAGGCTTCAGCTTTTTCTTTGGCAACGATTCGCCGTGGATTGGCTGGGTGGCCGGCACGGATCTGGATACCCAAACGCTCACCGGCGTGATCTCGCCGCAGAATTTCCGCATGACGGGTCCGCTCAATTTCGAAATCCAACTCGACGCCTTCCGCAAGGAGATCGACCGCATGCGCGGCGTCTTTCATCTCACCGAGCCGGGCCGGTTGAATATCGGAAAACTCGACGACGTGCTGGCGAATATTCCGTCCGATTGGACGGCGATCAAGAGCAGCAGCACCCGCATCGCGCTTGAGACCTTGCGCGATTTCGATTACACCGCCGCCACAGGAGACTTTTGGTTCGTCCAATCCCAAGGCATCCTGAATCTTGATTTGAGCGGCCCCAACGGTTCGCGCAAATTCGAAGTGGCTCTTCACGACGACCAGGAAACCCAGAACAAATGGCAGCAAGGAAAACTCGGCAAAGAATAGGCGGCGCATTGGCCCTCTTCGCGCTCGCTGCCGGCTGCAAGTCGCCATCGATCAATCTCGCGACGAGCCAGCCGATCAAGGTCGATATCGCGATGCGGCTCGACGTTTACCAGCACAACGGCGGAGAGGGGCTCGCGGCCAAGGCCTCACCGACTCCGGCCCGCGGCGGTGATCCGACAGAGCGGCGCAAGAATCGCCAGGCGGATATTCAGACGTTCAAAAACTCGCGCCTCATCGGCGAGGGCCACGACGGCCTGCTCGCCGTCCTCGAAGAAACCGCCGGCTCCGACGGCGACTATGTGCGCACGACCGTGGCGGCGGAAAACTCCGATCGCATGGCGCAAATGAAGGCCCAGGCGCAGAAAGAAAAGCGCTCGCTCGTGGATGTCCAAAAAGAAGTCGCCGCCCTCTGGATCAATCGCTCCTTCAAAGGCGAGTGGGTCGAAACGCGCGGACCCGACGGAAGTTACAAATGGGTCCAAAAGCAAGGATAGCCGCCGCGCTGGCGATTATCGTCGCCAGCGTGACTGTCGCGTTCTCGGCGACGAAGCCCGCCGCGATCGCGCTGAGTTACCGCAGCGCCATCGAGCGCTCGCTCGCCAAAAATTTCCAAATTCAAGTCGAGAAATACAACCCGAAGATCGCGGTCGCAAAAACGTTGAGCGCCTCCGGGCAATTCGATCCGGTCCTCGGCCTCTCGCTCACCTACGACGAGAACCGGCACGACCTTCGGTCGGTCACGTCGGATGGCGCGGTGAACGGCGGTGACAGCGGCGATTTCGCCAGTTCGAGCGGTGTCGAGGGCGACGCCACCATCTCCGGACTCACGCCCTGGGGCATGAACTACAGCGCCGGACCGTCGCTCACCCGGAATACGAATTCCCAGTCCGGAGTCGATGAAACCTACAATACGTTCCTCGGCGGCTCGATCACCCAGCCGCTGCTGAGGGGTTTCGGCACCGATGTGAATCTGGCGCAAATCCGCATCGCCCGCGCCGATCATGCCATCTCCGTGTGGGGTCTCCGCCAGCGCGTGATGGATGTCGTGACCGACACGATCAATGTCTACAACGACCTCTATTTCGCGATCGAGAATCTCGAAGTCGAGCGCCGCTCGCTGAATCTGGCGAAGCAGACTTTGCACGACAATCAGCGCCGGGCGGAAATCGGCGTGATGTCGCCGCTCGACGTCGTGCAGGCGCAGGCGGACGAGGCCGATCGCGAAGGGCGCGTGCTCACCGCGGAGCGCGCCGTCGCGGACGCCAAAAATTTTCTCAAGCAGCTCGTGACCGATCAGGTGGAATCCATTCTGGCCACCGATATCTCGATTGCCGCCCCGCCGTTCGACTTGAGCCTCGAAGTGAGCGAGAACGCGGATCTCAAAAACGTCTTCGACCTGCGGCCCGACTACCGCCAGGCGCTCCTCGACATCCAGAAGCGCAACATCAACGTCGTCTTCAATCACAACCAGACCTTCCCGCAGCTCGATCTCGTGGCCAGTCTGGGGGTGAACGGCGTCGACACGAGCATCGGAGGGAGCGTCGCCAAACTCCGGGGACCGAGCGACATCGCCGCGACGGTCGGCGGAGTTTTCAGCCTCCCGATTCCGAATCGCACCGCGCGCGGAAACCTCGAGGTCTCCAATCTCGAGGTCGCGCGCCAGCTCGTCGCGCTCAAGCAGCTCGAGCAGGGCATCTACGTCGAGGTGGACAATGCCGCCGGCCAGATCGCGACCACGCGCAAGCTGATCGACGTGTCGCGGGCCGCTCGCATCTTTGCCGAGCGCACTTTGGAAGCGGCGCAGGCGCGTCTGGCCTCAGGCACGGCAACGACCTTCGAGGTGCTGCAATTCCAGCGCGACCTGGCGACGGCGGAGACCAACGAAGTCCGCGCTTTGACGGCACACCAGAAAGCGATCGCGGCCTATGCGCTCGCCACCGGCACGACGCTGGTGCGAAACCGCATCAAGCTCGACTAAGCGCTATTCGTAGCGCAGCGCCTGGATCGGATCGAGCCGCGAGGCCTGCATCGCGGGATAAATGCCCGACAGCACGCCGGCCGCGGTCGCGAACGTAATGCTCAGCACGATGCTTCCCGCGGAGATGTAGGGTTCGCTGTCGCCCGGCGCGATCACCATGATGAGCTGCACGAGGCCGATGCCGACCGCGACCCCGAGGACGCCGCCCATCATGGCGATGGAAATGCTCTCGATGAGAATTTGCAGAAAAATGTCACGCCCGCGCGCGCCGACCGCCCGGCGGATGCCGATCTCGCGCACCCGCTCGGTGATGCTCGCGAGCATGATATTCGTGATGCCGATGCCGCCGACGATGAGGCTGATGACGGCGATCAATCCTCCGCTCGTGCGCGTCGCGCGCATGCGCTGCTCCATCTGGTCGAACCAATCCTCGCGCGTGTCGAAGCCGAAATCGTCCACGCCGCGGTGCGTGATCTGCAGCGCGTGCCGCACCTGATCGAGGGCCTGCTCGTAGTTCTTCAAATTGCCCACGCGGACGGCCAGGTTGCTCAGCGCGACGGTGTCGGAGGAGTTGTTCGGGAACAGGCCGGACTTGAATTCATAAAACATCGTCGTGAAGGGAATGATGACGGCTTCGTTCTTGCCGCGAAAGGGATCCCATCGCCCCCGCTCTCCCGCGCCCCGCCGTGTGCGCCGGGCGCTTTCCGCCTGATCGATGCCGCGCTGGCGGGCGATCTTGTCGCGATCGCGCTCGTAGCGAACGAACACTCCGATGACGGTAAAGGGTGAGTCGTTGATGTAGATGGTCTGTCCCACGACGTCCTTCGGCGAAAGCGCCGGCCAGAGCGTCGAGGCCACGCTGTCGCCGATGGCCGCGCACCGCTGGGCGCGATCGAGGTCGAGCTGGCTGATGAAGCGGCCGGTGGCGAGTTCGTGTTTCGCGACTTCCAGATAGTCGGGCCATGCGCCGGTGACTCTCACGCGCATAATTTCGCCGCCCGCCGAGACGGGCATTCCGTCTTCGAGTTGCGGCGAAACCTGCGAAATAAGGGGTGCGGATTCCTGGATGGCATAGGCGTCCTGCAACGTGCGACCGGGCGAGAGATCGTAGAAGCCCATGAGATCGTTCGAAATTTCCTTGGAAACGACGTTTACGGTTTCGAGGCCGCCGACCTGCTCCATGAATGCGCGCATGCCTCGTTCCATGCCGCCCGTCAGCGCCATGGTCGCGATGAGGCTGCCGACGCCGAGCACGATGCCGAGCATGGAGAGGAAGCTGCGGAATTTGTGGGAGAAGATCTCCCGCATTCCGGTCTCGAGACTGATGAAAAGGTTCATGCCTTCGCCGGGGTGGTGCGCGGATCGTATTCGCGCAGGATGCGGCCGTCGCGAATCTCGATCACGCGATGGGTGACGGCGGCGACCTCGGGATCGTGCGTGACCAGCACGACCGTGCGTCCCGCGTCCTGCAGCTCGGTGAACATGTGCAGGATGAGCTCGCCGGTGTGGCTGTCGAGATTCCCCGTGGGCTCGTCGCCGAAAAGAATGCGGGGATCGTTCACCAGCGCGCGGGCGATGGCCACGCGCTGGCACTGGCCGCCGCTGAGTTGCGTGGGGCGGTTCTTCATTCGCGTTTCCAGCCCGACCCGCTTGACGACGGCCTCGGCTTTCTCGCGCCGCTTCCTCGCTCCCATGCCGCTGTAGATCAGCGGCACTTCGACGTTCTCGACGACATTCAATCGCGGAAGAAGATTGAAGGATTGGAAAACGAAGCCGATCTCCCGGTTACGGACGATCGAGAGCTGGTCGGAGGTGGCGTGGCTCAGATCGTGCCCGCAGATTTGCATCGATCCGGACGTCGGCGTGTCAAGGCAGCCGAGCAGATGCATCAAGGTGGATTTTCCGCTGCCACTCGGGCCGATGATGGCGACGAATTCCCCCTCGTCGATGCGGAGATCGATCCCGTCGAGCGCCCGGATTTCCTGGCCGCCGAGGGTGTAATATTTTTTGACGTCTTCGAGGAGAACGAGGGCCACTTGGAAGCGGAAAGCTAGGAGGAGTTGGCCGGTGGCAAAGCGCTGGGCTCGACGAGTAGGATCTCCTCGCCCTCTTTGAGACCGCTGAGGATTTGCGCGTAGCTCATGTTCATGAGGCCCACGCTGACCTTTCGACGTTCCGTCACGTTACCTTTGTGCACGAAGACGACGCGATCGCTTTCCTGTTTGAAAATGGCGGCGATCGGCACGCTCACGGCGCCTTTGGCGTTGCCGACGGGCACGGTCATGCTGACGGACATGCCGGGTTTGAGCGTGCCGTTGTTCTCCTCGATGAGAGCGTGAACCGTGAAGCCCTTGATGTTGTTCACCACCGTGGCCAGCGGCGCCACGAAATCGATGCGGGCTTTCACGGTGTGCTCGTCATCGCCCTGCATGTTGACGAAAACCTCCTGATTCGGAGTCAGCTTCCCGACGTCCATTTGGTTAACGTTGGTCTCGATGAGCAATTGGGAAAGGTCGGCAAAGGTCATCAATGCCGTGCCGGCATTCACGCTGGCCGCGGCGGTGACGACCACGCCCTCGGTGACGGCGATGCTCAACACGGTGCCGTCGTGAGGCGCGACGATGCGCGTCTTGTTCAAGCTGTCGTCCACCTGCTGCAATTGGCTCTTTGCCTTCGCGAGCGAATTTTTTGAGATGAGAAGGTCTGCCTCGAGATTGGCATAGACTTCCTTGCTGATGAGTTTCTCGTCATACAGCGATTTCGCGCGGTCGTAGTTGCCCTGATCTTTATCCACTTCGATTTCCGCGCCATCCACCGCGGTCTTGGCGGAGGCCCGCTGGGTGAGGAGGTCCGTGTCGTCGATGACGGCGAGAAGGTCGCCTTTTTTGACTTTCTGGCCCACGACGACGGCGAGTTCCTTCACCTTGCCGCCGACCTCGGATTTCACATCCTGCTGGGAGGCCGCCTGCACCTGGCCGGAAAGCAGCAGCTTGGAGTCGAGGTCGCGGCGCTTCGCTTTCGCGAGTTGATTGGCGGGGATTTCGCTGTCTTCGTTCGTCGTCTTGCTTCTGGAGAAAACAAACCACGCGCCGCCGCCCGCCGCGATCAGGACGATCAGGAGGAATGCGAGAAGAGAGCCTTTCTTTTTCACGGCCATGGCCGATCAATCCCTGGCCTCGACGAAGATGGCGCACGAAGCCGTGTAGCCGTGCACGCAATTGCGGCCCGCCACCGGCCCGATCTCGCCGTTGCAGAAAAATCCGGCGGAAGCATGCTTGCCGAATACATCCGCCACCATGCCGGCGTCGTGGCCGTTTTTTCCGAAAAATCCCGAGCCGCGGCCGGTGCAGCAGAAGAGCAGCGACCCGACGACGGGGCTCGCGTTGCCGGTGGAGGTGTGGCGCAGCACGCGGCGCAGGTCCGTGTGGGCGGCCTGCTTGTCGCGCAGCTGGTATTGCACCGTCTGGCCGACGCGCGGGATGCCGGCGATGACGACCGCGCCCGAGTCCGGATCGGCGCCGATGATATTGCGAATCAGAAAATGGCCGGGCCGGAAATTCTCGACGTATTCCGTGCTCGCGATGCCGGCGAAAAGATTGCCCTGCGCGTGCGAGCGCTCGGTTTCGGAAAGTGACTGGAAGGCGGACTCGAGCGCCTGATACGCGGGCCGCGAGCCGAGCGAGAAAATGATATTGTCCTCCGCCTTTGTCACCGGCAGCGGCTCACCGATGGGTTTGCAGCCCTGGCTCACCGCGGGCATGAGGCGCAGCGCGCCGTTCAATCCGACCAATACGCCGCCGTCGATCACCCGGTCGTTGTGAAAGACCGCGATGCTTTCGGCCTCGCGCCCGCCGCTGGCCAGGCCGCCGACGGTGGGCACGCCGGGAAAGGCCGCGTTCCATTCATTGAGCCAGTCGTCCACGCCGAAGCCGAAGGGGTTCGTCAGGGCGATCCAGCTCGTGACGGCGGGGAATTTCCGTCTCCAGAATTCCGCGCCGTCCGCGCTCTCGACGAGCGAGTTCGAGAGCTCATGCACGGTGACGTCCGTGTTTTCCACATGCAGGGCGAGAATCGAAAAACCGCTCCCGCCCTCGCGCTCGGTGGCGTTGGAAGTGAGGCCGCTCCCCGTGCAGCCGACGAGCTCGAGCACGTGGCCGTCCACGCGGATCGTGTCGACGAAGTCGTCGAGGTGCGGCAGGTAATCCGACGTGACGAAGGCGAACGCCACGGTGGCCGGACCGCTCAGGCCGAGGCGAATCTGCTCCGCGACGGCACGCACGGCGGCCTCCTCGTAAGGACCCTCGTGCGATGCGGATACAGACTGGTTCGGCATGAATCAGATATTCCCGCGTGAGCCCCTGCTGTCAACCATTCGGCCCGAAGTAATTGCCGATTTACGCGGCGGGGGCTGCTTTGAGCAGACGCAGCGCCTTCCTGGCGTCGCTCACGCGCATGATGAGCAGGCCTTTTTTCGCCGTCGGCTGCGAGGCGAGGTAGGCATACTCGATATTGATTTTTTTCTCGGCCAGAATCTTCGCGATGCGGGAGAGCATGCCGGGTTTGTTCTCGTTTTCGATCATCAGCACTTCGCTCTCGATGGTGAGCGTGCCGTGGGCTTCGAAAATATGCAGCGCGCGCCGCGTATCGCTCACGACCAGCCGCACGACCGCATGATCGGTCGCGTCGCTCACGCTCAGGCCGTAGATATTGATCTTCGCTTCGCCCAGAGCGTCCAGGACCGCGACGAGTGTGCCGGGCTTGTTGTGGAGAAAAAGCGCGAGTTGCTCGACGATCTTCATGGCTGTTGCCGATGAGCTTATCGGTCGGAGCGGCGGTGAGACAGGATTAAAAAACGTGCGTCTCGCCGATCTTCAATAGGTGCAGCCGCTTGCCGGCTTTGGAAAATACGGCCTTCGCTGCCTCGTGATCGATACGGATCGGCGGAAACGTGTCGTAGTGCACGCCGACGATCTCGTCGCAGCCGATGAAGTCCGCGGCCTTCGCGGCATCCTCCGCGCCCATGGTGAAATTATTGCCGACCGGGAGCACGGCAAAGCGCAGCGTGAACTCCTCGGCGATCAACTTCATGTCGAAGGTCAGCGCCGTGTCGCCTGCAAAGTAAAAGCTGCCCTCGTCTTTCGCCGTCACCACGAAGCCGCCCGGCTGTCCGCCATAGCTGCCGTCGGGCAGGCTGCTCGTGTGGATGGCGTTCACATATTTCACGCGGCCGAAGTCGAAGCCGCAGCTGCCGCCGTGGTTCATGGCATGCACGGCGGTGATTCCTTGTTTGCCGATCCAGGTTGCGACTTCGAAATTGGCAATCACGGTCGCGCCGGTGCGGGTCGCGATGCGCACGGCGTCGGCCACATGATCGGCGTGACCGTGTGTGAGCAAAATAAAATCCGCGGGCACCATGTCCACGTCGATCGACTTCGCGAGGGCATTCGGCGTGATGAATGGATCGAAGAGCAGTGTTTTTCCACCGGTCTCGACGGCGAAGCAGGAATGTCCGTAGTAGGTGAATTTCATGAAATCAATTTATGGGAGATCGGTTTGTCGGCCAAGCCTGCGTGCCGCCGCGCCGGCCCTCATCGAATTTTCCACAGGATGACGATCCAGAACGTGAGGAAAATCAGCGGGGTGACCAGAGGGCCGAAAAGCCCCATTCGCAATTGGAGGGTATGCCAGCTGTGGAGCGAAGGCATGCGCGCGAGGTATCGTTTTCCCACGAAACGCCGGACGCCGCGCACGTGCAGCACGGCGGCAAGGATCGTCACGTAGCTGGCGATCACTCCGAGGATTCCGGCAATCGGAAGGCCGGTGAGCATGTAGTCCTTGATCTTGCTGAGCGCGGAGACCGGCGTGGCGGAGCCCGCGCTGATGAGCGTGGCGAAGCCGCCCAGGAGGAAGGCCTGCGAGCTGATCAGCCAGGACAGGCGGTGATTGATCAGGATGTCCTCGTGACGCAATTCCTCGCGAAAGAACATGTATTCCCGCCATTCGATCTCGACGGGCGGCTCGGGAGTTTGACCGTCGGTCGAGGAGGCTGCCGGATTTGGAGGATTCGATTCCATCGTTACGCAAATAGGGATTTGATGTCGCGGAGCATTATTTGAGCGCGCCGGAGCCGAAGGCCAGCGCGGCCAGGCTCGTGGCGATGGCGCTGTCGGATTCCGCTTCCAGCGCGGCCGCCTGCGACCATGCCGCCTGCGCGGTGAGGACGTCCTGCACGGGCACGAGTCCCTGGTCGAATCCCGCCAGCGCGGCGTCGTAGCTCTCGCGGGTGGCCTTCACCAGGCCGGCGGCGCTCTCCCGCCGGGCGAGGGCGTTCTTGGCCTTGGTATAGGCGCGCCAGACTTCGGCGATGGTTTTTTCCTTGGCCAGGGCCAGCTCCTCGACGGCGGCGCGGCGCTGGGTGTCGGCGAGGCGGACTTTGTTCTGCTCGCCGAAGCCGGTGAAGATCGGCCATTGCACGGTCAGAAAACCGCCGTAGTTCTGCAGGCCGAATCCCATTTGGTCGAGCGGGCCGGTGCCATGAACCGACGTGTCGAACCGCGTGTAACCGGCGAGTCCATCGAGCGAAAGCTTGGGCAGCAGATCGGCGCGGGCGGCGCGGAGCTCGGCCTCCTTCGCCTGCACCACCGCGACCTTGGCCAGCAGGTCGGGGCGCGTGCTCAAGGCCGCGCGGATGTGCGCGTCGAGCGGCTTTTGCAATTCCCGCTCGAGCCGGGAATAATCGACTCCCGAGACTTTGAGTGGCGTGCCGGGACCGATGCCTGCAGCCTCGGCGACATCGACCCACGCGACTTCCGTCGCGGCGCGGGCGGTCTGCAGGGCGTAGTCCGCTTCCGCGTCGGCCTGCCTGGCCTGGAGCAGGAGCGGCTTCGTGAGAAGGCCGTGATCGGCCTTGGCAGCGGCTGCTTCGGCGACTTTACGGGCGGCTTCGGAGGCCTCGGCAGCGGCGGCAAGCTGCCCTTTCGCCGCCTGCCACGCGTAGTAGGCCTCCATGACCTTGAAGGTGACGGCCTGGTGCGAGGCGTTGAACGCCAGGTTCGCCGCGATCTGCGTGCGCTTGGCGGCGTTCATTTTCGCCTGCCGGGCTCCGAAATCGAAAAGCATCCAGCGCAAGGCGGCGCCCGTATTGAGCACGCGATAAGCTCCGGAGGCATGCAGGTCGAGATTCACATCGTCGGGAAGCTGGCCTCCGAGCACGGCGCCGATCAGGTCATTCGGCAGCCCGAGGCCTCCGAGATGGTTGTTGAAATTCGTGTCGAGATTCCAGAGCCCGCCGCCGTAGGACGAGAGCAGGACGAGCATGGGATAAAACTCCGCCTGCGACAGGCCGACGCCCACGGCGGCTTCGCGGGCCGCCTCCCAGGATGCGCGGGTGGTGCGGTTCGAGCGCTGGGCGAGATCGACGAGCTCGACCAGCGTGTAGGTGTGGGCGGGATCGATGGGCGGAGCACCCGGATCGGCCGTGAGCGGCGCGACTTTCGAGGCGAGGCTGGACGTGGCGGGGGATGGCCAGGGTTTGTCCGCCGATGCGGGCGCGGTTTTCAAGGGATCGACCGCCGTGCAGCCGGCGAGGAGGACACTCGCGAACAGGCCGATGGCCAATGGCGCAGCGAAGGGCTGCTTGAGAGTGAAGCTGCTCGCCATGCGTTTATCTTGTGTTAATTCCTTTGCCCAAGGTGGCCAGAACAAAGAGCGCGGCAGCGATGGTTTTGCCGATCATTCTGACGGGATGTTCTCCGGTGAGCGAAATCGGCGGCGCTTACTTTCCCGCGTGGCTGCTTTGCATGCTGGCGGGGCTGCTCGGCGCGCTGGCGAGCCGTGCGATCCTCATTCGCGCGGGTCTCGATCCATGGATTCGCCCCCGCGTCCTTGCCTATCCGTCGCTGGGGGTCGCGATCACGCTTCTCGTCCACCTCCTCTTTTTCTCGAAATGAGCGAACCCACCCCGCCGCCCGCCACCGGTCTGGAACAGCCGCGAAAGTAGTCCGCCGCGCAGCACAAGCGCGCTGTGACCGGCAAGTTGCTGGGATGGGGATTCGTGGCTCTGCTCGTCATCGTCGGCCTGATCGCCGTCAGAAACTTCATCGCGCATCCGCGGTCCGAGCACGGCCGCGTCTCGGCCAATGTCGTCGGCATCGCGCCCCGGGTGAGCGGGCCGATCAAGCGCCTGCCGCTGGCGGACGACCAATCCGTCGCCAAGGGCGACATCCTCTTCGAAATCGATCCCGCGCCCTACGAGCTGGCGTTGCGCGTGGCGGAGGCCAATCGCGACGCGGCCGCCGGGGAATTGATCAACGTGGAGAGAGCCATCGCGGCGCAGAAAGCCCAGGTGCTTTCCGCCGCGGCGCTGCTGGCCCAGGCCCGGACCGCCCAGGCGCAAACGGAAGAGGCCTACCGGCGCGTCGAGCCCCTGCTCGCGAAGAAATTTGCGACGGCCGAGACCGTCGATACCGCCCGCCATGCCCGTGATGCCGCCGTCGCCTCCGTCGAGGCCGCGCAGGCCCAGGCGGCCTCCGCCGAAGCCGCGGTGCAGGACATCGCGCCCGTTCAGGCCCGCCTGAAGGCTGCCGAAGCATCCGTCGCGGAGGCCGCGCTGGCGGTCAGCGACTGCACGGTGCGCGCGCCCTTCAACGGCCGGGTCGCCGGGTTGAGCATTTCCGCCGGAGCCTTCGCGCGAGCCGCCATCGACGTGATCACCCTCATCGACACGGACGACTGGCATGTGGAGGCAAATTTCCGCGAAAGCGAGCTGCGGCGCATCCGGGCGGGCGACCCGGCCGATGTGGAAATCATGACCATGCCGGGCCGCCGTTTCACGGGCGAGGTCGAGAGCATCGGATGGGGCGTCACGGAACTTCCCCGGCTTCCCTACGCCGGCCTGCCGATCATCCAGCGCGAGCTCGATTGGGTGCGGCTCGCGCAGGACTTTCCCGTGCGCATTCGCCTGACGGGCGATATCCCTCCCGGCGCGTTGCGCGTCGGCGCGACCGCGACGGCGACCATTCGCACGCGTCCGCCGACCGAAACGCGCTAAAAAGATGCGCGGCAGGCAGATGCTCGGACGGTCCGCAGGCGGGCTCTGGGAGGAGCTCGCGCCGCAGCCGGACCGGTGGCAAAGCACCCTGCGGATCACCATAAGCGCGCTGCTGGTCGCGGTGGTGATGCTCACCTTCCGGATGCCGTTCCTCGCCATCGGCCCCTATCTTGTCTTCATATTGTCGCAGCGGGACACCCTGCTCACCCGGGCCGTGGCGGTGGTCGCCGTCCTCATCGGGGCGCTCGCCTCCGTCCTGGTTTATTTCGTCACCTTCCTGGCGTGGGACGTCGCATGGCTTCGCGTCAGCCTGCTGGCCGGCATCTTCTACGGCGGCTATTACCTCATGCGCATCCTTCCCGAGCCGCGCATCATCCTTGGCCCGCTCGTGATCCTGTCGCTCTTCACCTACAACTTCGACACCGTCCCATATCCCAACAAGCTTCTCGATCAGCTCGGCTGGCTGTGGGCGATCTTCGGGCTGCTCTTCGTCGCCATTTTTCTGACGCAATGGCTCCTGCGCGCGCCCACGGCCCTGGAACTTTTGCGGGCGCAAATGCGGCGGATCCTGGGCACCGCCGAGGCCTGCTGCATCGAGGCTGCTTTTGGACGCCCATCCGGCGGGAAAGCGCGGCTGGCGCGGGATCGTGGCGAAGCCGCCGTGCGAATCAAGACCCTGGGAGCGACGCGGGTGCTTCAGCCCGGGCAAGTCTCCCGGTGCATGGCCCTCCTGCGCGGATGCAACGCACTTTTCGACGCGGCGATACAGCCGCGCTCCGTCCTGCCGGCCCCAGGGGAAAAACAGCGCCTTCTCGACGCGGCGGCCTGGTTGCGGAAGCTGCGCCTGCGCGTCTTGTTTGGCGCCGAGGCGGCTCTCGAACCGCTCTCCGCTCTCCCGCAAACCCCGCTTTTTCACGAGGCCTTCGAAAACCTGGCCAGGGCAGGCGCCGAGCTCGTCCACCCCGGCACCGAACCCATTTCGCCGAAAGCAAAACGCTCGCTCGTTCCCGCGGATTGGGCCGCGAATCCCGATTACGCCTCGTTTGCCCTGCGCGCCATGCTCGCCACCATGGGCTGCTATGCTTTCATGACGCTGACGGATTGGAACGGCATCCACACGTGCATGATCACCTGCGTCGTCACGGCTCTGGTGGCCGCGGAAGAGCGCTCCAGCAAGCAGCACCTGAGAATCGTCGGCGCCGTCATCGGCGGCATCCTGGGAATGGGCGCCGTGATCTTCCTGATTCCGAGATTCGACTCGCTCATTCCTCTCCTTCTCATCCTCGGCGCAGGCACCGCCCTTGCGGCGTGGATCGCGTGCGGCGGGAAACGCGTCGCTTATGCGGGCTGGCAGATCGCCCTCGCGTTTTACATGACCGTGCTGCAGGACCCGCATCCATCCACGGATCTCGATGGGATCTGGAACCGCTGGGTCGGCATCGTCATCGGCGTGCTGGCGATGAGGATCGCATTTCAATTCCCGACGTTGCACACGCTTCTTGGAGACGCGCGCCCCGCCGCCTAGCCGCTGCCCGTGAACGAAGCCGCCGTCAGGCCGTGCGGCCGCAGCAGTTCTTGAATTTTTTTCCGCTGCCGCATGGGCAGGGATCGTTCCGGCCTGCGGTCGGCTTCTCGCGGCGGAACTCCAGTTTCGGCTGCGGGATGAGCGGCTCTTCTCCGGCCTCCTCGGCATTCATCGCCTCGCGGGCGGAGCCGCCCAGCGAGATGTCGCCGCTCATCATTTGCTGGACGAGATTTTGCGGGAGGCTGGAAAGCAGTTTTTCGAAAGCCTGCAGATTCGTCGTGCTGCGGAAGAGGTTGCTGAGGACTTCGCTTTTGATGCTGTCCATCAGCTCGACGAACATCGCGTAGCCGTCGTTCTTGTATTCGACGAGCGGGTCTTTTTGGCCGTAGGAGCGCAGGCCGACGGCTTCGCGCAGGCCGTCCATCGCGTAGAGATGCTCCTGCCAGAGGCG
>JAATET010000103.1 GCA_015655545.1 Chthoniobacterales bacterium | reverse complement strand
CGATGTCATCGACATCGGGACCACGAGCGGCGACGTCGGTGGCGACGAGGAATTCCCCTTTCTTGTCGCGGAAGGGCTTCATCACGCGTTCGCGCATGGCTTGGGTGACGTCGCCGTGGAGCTTGTCGGCGACGTAGCCGCGGGCGATGAGATGCTCGCAGAGCTGGTCGCACATCATTTTCGTGGCGCAGAAAATGATCGAGCACTTCACCTCCTGCACGTCGATGATGCGACAGAGCGCCTCGAGCTTCGAGCGGCGGTCGACCTCGTAGTAGACCTGGTCGATGTCGGGCATCGTTTGCTCCTTCGGTTCGATGCGGATATTGACGGGATCGCGCGTGTAGCGGCGGATGAGATCCTTGATCGCGCCGGGCAGGGTCGCGGAAAAGAGCACGGTCTGGCGATCGTCCGGAGCTTTTTCGAGAATGGTTTCGATGTCGTCGCGGAAGCCCATGTCGAGCATGCGGTCGGCCTCGTCGAGAATGACGGTGTGAATGGCGTCGAGGCGCAGCGTGCCGCGCTCGATGTGGTCGATCACGCGGCCGGGCGTGCCGATGACGATCTGTGCGCCGTCCTTGAGCCCGCGGATCTGGCGGTCGTAGGACGCGCCGCCATAGATGGGCAGCTCGCGGATGCCGCGTTTGAACGAGGCGAGCTTGGAGACTTCCTCGGCGACCTGCACGGCGAGCTCGCGGGTGGGACAGAGGATGAGCACCTGCGTGGCGCGAATGGCGGGGTCCGCGCGCTCGATGGCCGGGATGGCGAAGGCGGCGGTTTTGCCGGAGCCAGTCTGCGATTGGCCGATGACATCCGAGCCGGAAAGGAGCACGGGGATGGCCTCGGATTGGATCGGCGAGGCTTCCTCGTAGCCCATCTTCTCGACCGCCTTCAAGAGGTCAGGCGAGAGGCCGAGCTCGGGAAAAGTTTTTTTCTGCATGGCAAACTCTTACGCCGATGGGAGGGGGCAGGCGATGAATATCCATCCCCGCCGGCAAAGCCAGGAGCTGCTCCGACTCCGGTTGCAAAGAAAATTGACCCGCGGCTGGCGGCCTCGCACCATGGTCGTCCCCTCATGAAAATCCTTTTTGCATCCATCGGCCTGGCCGCGGTTATCATGGCCCGAGCGGAGCCCGGGCACTCGTTTCCGCCGGTCTCGGCCGCAGATCAGGAAAAAGTCACCGCCGCGATTTCCACGCTGACGGCGGCCAAACCGCTCCAGCCGCGAAAGGTGCTGATTTTTTTCCGCACCGAGGGATTCGTGCATGAGTCGATTCCGATTGCGCGAATGACGCTGGAAGAACTCGGCCGGAAGACCGGCGCTTACGAATCGGTGTCGAGCGACGACATGGCGATGTTCGATGCGGACAAGCTGCGGCAATTCGACGCGGTGATTTTTGTGAACTCCACGCATCTTTCGTTTCCGGAGTCCACACAGCGCCAGGCTTTGCTGGATTTCGTGCGCGGCGGGAAGGGGCTCGCGGGCATCCATGCCGCGAGCGACAGTTTTTCGGACTGGCCGGAGATGTCCGCGGTGCTTGGCGGGATTTTTCACGGACATCCGTGGCACTCGGATGCCACCGTCGCCGTGAAGCTCGACGATCCCGAGCATCCGCTCAACGAGGCTTTCGGCGGCAAGGGATTTTGGGTGCGGGACGAGATTTACCAGATCGATGGAGCGTATTCGCGAGAGCACCAGCGGACGTTGATGAGCCTTGATATGTCGAAGCCGCAGAACAAAAAAATCTCCGAGGCCATCGTGCGCCGGGACAACGACTTTCCCATCAGCTGGGTGCGGACGGAAGGCAAGGGACGGGTGTTTTATTGCTCGCTCGGCCATAACGTGGACATCTTCTGGCAGCCGGAAGTGCTCCGGCACTACCTGGCCGGCATCCAATACGCGCTGGGCGATCTCGCCGCCGACGCAACGGCGTCTGCAAAGCTGAAGACCCTTCCCCAACCCGCCGCCGCGCCGGACGAAGCGGTCGCTCTCCAGAATAGGAAAAAGTAGCTGCCGCGCTCAGCCAAATGGAGCGCCCTACAACATTACTTAACACGCTCTAGTAGGGCCGCTGCACGACGACGTAGCCGTGGCGGTGCGGGCGATAATAGACGTTGCGATTTACGTAATAGACGTTGCGGTGATAACGGACGGTCCGGTAGCCGGCGGGCAAGGTGTTGACGACGTAGCCGGTCCGGTAAACGACGGGCGCGGGCTGGCTTTCGACCGTCACCAATGGCGGCGGTGCGGGCAGCACGCAGCCGCCCAGGAGAGCTGCGGCGGCGAGCGCGCCGAGAAACGATGTCTTCATATAATAGGGAGAACGTTGCTGTCTCCCCTTGTGGACGTATCGAAAATCCGCGGGCGGCGGCGGCGGGTCAGGGAATCTCGCGGAGGTGGACGGAGTCGAAGCGTTCCTCGCCGGCGCGGATGTCGCTGACGACGATCAGGCGGTCGCCGGAGTTCACGAGGCCCATTTTTTGCAGGATCGCCTCCGCGTCGGCGACGGTGTGCTCGGGGCGGATGTCGAAGGGCATGTGGACGGCGTAGGTGCCCCAGTTCAAGGCCATGCGGCGCACGATTTCCTCGACGGGAGAGAACGCGAAAATGGGAGAGATCGGCCGCAGCTGGCTGGCGTAGTTTGCCATGATGCCGCGGCGGGTGAAGATCACGATCTTGCTGCCGGGAAACGAATTCGCGAGGACGACGGCGGATTTCACCATCTTGTGGCGCGGGTCGGAGATGATGGCGTCGTTGGAGTAATCGGCGCCGCCGCTGCGTTCGATTCGCCTGGCGACGCGGTCGAAAATCTTCACGCACTCGATGGGATATTTTCCGACCGTGGTCTCGCCGCTGAGCATGATGGCGTCGGCCTGCTCGTAGACGGCGTTCGCGATGTCGGTGATCTCGGCGCGGGTGGGACCGGGATTTTCGATCATCGATTCGAGCATATGCGTGGCCACGATGACCGGCCGGCCAATGGCGATGCAGTGCTTCGCAATGCGGCGCTGGATGATGGGCAGCTCCTCGAGCGGGCACTCGATGCCGAGGTCGCCGCGTGCGACCATGATGATGTCGGCGGCCTCGATAATGGAGTCGATTTCGCGGACCGCGCTTTGGTCCTCGATCTTCGCGATGATCGGCGTGTCGGCGCCATGGATTTGCAACACGCGGCGGAATTCCGCGATGTCGGAGGCTTCGCGGCAAAAGCTGAGCGCGAAGAAATCGACGCCGACTTCGACGCCGACTTCGATGTCGGCGAGATCCTTCTTGGTCAGTGGCGGAAGGTTGACCTTCACGCCGGGAAGGTTGATGTGGCGGCGGGAGCCGAGAAGACCGGGGGTGAGGACTTCGCAGCGGATTTTGTTGTCGTCCTTGGCGAGCACTTTCATGTGCATCACGCCGTTGTCGACGAGCACGACGTCGCCTTCGTGGATGTCGTTGATGAGGCCGTCGTAGTTCACATCGACGGAGTAATGCTCGACGCTTACCGCGCCGTGCACGGTGAATTCCATGATGTCGCCGACCTTGAGATCGAGCTTGGTCGGCAGGTCGCCGGTGCGGATCGCCGGACCTTGAGTGTCCATGAGGATGCCGGTGTGCGTGCCGAGATTGGCGGCGACCTTGCGAATGCGCGGAACGATGGCGCGCACCCACTCGTGGGTGGCGTGGCTCATGTTGAGCCGGAAGACATTGACCCCGGCTTCGATGAGCGCCTTGAGATTTTCCGGCGATTCCGATGCCGGTCCCAATGTCGCGATGATCTTTGTTTTCCGGAGCATGTCCTACTTGAGAAATCCGAACGTTCGAAGAAATGCAAGCAGGCGCCGTGCTCAGGCGGTGCGTTTTCGGGCCTGCGTGATCCAGAGCGAGATGAAAAAGAGGAGCAGCAGCAGGGTGCCGAGCGCGGCGCCGAAGGGCGGGTTGCTGGCTTTCGTGAATTGATCCTGAATTTTTTCGCCGATGGTCGGCACCTGGCCGCCGCCCATGAGCGTGGTGATGGCATACATCGCGATCGCGGGGACGAAGACGAGCAGCGCGCCGGCGGCGATGCCGGGTTTCGTGAGCGGGATGATGACTTTCGAAAAGGCGCGCACCGGCCCCGCGCCGAGGTCGTAGGCCGCTTCGACAAGGGCGTTGTCGAGTTTTTCCACGCTCGTGTAGATCGGGAGAATCATGAACGGCAGGTAATTGTAAACGAGGCCGAGCACGACGGCGAAGGGCGTATACATCATGACCAGCGGACTGGTCGTGAGGCCGCTGGCGAGGAGCGTGGCATTGAGAAAGCCCTGGTTGCTGAGGATGGTGATCCACGCATAAGTGCGGATGAGGAAGCTGGTCCAAAAAGGAATCATGACCAGCATCATGAGCAGGTTGCGCCGGCGTTCGGGTGCGCGGCCGATAAACCAGGCGGCCGGAAACCCGACGGCCATGCAAATGACGGTGGTCAAAAATGCATACCAGATCGAGTAGACGAGAATCTTGAGCCATTTCCATTGGAAAGCGGCGAGGTAGTTATCCCAGGTGAATGTGAAGACGACGCGGCCGAAGGAGTCGCGCTCGGCGAAGCTGTAAACGATGAGCAGGATCGTCGGCGCGACGACAAAGAGGAGGAGCCACACCAGCAATGGCGCCATGAAGAGCCACGCGCCCCAGCCGGGCCGCCGCTCGTAGGCGGAGGAGGCTGGCGCGGGGGCGGGGGCTTCGGCGATGGCGGCCATGGACCATGGACGGCGGCGGAGCGCCGTCGCTACATCATTGGACTTTCAAGGTCGTGACGAGGTCGTCGATTTTCGAGGCCTGCGATCCGATGTCCTGGAAGGTTTCCATTTGCTTGATCTCTTCCGTCGTCGGGAAGCTGGCGGTATTCGCGAGCTGCGCGGGGGTGAGGAACTTGCGGGCGGCGGCGTTGGGATTCAGATAGGGAAAGTCCTCGGAGATGAGGGTGGAGATCTTCGGACGCAGGATGAAGTTCATGAACAGCTCGGCGTTCTTCGGATGCGCGGCGGTTTTCGGAATCGCGAGGCTGTCGACGAAGAGATGCACGCCTTCCTTGGGGAGCACCCATTTGAATTTCTTGTCGGCGTTGAGCAGGAGGGCGCCTTCGCCGCTCCACACGACGCCGAGGGCGACGTCGCCGTTGAGCAGCGCGGTTTTCGGGCTGTCGGAGTCGTAGACCTTCACGAGCGGGAGCCACTTCGCGACGATGGGTTTCACTTTTTCGAGGTTCTCGTCGGAGACTTCGTTCACGGGGATGCCGAGGGTGTCGAGACCCCAGCTGACGATCTCGCGGGAGTCGTCGAGGACGACGATCTTGCCTTTGTATTTGTCCTGGAAGACGTCGGCGTAGCTCGTGATGGCGTCGGGGACGAGTTCGGTGTTCACGACGATGCCGACGGTGCCGGCCATCCACGGCACGGAGTATTTGTTGCCGGGATCGAAGGGCATGTCGCGGAACTCGGGGGCGATGTTTTTGAGATTGGGGACGTCGGCCTGGTCGAGAGGCATGAGGAGGTCTTCCTTGATGAAGGCCTGGATCATGTATTCGCTCGGCTGGATGAGGTCGTATTGACCGCCGCCGGCGAGGAGCTTGGTTTTCATTTCCTCGTTCGACGCGTAGTTCTCGACGTTTACCTTGATGCCGGTGGCCTTCGTGAAGCGGTCGATGACGGATTGGGGGACGTATTCGGACCAGCAGAAGAGGTTCAATTCCTTCGGCTCGCCGGTGTCGGGGGTTTTCGACTCGGTCTCGTCGTCGGCGGGGGTAGCGGCCGCATTTGCCGCCGCGGGAGAGGCGGAGGCGGAGGCGGCGGGCTTCGACGGCTCGGGGGTGGGGGCCGTCGTGGTGGCGGGTTTGCCGCAGCCGGACAGGGCGAGGGCCGCTGCCGCGAAGGCGCTCAGAGCGAGGATGGATGACTTTTTCATGAGACGGGTTTTTTTCTTTGGATGAATTGCGTGGCGAGGACGAGAAGGAAAGTGCCGAGCACGAAGAGCGTGCTGAGGGCGTTCAGCTCGGGGCTGAGGCCTTTTTTCGCCATGCCGTAGACCTTGAGCGGAAGGGTCTGCGAGCTGGCGTTCGTGAGGAAGGTGCTGACGATGTATTCGTCGAACGAGAGCGTGAACGACATGAGCGCGCCGGCTATGATCGCGGGCATCAAGTAGGGAACGATGACTTTCCAGAACGCCTGCACGGGCGTGGCGCCGAGGTCCATCGCGGCCTCCTCGAGAAACGGATCGATGCCTTCGAGGCGCGCCTGCACGCCGACGAGGACGAAGGGGAAGCAGAATGTGGTGTGCGCGATGATCATCGTGAAATAGCCGAGGCTGACTTTGAGATTCACGAAAAGGATGAGCAGGCTCACGCCCATGAGAATCTCGGGCATGACCATCGGAATGAAGATCAGCAGGCCGAGAGCGCGCCGGGCGGGGAAGCGGTAGCGGAACATCATCCAGGCGCCGATGGTGCCGAGCACGGTGGCGAAGATGGTGGTGAATGCCGCGACGACGAGGCTGTTTTGAAACGCGCGGAGGAGCACCGTGTCGTGGAAGAGCACGCCATACCAATGCGTGGTGAAACCGGTCCAGCGGATGCCGAGCTTCGACTCGTTGAACGAGTAGACGATGAGCAGCAGGATCGGGATGTAGAGGAATGCGAAGACGAGCAACGTCCAGCCGCCGAAGAGCAGATGCTGCAGCTTCGCGCCGGAGGGCAATCGCCACCGGCTTGTCGCCACAGAGCCCGCCGCAGCTGCTTCCATGGGTGGGAAACTATGCTTTACCAGTCGCGCCCGTCCAGCGGGAACGCGGTCGGAAAGTCAGGAGACGAGCCGTTCGGCGGCGGTGACGGTATTGGCCATGAGCATGGCGATCGTCATGGGGCCGACGCCGCCGGGCACGGGCGTGATGGCGGAGCATTTCGGCGCGACGTTTTGGAAATCCACGTCGCCGACGATGCGGTAGCCTTTTGGGGCGATGAGATCGTCCACGCGGTTGATGCCGACGTCGATGACGACGGCGCCTTCGCGCACCATGTCGGCGGTGACGAAGCCGGGCCGCCCGATCGCGGCGATGAGGATGTCGGCCTCGCGGGTGATGGCGGGAAGGTCGCGCGAGCGGGAGTGGGCGACGGTGACGGTGGCGTCGCCGCCGGGGCCCTTGGCCATGAGGAGAAGGGCCATGGGCTTGCCGACGATCATGCTGCGGCCAAGGATGACGGCGCGCGCGCCGGCGGTTTGCACTCCGGCCTCGATGAGGTGGCGCTGGCAGCCGAGTGGAGTGCAGGGGACGAAGCCCGTGGGATCGTCGAGCGCAAGCTTCGCGACATTCAGCGGATGAAAACCGTCGACGTCTTTGTCGGGATTGATTGCGCGCACGATGGCTGGTTCGTCGATGTGCGGGGGTGGCGGGGATTGAATGAGGATGCCGTGGAGGGCGGGATCGGCGTTCAGCGCGTCGACGAGAGAGAGCAATTCTTCCTGCGTGGTCGAGGCCGGCAATTCGTGCTTGAGCGAATGGATGCCGAGCTCGGCGGCGCGTTTGTCCTTGGCGCGAACGTAGGCTTGCGAGGCGGGATTGTCGCCGACGAGGACGACGGCGAGGCCGGGCGTGAGGCCGCGGGACTTGAGCGCGTCGATGCGCTGCTTGGTTTCCGCGTGGACTTTTTTGGCGATCTCGGCGCCGCTAATCAGCATCATTTTTCAACAGGATTTCGATTCGTTTTCGTTCGGCCTCGAAGGCCTCGGGCGTGGGCGTGGGCGGGATGATTTCGTAGGGGAGGAGCGTGACGTCGATGCGTGAAAACGGCAACGGAATGCGGAAGCCGTCCCAGCTTTTGATTTCGTAGGCATTCGAGAAATGCGCGTGCATGGGGAGGATGCGGGCGTTGGTCGTCTGGGCGAGGAGAATGAGGCCGGCGCCGAGCGTGTAGCGGGGGCCTTTCGGACCGTCGGGCGTGACGGCGAGGTCGCCGCCGGATTTCAGCCAGGCGGTGCATTCCATGAGCGCGCGGGAGCCGCGACGGGAGCTGGAGCCGCGGATGGCGCCCATGCGGAAGCGGGCCATGAGTTGGGCGAGGATTTCGCCGTCGCGGCTGGGGCTGGTGAGGACCTTGACGCCTTTGCGATCGCGCCGGTAATGGCGCAGGTGGGCGAGGGTGATGGCGAGAATGCGGTTGTGCCAGAAGGTGAAAATGAGAGGGAAGTCGGGCGGAGTCTCGAAATAGCGGGCGTGGTCGATGACGCGCAGCCGCAACGTGAGGAAGAGAAGACGCGCGATGCCGGAGCCGATGAGGGCGAGGAGGCGTTCGCGATTCATTTTTTCGGGATTCAAGCGTGTGCCGCACGATACGTGGCGGCGAGGCGGGCTGACGAGGATTTCCAAAAGAAGCGCCAGAGGAGGATTCCCGCGGCGGCCAGCAGGCCGAAGGCGAGGCCGGTCCAGATGCCGGCGGGGCCGTGGCCGGTCTCGAAAGCGAAGAGGTAGGAGAGCGGCAGCGCCACGCACCAATACGAAAAAATGGCGATGCCCATCGGCACCCGGACGTCGGCGATGCCGCGCAGGGCGTTCATGGCGACGATTTGCGTGCCGTCCACGATCTGGAAAAAGCCGGCGATCACCAGGAGCGAGGCGGCGAGCGCGAGGACTTCGGGATCGGAGATGAAGAGGGCGGCCAGCGATTGCGAGAGGACGATGAAGCCGAGCGCGGTGCAGGACATCACGCAGAGCGCCATGCCGAGGCCGCCGAAAGCGATGGGGCGAATCCGGTGGAATTCCCGCGCTCCGAAGGCCTGGCCCACGCGCACGGTGACGGCCATGCCGAGGCCGAGCGGCACCATGAAGGTCGTGGCGGCGCAGGTGATGGCGATCTGGTGCGCGGCGAGCGCGCTCACGCTGATCCAGCCCATCATGAGCGAGGCGGTGGCGAAGGCGCCGACCTCGGCGAGGTATTGGCCGCCGGCGGGGAGGCCGATGTGGAGCAGGTCGCGGAGTTCCCGGCCGAGGCTGCGCTCGCTCGCGATGCGGGCAAGATGCGGGCGGAAATACGACGAGCGGCCCATGTAGGCGAGCAGCACGGCGACGGTGGCGATGCGCGCGGCCAAGGTGGCAAGTCCGGCGCCGGTGAGGCCGAGCGCGGGCGCGCCGAGGTTGCCGTAGATGAAGACGAAGTTCAGCGCGATGTTGAGCGCGACGCCGGCCATGACGATCCAGAAGGCCGGCCATGGGCGGGAGAGCGCTTCGGAGAAGGTTTTCGCCGCGGTGAACATCATCACCGGGACGACGGAGATGGCGGTGAGGACAAGAAACCCGACGACGGCGGAATTCACCTCGGGCGGCTGGCCGAACCAATGCAGAACCGGGAGCAGCGAGAGCATGATCGCGCAGAGCGCGAGCCCGAGCAAAGCGCCGAGGGCGAGGCCGGCGCGATAGACTTCTCCGGTGCCGCGGCCCGCGCGGCCGCGGGGATCGGCACCGCAAGCGGCGCCGAAGGCCTGCGACGCGCGGACGCTGACGGAGGACATGATCCCGAAGCCGAAGACGAGCGCGACGGCGAGCACGGTATTCGCAAACGCGCAGGCGGCCAGTGACGTGACGCCGAGGCGGCCAACCATGAGCGTGTCGGCCCAGCCCATGAGCATCTGCCCGAGGTGGCCCGCGATGATCGGCGCGGCCAGGGCAAGCGTTTTGCGATTTTCGGTGAGGATGGCCGGCAGCATTTGGAAATAAAAATCTGGAACTCAGGAAAAGGATGGGGAAGCTCGTCCTGAGTTCCTGAGTTCCAGATTCGTTCTGCCTAAGGGAAGATTCCGTGGGCCTGGTAGCTGCGGCAGACGCGGTCGATGGCCACGTAATAGGCGGCGGTGCGGAGATCGGGCAGGTCTTTGGTTTTCCAGGCGTCGTGGATGCTGTGGTAGGCGACGGCCATCGTTTCCGCGAGGGCGGTGTGGACGAAATCGACCTCGCGCGGGCCGGCGGTGACGCTGGCGCGTTCGGCGGGATCGAGGGTGCGGCCGGTGAGGTGCTCGACGGCCTCGATGAGATGAGTTTTCGTGAGCTCGGAAAGGCGCGTGCTCATGCGGTCGAAGCCGACGTGGGAGAGATTCCGCAGCCATTCGAAGTAGCTGACGGTGACGCCGCCGGCGTTCAGGTAGAGGTCGGGGATGACCAAAATGCCGCGATCGCGCAGGATTTCCTCGGCCTCGTGATCGACGGGGCCATTCGCGGCTTCGGCGATGATTTTCGCCTGAATGCGGGAAGCATTTTCCGCGGTGATCTGGTTTTCCAACGCGGCGGGCACGAGAATGTCGCAGGGCTGCTCGAGGACGTCGCGGGGGTTTTCGAAAAAGGCGCCGATGCCGCAGCCGGCGAAGGAGCCGTTTTCCTTGAAGTGGTGCGCGGCGCGGCGGAGATCGATGCCGGCGGGGTCGTAGATGCCGCCGCCGAGCTCGGCGATGCCGACGATGAGGGCGCCGTTTTTTTGGAGGAAGTGCGCGGAGTAGGAGCCGACGTTGCCGAGGCCCTGGACGATCACGCGTTTGCCGGGGAGGCCGGTGGTGAGGCCGAGCGCGGTCATGTCGTCCTCGTGCGCGAGGCATTCGCCGATGCCGAGCTGGACGCCGAGGCCGGTGGCTTCGCGGCGGCCGGGGATGCCATGGAGGGCGAGCGGCTTGCCGGTGACGCAGGCGTAGGTGTCGGGCTCGTTGAACTTCATGGCGCGGTAGGTATCCGCGATCCACGACATTTCCTGCTCGCCGGTGCCGTAGTCGGGCGCGGGCACGTCGATCTGCGGGCCGATGAAATTCTTTTTGATGAGCTCGGCGGTGTAGCGGCGGGTGACGCGCTCGCGGAACTCGGGCGAGCAGGTTTTCGGATCGAATCGCACGCTGCCTTTGGCGCCGCCGAAGGGGACGCCGACGAGCGCGCACTTGTAGGTCATGAGCGCGGCGAGGGCGACGGTTTCGGTTTGCGTGACGTGCGGGGAGAAACGGATGCCGCCCTTGCAGGGAAGCCGGTGGTGGCTGTGCTGCACGCGGTAGGCCTCGATGACGACGATGTTGCCGTCGTCGTCCTTCACGGGGAATTTCATCCGGTAGACGCTGTTGCAGGATTTCACCTGGTCGAGCAGCCCGGCGGGGAAGCTCATGAGATCCGCGGCGCGGTCGAAATAGGCGCTGACAGAGTCGAAGAAAAGGTTGTGCGTGTCCGAGGGTGTGTCCATGGGAGAGAAGTCTATCGCGCCGCCAAGCGCGGACAAGCGCGCGTCAGATCGCGAGCAGGAGTTTGAAAAGCTGGTAGGCGCCGAAGCCGATGGCGATCGACATCGCGACGGCGATGAGCAGGACGCCGCCGATCAATGTGCCGACGAAGATCCAGTCCGCGGTGGTGGAGGCGCGGGTCGCCGTGCCGGCGTGGCGGTCGAGGAGCTCGACGTTGCGGCGGTTCGATTTGAAGAAGGCGGAGAAGAGGTCGCCGAGGCCGGGGATGGCGCCGACGAGGGAGTTGACGAGCACGTTGAGCGCCATCCGCACGAGCACGATGCGGGGGACGCCGGAGCGCAGGCCGTGGATGAGAATCATGGAGGACATCACGGCGGTGGAGCTGTCTCCGAAACCGGGAATGAGGCCGATAAGGGGATCGAGGCCGAGGCGGAATTTCGTGCCGGGGATCGGAATCAAATCGTCGAGCACCCAGGCGATGAGCCGCGAGAGATCGGGGACGTCACGGGCCTTGTTCGGCGGCAGCACTCCGAAGTCGATCGGTTTAGGTTCCACGGTCACGCCATAGACCCGCCGAAGCCGACGAATGTTCAATCACCGAGCGATGCGTCCACGGCGTGGGCCCGGAGATCCTCGAGCGTGACGAACTCGAGCACGGAGGCGTGCGTGGCATGCAGCAGGACGGGCGGGGCGGCGCCGGCTTCGAGCGCCTCGCTCCAGCGCTCGACGCAGAGGCACCAGCGGTCGCCGGGTTGGAGGCCGGGAAATTCGAATTCCGGATGCGGCGTCACGAGATCGTTGCCGCGTTCATACGAGAAGCGCAGGAATTCCTCGGTCACTTGCGCGCAGACGGTGTGCAGGCCGCGGTCGCCGGGGCCGGTGTGGCAGTAGCCGTCGCGGTAAAAGCCGGTCGCGGGTGCGGCACAGCAGCATTGGAGATCGGTGCCGAGGACGTTGTTGGCCATGAGGTGAGATTACGGCGGGGCGAGCGGCGGGAAGTTTTCGAGCGGTCGGCCGTCGTGTTCCGCGGCGAGGGCGGCGAGGGCGCCGGTGAAGCCGGCGTTGTAGTCGAGGGCGACTTCGTTGGTGATGTAGTTGCCGCGATCGTCGATGTAGGCGAGGTCGTCCGGCGCCGAGGGGCCGCCGACGAGGGCGCCGTATAAAATGTGGCGGTTCTCGGCGGGATCGCCGACGTCGCTCACGCCGGATGCGGCGCGATGATGGGCGCGCACGGGCGGGTTGCTGCCGAAGCCGACGACGTAGCTGCTGCGGCGGGGATTGTCGCCGAGCAGGTAGCGGATCTGGCGATTGGCGAACTCCCGGGCGCGATCGGCATGCGCGGCGCCGCGAGTCTGCGCGTAGATGAGGGCGAGGAAGGCGGTGTTTGCCGTGTAGCGCAGCGAGCCCCATTGATCGAGCCACGCGAGGCCGCCGGCGGTCGTCTGCACGCGGGCGCCACGGTCGCCGACGGTCCAGAAATCGAGCCAGTGGTTTACGGCGGCGAAATACTCCGGCTTGCCGGTGAGCTGCGCGAGCAGGATGGCGGTGCCGTATTTTTTGTCGTCCCAGGATTGCGTGCCGTGCCAGATCTGCCGCTGCAATGCGTTGCGGAAAATCTCCTCGGCCTGGGCGAGATAGCGGGCCTCGCCGGTCGCCTTCGCGAGCCACGCGGCGGCCCAGGCGAGCTCGTCCTGATAGCCGCTGAAGGAATTGTAATAGGCGCGCGCGTCGCTGATGGCATCGCTGTAGGCGCCGCGGTGGCGATTGGCGAATTCGAAAAGCTCTCGTGCGTGCCCGAGGCAGCGGGCGGCATAATCGGCGTCGGATTTTTGAAAAAGAATCGCACCGGCCGCGAGCGCGGCGGCGGCTTCGCCGGCGAGTTCCGTGCCGGGATGGTCGGCATCGACCTTGAAGGATGGGCGCGGCATTTGCATCGTCTCGGGCGCGCCCCAATAGGCGTGGTCGAGATCGCCGCGTCCGACCTGGCCGTAGAAAACATCCGGCGCGGCGTGCGCTTTCATCAGCCAATCGTCGCCCCAGCGCACCGCGTCGAGCAGGTAGCCCCGCTGGCCGCTTTTTTCGTAGCCGGATGGGAATTCGATGCCGCCCCAGGCGAGCAGCGTCATCGAGCTTGCCATGGGGAGGGCGAATTTTACGCCGTCGCCCGCGTCGTAATAGCCGCCGGTGAGATCGACGCCCGCGTCGGCGCCGTCCTGCAAGGCGGAGTCGCCGCGCCAGGGAACGCGGAAGTTTTTCGGCAGCGGGCCGGAGCGTTGCGCATCGTAGAAGTAGAGCGCCTTTTGCAGTGCTTCGGCGTAGTTGAAAATCTTCGGAATCGCCGGCAGCGGCGTGGGCGATGGCGGCGGCGGTCCGCCGGGAGCGGGGGTGGCGGTCACGACGGGCGGGAGCGGCGCCACGGCCGCGCCGGTTTCGCTGAAGGCCAGGTTTTTGGGTCCGCCGACCACGCCGCCGGGCGCGCCGAGGAAGCCGAAGCGCACCTCGCCGCCGGGCGGGATCGCCTGGTTGTAGGATGCGGCGGTGATGACATACGTGTCGTCCGAGATCGAGGCGATGCGCGCATTCCACATGCCGGTGATGCGGCCCGGAAGCGCAAAGCGCAGCGACCAGTTCGGAATCGGTTCCGCGCCGGTATTCCGAATCGCGACCTCGGCCTGAAATCCGCTGCCCCAGTCGCTGAGAATACGGAATTGCACGTCGGTCTTGCCGGCGGCGGCGGTGACATTCGGCGAGCCCGCGTAGATGGGCTTTTCGGTGACGTCGCCCGGCGTTTCGGGCGCGCCATTTTTCGGGGCTTCGCCGGCGATCAGCGGTTGGAAGAGCACTTGCCGCGGCCCCTCGCCGCCGCCCGGTGCGGCTTGGAATCCGAAGGCAATCTTGCTGCCGGGCCGAATCTGCCGCGCCCAATCCTCGGGCCCGAGGAGGTAGGTGTCGCCGTCGTGCTTGAGGATTTTTGCGCCCCACATTCCCTGGATGTCTTGCGGGAGCACGAAGCGCACGCGCCAGTCCTTCACGTCGTCGCCGGATTGATTCGTAAGCGTGACCTCGCCGACGAATCCCTGGCCCCAGTCGCTCTGCTTTTTGAATTGAAAGCTTACCGGTCCCGCGAGCGCCGGCATCGCGAGACAACAAAACAACGCCGCCGCCGTCCCGCTGCCCGCCCCGATGCCGCGCCGAATCATGGCGCCTACCTTAGTCGGATGCGGCGGTTTGTGAAGCTCGTGCCGCGCAGGCGGCCAGCGCGTCGCGCAGCTCGTCGATGCGCACGGGCTTCGTGAGATGCAGAAACATGCCGTGGGCGGTGGAGCGCTCGCGGTCGGCGGGCATCGCATGCGCGGTGAGGGCGACGATGCATATCCGCGGCGCCATTTCGAGGATGCGCGTCGCGGCCTCGTAGCCGTCCATGCCGGGCATTTGGATATCCATCAAAATCACGTCGTATCGACGCTGCCGCGCGAGCTCGACCGCGACGAGGCCATCCTCCGCCTCGTCGGGCGAATAACCGATCCGCTCGAGCATGAGACGGGCGAGACGGCGGTTCACGGGATTGTCCTCCACGAGAAGGATGGACGCGGGCGATGACGGCTTGGTTCGTGCCGCGCGCACAGTCGTGAGCGGCGGGGCCGGAGCCGGCGTGAGCACGGGCAGCGTGAAATCGACAATGAACGTCGTGCCCTCATCCGGAGCGCTGGTGGCGGAGATGCGCCCATTCATCATGCCGACCAGCCGCTGCACGATCGCCAGACCCAGGCCGGTGCCGCCAAAGCGCCGCACCATGGAAATATCGTGCTGTTCGAACGGCTCGAACAATCGCGGCAAGTCCTCGCCACTCATCCCGATTCCCGTGTCCGCGACCGTGAAGCGCAAGCTCGCGCCGTCCGGCTCCTTCACCGCCTCCAGTGGCGCGACCGTGATTTTCACCGAGCCGATGGAGGTGAATTTCACGGCGTTGCTCACGAGATTCATCAGCACCTGCTGGAGACGAAGCGCATCGACGGAAACGACTCTCGGCGTGCCGGGGGAGATGTCGATCAGGAGATCGAGGCCCTTGGCGTCCGCCTTGGCGCGGAAGGTCTCCGCGGCGGATTCCACGACCTCCCGCAGCACCGTCGGCTGGCTGTCGAGGGCGAGTTTCCCGGCCTCGATTTTCGAGTAATCGAGAATGTCGTTGAGCACGTGCAGGAGGTTCGATCCACTCTCGCGGATCGTGTGCACATACTCGCGCTGGTTTTCCTGGAGGGTCGTGCCGCCGAGCAAGTCCGCGAAACCGAGCACGCCATTGAGCGGCGTGCGGATCTCGTGACTCATCATCGCCAGGAAATCGCTCTTCGCGCGGCTGGCGCTCTCGGCGGCCTCCTTGGCCTCGACGAGCTGGGCTTCGACGAGCTTGCGATCGGAAATATCGATGAGCGTGCCGATCATGCGCGTGGGGCGGGCGGCCGCATCGGAGTGAGCCTTGGCGTGGGCCAGTATCCATTTGTAGCCGCCGCCGCGGCAGCGCATCCGGTATTCGCAACGGAAGAGGTCGATCTTCCGCCGGAGCAGATCCCGTGTGTGCTGCCGCACGGCGGCGCGATCCTCGGCATGAATCAACTCCAGCAGCTCCTGCGTGCTGCGCGGGAGCTCCGCTTCAGCAAAACCGAACATCTCCCGCCAGCGTTCCGAATAAAACAGCTCGCCGGAGCGGATGTTCCAATCCCACACCCCGCCCTCGCTGCCGGCCAGCGCGAGCAGCCAGCGCTCCTCACTCTCGCGCATCGCCTCATCGGAGAGCTTCCGCTCCGTGATGTCCTCCGAGACGTTCAACAAGGCCAGCGGCTCCCCTTCATCGTCGTAGATCGGCGTCTTGACGGTGTGAATAAACCGCTCGCCGAGCGTCCGGCTCAAGATGGGCTCGTCGGGGACATCGACCGTCCGGCGCGCACGCACCACCCCGCGATCCGTCTCCCGAAAAAACTCCGCCTGCTCCGGCGGAAAGAAGTCGTGATCCGTCCGGCCGATCACCTCGCTCGCCATCAGGCCCAGCCATTCCTCGGCCACGCGATTCCAGAGCAAAAACTGGCCGAAAGTCTCCGGTCGGGCGCTTTTCACCACGACCATCAAAGGGAGAGCGTCGAAAATAAGCTGAAAAAAACCAGGCTCGTTAAGTATCCGCCGAAGCTGATGCACATCGAGTTCCTTGGCGGCTTGGATGGGAGGAATCACAATCTCGCGGTGCAAAACGTTGTCTGATTGCTTCTCTTATCGAGCGCGGAAACCCTAAGCGGACTCCGCAACTTCTGTCGATGCCGGATCGAAAAATTTCCTGTCAAGAAACCTGCGTATCCGTCGATTCGCGCCAGCGGCAGGCGTCCCGCGCCTCGATCCCGAGCTGATCGAGAATCCGCCACACGACGGTATCCACCGCCGACTCGATCGTCCGCGGGCGGCTGTAAAATGAAGGCATCGCGGGCAGCAAACTCGCGCCCGCTTCGAGCGCCGCGACGGCATTGCGCGCGTGGATCAAGCTCCACGGCGTCTCGCGCGGCACGAGGATCAGGCGCCGCCGCTCCTTCAGAAAAACGTCGGCCGCGCGCAAAATCAGCGACTCGCTCGTGCCCGCCGCGATGCGTCCCAGCGTGCCCATCGAGCACGGCACGACCACCATCGCATCGAACCGCGCCGAGCCGCTGGCGAACGGCGCGTTCATCGACTTGTCCGAGTGCTCGATCACGCCCGCCGGCACCCGCAACGCGTCGATCTCCTCATGGACGACCTGCTTTGCATAACTGCTCAGCACGAGATGGATCTCATGCCCGCCAGCCTGCTCCAAGTGGTCGAGCAGCCGCTGGAGATAAATCGCGCCACTCGCACCGGTGGCCGCCAGGACAATGCGCATCGTATTATTTTACGCGCCGCCGCGAACTTCCGCCATGCCTAAGAATCCGAAACCGCCATACGCCCGCTTGAACCCCGCCGGCATCGGAGATACCTTGCCGCCATGAGCACCGCCGCGGAGCCCGCCGTCCAATATCGGATCGGCAACGAAAAGCTGATTTGCATCACCGATCCGGCGAGTCGCAAACTGCGCGCGCTGCTTGAGAAACAAGGCCGGCCCGAAGGCGCCCTGCGCGTCGCCGTCATCGGCGGAGGCTGTTCCGGACTGCAATACAAGATGGATCTCGTCGATGGTCCCGCGAACCGTGACATCATGGTGCATTCCCGCGACGTGCGCGTGGTCGTCGATCCCAAGAGCGCGCTCTTTGTCAGCGGTTCGGAATTGGATTTCAGCGAAGACCTGCAAAAAGGCGGCTTCAAAGTCACCAACCCGAATGCCGTCGCCCATTGCTCCTGCGGCGAAAGTTTTTCCGCATAGGTCAATTAGCTAGCGGCGATTTCCGCCGGATCGCGCCACTCGATCTGCGCCTTGTTTTCGCCCCGCCACGCCACCGCGCCGGGTGTGCCATCCGGCAGGTGAAATTCCTGAACGGAAAATCGCTCCCCGTCCCATCGCACCCCGACCAGGGCCTGCTCCGCGACGATGCACTCCGCCTTATGCAAATGGAGCGCCAGCCCCACGCCCGCGCATTTAAGCGCGGCTTCCTTGGCGACCCAGAGACGAAAGAAAGCGCGATCGCGCGCCATTTCCGCCGCATCGCGCAAATAACGAATATCCCGCGCCGAAAAAAATCGCTCCGCGAGGTCCATCATGTTTCGACGCGGACGGGGCATTTCGATATCCACGCCGACCGCCGTGTCGCCAACAGCCACGACCAGCCAGGGGCCGGAATGCGAGATGGAAAAATCGCAACCCGCCACGCCTGGCTTGCCGCCCGGAGCGATTTCCAAGGCCACCGCTTCCGGATTTATCCCCAGCCGCAGGGCGAGCACGCGTCTTAGCGCCGCCCGCCCCCTTGCATAGCGCCTCCGCGGCACCGGATCGGCGATTTGCGCCGCGCGGGCCGCATCCGCGGGATGGGAAATCGGAGAAATCGCGCATTCATCGAGGTGAAATACCCAGGCGTCGACTTTCAAAAGAGGCTCGAACATCAAAAGTTATAAGAATAGCTAATGTTAAAATAATATTTGCATTCGATCTAAGCATTCGTTTAAACAAAGGGCATGGACTTCTCCAAATTAAATCCCGATGTGCTGCGCGAATTGATCAAGCTCAGCGAATTGAAATCCGCGCTGCAAAAGCAACTGGGCGCACTGGATGAGCGGCTCGCCTCGCTCTTTTCCGGCAAGCCCGTGAAAAAGACCGCCGCCGGCAAACGCCGTGGACGCCCGCCCGGAAAAGCTGCCGCGAAAAAAGCGGCCAAGATCAAAGCTCCGAAAGCCGCCGAGGCTCCCAAAAAGCCCAAGAAAGCTCCGAAAGTCAAAATGGCCAAGGCTCCGGCAGCGCCCAAAAGCGCGGGACGCCGCGGAGCTTTGAAAAGCCAGATCCTCAAGCTTCTTTCGACCGCCGGACCGGAAGGCGCGTCCGTCAAGGACATCTCCGCCAAGCTGGGTGTGAAAAACCAGAACGTGCACGTGTGGTTTAGCACGACCGGCAAGAAGCTTCCCGAGGTCGCAAAGGTCGGAGAAGCGCGCTATGCCTTCAAAGTCGTGGGCACTCCGAATGTGCAGCCCGAGGCATAAGCCAAGCTTAGCTAAAAACATCTCCTTATCCGCCGGCGGCTGTCAGAAAACAGCCGCCGGCTTTTTTCTGGTTTTCTTTGGCGCGCGCAATACCGCGGCGAGCGCCGCGGCGATCCCTTCGCCGAAACGGCGTCCGGAGACCCATCCGCCCGCCGCGGTGACGGCGGATTTGACTTCCGCGATGGCATTCGCCGGGCAGGCCAGATGGCCCGCCACCTTTGGATCGAGCATGGAGAGGTCGTTGAAATGGTCGCCCGCGGCGAAGACCTCGGCGGCGGGCACGGCCAAAAGCCGGCACAACTCGCGAAGCACGGACCCTTTGTGATAGTCCGCGTGACAGAAGCGCAGGTAGATCGTGTTGCGCTGATAGCTAAAGTCAGGAAAGTCGGCGCGCAGGGCGTCCAGGCCCTTTGCCACGAGAGCCATGGTCGTCTCGTCGCTGGTGATCAAGCCGGCGGTGTGACCATCTTCCTCGATCAAGGTCACATCGGGCATGCCGGCGACGAAGGCTTGAAGCTGCGCAAAGATCGTGCCGGATCGGTGAAAAAGCTCTGCATGACGCTCGCGCGCCACGCGATTCCAGTCGCCAAAGTCCTGCCACTTTCCCGTTGCGGGATCGCGATGATAAAGTTCCCGCTCGTGAGTGAGAAAAAAGTCGGGTTCGACCGGAGCGTGGAAAATTTCCAGGCCCTCGATCGCGTGGGCAAGCGAGCGGCCGGTATTTACGGCCCAAAGACCTCCGGAAGCTTTAAAGCCGGCCAGCGCGCGGGCGAGCGCGGGGATGCAGCGCCCGTCGGAGGGATGCCCGATAAGCGTGCCGTCGAAGTCGGTGCTCAGAAGTCGAATGCCTGCCGCCATCGGGACACTTTGCCCGCCCCCCGGCTTGCGACAAGGCGGAAACGCGGCAGTATGTTTCTCCATGAAGTCCGCATACGAAATCGCCATGAGCCGCCTGGAGGCCAAATCGCCGACCGTGAAAGTGAACGAGGCGCAACGGGTGGAGCTCGCCGAGATCGACAATCTTTACGAAGCTCGCATCGCCGAACGGCGCGTATTCCTGGAGGGGGAAATTTCCAAGGCCGATCCGGTCGAGAGGGACGCTCTGCTTCGTCAGCTCGCGAGTGAAATCGCGCGGCTCGAGGAGGAGCGTGAGGGCAAAAAGGAAAAGGTGCGCGGAGCGTGAGGTCGCGGCTGGCGACCGGGGGATGAGGCGCGCCGGTTTTTTCTCAGTTACGAGCCGCCATCACCGGCTCGCTTAGCCGAAAAGGCCGCGCCGCGCCGGCTTTTCCGGCTGGCGGGTGAGAGCCTCGATGCTGGCGGGATCGCGGGCGTTGGCGATGGCTTCTTCCTTGCTGATCTGGCGGGTGAGGTAGAGCTCGGAGAGGGATTCGTCGATCGTATTCATGCCCTCGCGACCGCCGATTTCCAGCAGGCCGACGAGTTGTTCGTAGCGGCGGTCGCGGATGCAGGCGCGGATGGCATTGTTTGCGACGAGCGTCTCGCTGGCGAGGACGCGCCGGCCGCCGGATTCGGCAGGAAGCAGGCGCTGGGAGACGATCATCTCGAGCGCGTTCGCCAGCTGCGCGATGACTTGCGGCTGCTGGTCGCCCGGGAAGGCATCCACCATGCGGTCGATGGCTTTCGGCGCGTCGATGGTGTGCAGCGTGCCGAGCACGAGGTGGCCGGTCTCGGCGGCGGTGATGGCGGCGCGAATCGTTTCGAGGTCGCGCATTTCGCCGACGAGGATGACGTCGGGATCCTGCCGCAGCACATGGCGCAAGGCCTCGGAGAACGAGTGCGTGTCGTTGCCGACCTCGCGCTGCTTCACGATGCTGCGCGAGTTTGCGAAGATGAATTCCACGGGATCTTCGACCGTGATGATCATTGCCTGCCGTGTCTCGCTGATCTGCTTCACGATGGCGGCGAGCGTGGTGCTTTTGCCCGAGCCGGTAATGCCGGTGACGAGAACGAGGCCGCGCTCGAGTTCGCACGCGCGCTGGACGGATGGCCGATGGCCAAGCTTCGCGAGGGACGGGATGTCCTCGGGAATGTAGCGGAACGCCGCCTCGACCGCGCCGCGGCTGTAGTGCGCGTTGCCCCGAAAGCGCCCGATGCCGTCCACCTGGAGCGCGAAGTCGAGCTCCCAGTCCTGCTCGAGCCGGGAGCGCTGCGCCTCGGTGAGCATGTCGAGCACGAGGCGGCGCACTTCGTCGGCGGACAAGACCTCGCCTTCCATGCCGACGATGTCGCCGTTCAATCGGATGAGCGGCGGCATGCCGACGACGGTGTGCAGATCGGAAGCGCGCAGGTTGACGGCATCGGTGAGCAGGGAGACGAGATCGCGCATAAAAAGCTACCGGCGTTGGGTCGCGCTGCTGATGCCGCGCAGGATGCGTGTAAGCTCGCCCGGTTTTTCCACCGCGGCAAGGGCGACGGATTCGCTCACCTGGCCGGCACGGCATAGCGTCGCCACGCTGCGCATCAGGCTCAAAGCGGTGTCGGTGCTCGAACGCTCAATGAAATCGCGCAGCTCGGCCGCGCGCCCATCCTCGATGTAAGCGCGCATCGCGCCGACGTTCATGAAATATTCCACGGCGAGGACGTTGCCGCCGGCGGTCGATGGCAGCAGCCGCTGCGCCACCACGCCGAGAAGCTGCGAGGCGAAAATGCGCGCCAGCGTGCGGCGTTCGGAATCGGGAAGGAGCTGCGCCATGCGCTCGAGTGCGTCGGCGGTGTCCGAGCCGTGAATCGTCGCGAGCACGAGGTGCCCGGTTTCCGCGGCATGAATGGCGGTGACGGCGGAGTCCGGGTCGCGAATCTCGCCGATGAAGAGCACGTCCGGAGCCTGGCGCATGGCCTGGCGGAGCCCTTCGGCAAAGGTCACGGTGTCGATGCCGACATCGCGCTGGGTGAAGATGCAGCAATTCTCGCGAAAGATGAATTCCACGGGATCCTCGATCGTGACGATATGGCGGGCGGAGAATTCGTTGATCTCCTCGAGGCAGGCGGCGAGCGTCGTGCTTTTGCCCGAGCCGGCGGGTCCGGTGACGAGGACAATGCCGCTTTGGCGCGAGAGCCAGTCGCGGAGCATCGGAGCAGGCACGCCGAGCTGGTCGAGGCTTGGGATTTCACTGCGAATATGGCGCAACACGGCGCCGCGGCGGCCGAGCGTGCGGAAAAGATTTACGCGGAATCGTTCGCCCTGCGCGGAGACGAATGCGGCATTGAAGTCGTGCGCGTCCGGCGGCGCGTGGCAGGCGGCCCACAGCGTGTCGAAAACCTCCGGCTCGATCGGTGTCGCATCGATGCGGGCGACGCCGCCATTCACTCGCAAAGCCAGCGGGCTGCCTTCGTGCAAAATAAGATCGGACGCACCCGCCTGCACGGTGGCTTCGCAGATTTGCTCGAGATTCATGGGAGGGAATCCGTCACGGTAGCACTAGGAGCCCGTGGACGTCGAGCCCGCGGGCATCCGGCGCAGGGCGGCGAGGAATTCCTCCGGCTCCGCGGCCTCGCGATAGTCCCGTTCGAGCTGGAGCAACCCCTGCTGCGCGGCGGCGGCGGACAAAAATCCTCTCGCGTCGGCAGCGGCGCCAAAGAAACGCCGCGCGGCATGGCGCAGGATGGCCGCGGGGGCGGGGCCTTTTTCACCCAGGAATCCCGCCCATGCGGAATCGTCCCGCTCGACCGCGAGCGGATGATAAATATTGATCAGGATATCGCGAATGCGATCCGGGCCGAGCAGCGCCTGCGGCCGTGGAAGGGGTGCGGCGGATAAATTAAAACGAGTGGTCCAAAAAGAATGCTCGAGCGACTCCAGCGCCGCGGCGAAGGCCTCGCGCCGGGCCGCGGCGAGGGAGGCGCGAATGGGCGGCCAGCTGGCGGCGATGCGGGCCAGCGCGGCGACGCGGCGGTGGGGATGATTCGCCGGACGCGCGCCACCGGTTTTCCAGGCCGGGCGGGGAAGAATCAGCCGCTCGCAACTCGCACGCACGGACCACCAATCCTCCCAAAGCGACCGGAGATATCCGCGCACCGCACGGTCGGCGGCGGGCGGTGCGGGAGATTCCAAAAAGCCCGCGATCCCAAAAAGCAGAGCTTCGCCGCGGTTTTCCGAGGCTTGGCGCAGGCCTGCCCTCTGCGCGAGCAGCAGAAACGGAGTTTGATTAATTTTGTATCCCAAGGCCACCGCGAGGGCCGAAAACCAGGCTTCGTCCTCGCCATGCACCACGGCATGGCGGCGCAAGGCGCGCGCCTTGAGGTCGAGGCGGTGACGCGCGGCTGCCTGCAGGATGGTCGCGATGTGGGAGCGCTCGCCGGTAATCACCGGCCTGGAGGGCGGAGGACGAGTCGGGACTTTGCCGGCCGCAGGGAGATGGAGCTGCGCAACTTCGTGGTGATCGCACGTGCGCGTGAAAAAGCGGCGCGCGGGAGCGTTCATGAAGACATGCAGGATGGTGCCGCGAAAGGCAGGGTTGATCGCGTGCTCGTGCCGCTCCCAGTCGCGCACATCGAGATCGAGTTCCACGGCGCCGCGGATTTCTCGCGACCCGATGCGGATCCGTGCGTCAACGAAGTCCGGTCCGGCCTCCCGATTCCATCTCCCGAAATCCTCGATGCGAATCGGTTCGCCCTCGCCGGATTGCCACTCGCGACCGAACGCTCCGGCGAACCAACGCGCCTGCCATTCGAGTTCCGGCAGGCCCGCAAAAAATATCTCATCCTCGCGCAGGCGGTTTCCACCGGCGTCGAGCGCCTGTCGATAAGCTTCGAGCGGAGCGGGATTCATTTCTTCGCCGGACGGGAAACGGGCGTGGGAGTGGGCGGAGGTTGAATCGCCAGCACGAGCCTGCCGAGCGTGAGTTGTTGTTCCTCGGTATCGAAGGTGCCGAGCGCATCGGACACCCTTTCCAGGGCGGCGTCCTTCCGGCCCGCGCGGCGCAGCAGCTCGATCTGCTCGAGCGCGATGCGAAAGCGAATCGTTTGGGATTTCTCGATTTTTGCCGCTTCGGCGAGAGTCTCGAGGGCGTGGCCGAATTCGCCGGCGGCGCCTTGCGCCTGGCCGAGAGCCTCCAGGGGCATCGAGCTGTGCGCATCGGCGGCCAGTTTGTGCAGCGCATCCGCGGCGGCGAGAGGATCGCCCTGGGCCTGGAGCACGGCTTCGCGGTAGCGCTGCCAGAGATTTGGCGGACCGTCGCTTTTCGTATCGAACGAGTTCCAGTTTGCGTAAGGGCGGTAAAGAGGATCGCCGAGCACCACGCCCATCCACGAAAGGCCGCGCGTGGCGGCATACGCAGATTCCGCGAGCGTGAAGCCGCTCATCAGGCGGTCTTGCAGGAGATCGAAATTTACCGTGAGCGAGAGGAACGGCTCGTAGACATTTCCCATCGTGGCGGCGGCGCCGTGAAACAGGAGAGGCCCGGCCCAGGCGAGGTCGGGAGCGCGGATCGTGCGCGCGCTGAAGGAGTGAATGTGCACGGCGATGGCGCCGGGCAGGAATTTAAAGTCCCGCTCCGCGAGCGCGCCGTCGATATTGCTCGTATACCAGCCGTAATAAATCGCGGCATTCGTCACGGGATATCCTTTCGGAAAAATCTCCGGCGCATAGTCGCTGATCACCGGAAGGCCCTTCCGCCGCATCATGTCGCCGGCGCGCGTTATCCACTCGTCTCCTTCGGCGTAGCCGCCCGTGGTGATGTTGCGCGCGTCGAGATACGCCCAGCCCCACAGGCCGGTTTTCTCGGTGGCAATGGCGTCGTCGATCATGCGGCGCACGATGGCGTCGCTCGGCCCGTCGAGCCGGCAGACGAGGAATGGGCCTTGCGCGGGCGGCATATCCAGAATGTGCGCGAAGCGCCGGTAATAGGAATTCACGATCACGGACGGAGCTTCCTCCAGCAGCGTGAACATGGCCGAGAGTTCGGAGTCCACCGATGCCTCGTCGTGCCGGGCGAAGATCTCGATCGGAGTGCCGGGCTGGATTTCCTTGTTGGCGGGCGATGCCGGCGGCCTGGCCTTCGGACGGATTTTCATCGGCACGCCACGGATCAAGGCCGCGAATCGCATCGTCGCCGTTTCCACGTAGCGCCGGCCTTCGGGGTTCCGGGAAATCGTCCACCATCCGCGTTTCGTGAAAGCATCCCGCAGCGGAGCCTCGATATCGACGAGGTATTCGTCGCGGGAAATTTCTTCGTCCGGCGAGCAGTCGAGCCCCACCAGTTGGCGGTCGGGAATATTTCGCCGGCTCGCGTAATATTTCGCCAGGGCGAGCGATGTTTCGTCGTTGCGATTATAGATGACGACGGTGGCCGCCGCCTCGGGACTCGGCGTGGGCGAGGGTTCGGCGGCTCGCGCCACCGCGAGCAGCGCGGGAAAAATCGCGACGGCAAGCAGGCGCTTCATAGCGCTTGAACGCGCAATCCGTCGAAAGCCAGGCGGATATTTTGAGGAAGGGCGGCCTCCGTCGCGGCGTGCCCGAGATCGTGGCAGAGGTGCGTGAAAAACGTGCGCTTTGCGTCCATCGCCTCGGAGGCGGCGATCGCCTCCGGCACGCTCATGTGCGTCGGGTGGGGTTTATGGCGCAGCGCATCGATTACGAGCACTTCCGCGCCTCGCGCCGCTTCCAGAGCGGCTTCGGGCACGCGGTTGCAATCGGTAAAATAGGCCAGCAGCGGCCGCCCGTGCTGCGAAAAGACATAGCCGGTCGTGTCGAAGCGCCCGTGCGGGAGCGTCACGGGCGTGACCGTGAGATCCCCGAGCGCGAAGGGGCCGGTGACTTCGTGCACCTGGGGGCGAATGTAGTTGCGAATGCCGCCCGACGTTCCATCGAATGCGAATTGGAAAATCCGTCGAAAATCGGCGAGCACCACCGGCGAGGCATAGATCGGCATTTCCTGGTCCTGCGTTTCGCAGTAGCGCCGCAGGTCGTCGAATCCCATCACGTGGTCCGTGTGCGCGTGCGTATAAAGCACGGCGTCGATGCGGCGAAGATTTTCGCGCAATGCCTGCGTGCGGAAGTCGGGCGGCGTATCGATGACGAACTCGACTTCGGGCGTGCGCACGCGCGCCGCGGTCCGCAGCCGCGAATCGCGCGGATCTTCCGAGCGACAGACCGCGCAGTCGCACGCGATCATCGGGACGCCCTGCGACGTGCCGGTTCCCAGGAAGGTAATTTCAAGCCCCGCAGCCACTTTCATTCCGGGGGCGAAGCTGTCATATTCGCCGCCTTCGCTGCAATGCTCGCCTCGCTTCGCATTCGCAATTTCGCACTCGTGGAGTCCCTGGCCTGGGACATACCCGCGGGTTTCGTCGCCATTACCGGCGAGACCGGCGCGGGCAAATCGATCCTCATCGGAGGGTTGAATCTTCTCCTCGGCGATCGCGCCGACAAGTCCGCGATCCGTTCCGGAGAAAACGAATGCGTCATCGAGGCCGTCGCCGTCTTGCCCGCGGAATCATCCATTCATCCCCTGCTGGCGGAAGCCGGCATCGAGCCATGCGAAGCTGGCCAGCTCCTGCTCAAGCGCGTCATTTCCGCGACGGGCAACGGACGGCAGTTCGTCAACGGCTCGCCCGGCACCCTCGCGCTTTTGCGACAGATCGGCGACCGCCTCATCGATCTTCACGGGCCGCACGACCACCAATCGCTCTTTTCCCGCGAGGCGCAGACGCGGCTGCTCGACGCTTTCGGCGGCTCGGAAAAAGCTCTGGCCGACTATCGCGCCGCCCGCGCCCAGTGGCTCGGGCTCGAGCGCGAACAAGCCGACTCCGAGGCCACGGGCCAGGCGCGCGAACGCGAAATCGCCCTCCTCGCGCACCAGACGGAAGAAATCGAATCCTCCGCGTTGATTCCGAATGAGGAGGAGACGCTGGTCGCCCGTCAGCAGGCGGCGGCGAATGGACAGCGGCTCAAGGAATTGGCCGCCGGCGCCGCGCAGGCGCTCAGCGAAGCGGAGGATTCGGCCGAAGGCCGCCTGGCCGAAGTCGGGCGCATGATCCGTGAACTGGCGCGAATCGATTCCTCGCAAAACGACCTCGCGACCCGCCATGCCGCTCTGGCCGGGGAAATAAGCGATCTCGGTCGATCTCTCGTTTCCTATGGCGATCATCTCGACGCCGATCCGCGGTCACTCGCGGAAATCGAGACCCGCCTCGACGTGCTGCAAAGCCTCAAGCGCAAATACGGCGCGACCATCGCCGAAGTCATGGCGTTCGGCGAAGAGGCCGCGGCGCGTCTGGCGGAGTTGCGCGGCCGGGCCGCACGCGGTGCGAATCTCGAGGCAGAGATCGCCGCCGCGAAAAAACGGGCGCTCGCGGCCGGCGGGAAACTTTCAAAACTCCGCGCGGCCGCGGCGCCGAGGCTCGCCGGTTCCGTGCGAAAGCATTTGATGGACCTTGGATTTTTGAAAGGCGGTTTCGAGATACGCCTCGATGCCGGCGAGCCCGGGCCGGAAGGCCTGGAAAACGTGGAGTTTGTTTTCGCGCCGAATCCCGGCGAGCCCGCGCAGCCGCTGAGGTCCATCGCCTCGAGCGGCGAAATTTCCCGCGTGATGCTCGCGTTGAAAACGACGCTCGCCGCCCAGGATGAAGTGCCCGTGCTCGTCTTCGACGAGATCGATGCGAATGTCGGCGGCGAAATCGCCCACTCCGTCGGCGCAAAGATGCGCGAGATCGGCGCTTGCCGCCAGGTGCTGTGCATCACGCATCTGCCGCAGGTCGCGGCGGCGGCGTTCTCGCATTTCGTCGTGAGCAAATCGGTGGTCGGCGGCCGCACGATCTCCTCGCTCACCCCCGTCGCGGCCGAGGAGCGCGAAGCGGAAATCGCCCGCATGCTCGGCAGCCGCGGCGGCGGGGCCGCGCTGGCGCATGCGCGAGAGCTCCTCGGCGCATGAGCCGTGCGGTCGCAGTCCTTCTCGTCGTCGCGATCGCGGCGGCGGCAATATTTTTTGAACAGTCGCCCCGAGGGACGCCGATTCGCAGGGCCCTCGGCGAGTGGCTGGCGGCCAGCACGCTGCCGGCCCGGCCGGAAATCGTCACCGCCATCGATCTGCCGGCGATCAATGGCGGCATGCGGGCTCTGGATGCTGCGCTGATTTTGCGGGCGATCCTTCGGTGCGGACCGCGGGCGATCGTTTTCCTTGTGCCGATCCAGCCGGGCGAGGGTGTGGCCCTCTTGCTCTCAAAATTGGGCGATGCGAAAGTCCCCGTGGTCTTCACGGCCAACGAACGTCTCCCTCCGCTGCCGCGAGTGGCGGTTTCCGCTGCGCTGCCTTCACTTCCGCCCTTGTTGGCGGCCCTTCCCGAAGGCTATGCGGCTGGCGGCGCCCGGAAGACCGCCGGCGATCTGGTATTGGTCGCGGCCCGTCAGGCGGACCGTGCGGTGGCATCGAACGCGTGGCAATTTTGCCTGACGATGGATGGCATCTCGGCGGAAAACGTGACGGGAAAAATTCCCGGCTCGCTGCAAGGAGCCACTTTATTTGCTCCGATGGATTCCCTGGGCTGTGCGCGAATAAATCCGCTCGCGCGGCGGTTCGTGCGGCACATTTCTCTCGATCAGCTCATGCTGCGAACGGAGCGCAGTGAGCAGGGAGCGATCGGCGTCGGTCTGGAGGACTTGTTTCGCGGGCGGTTGATTGCCGTTCAATATTCCGGCGATGGCCAGGCGGCGGGCGTCGCGGCATTGCGCAATCGGCTGGCGGAAATTCCATCTCCCGCCAACTGGGAATGGATCGCTCTGCTTTTGGTGGCCACCTTGCCGTGGTGGCCCGGAAGCCGCATCCATCGCGCGCTGTTTGCGGTGGGCGTGGGCTGCTCATGGCTGCTGCTGGCGCTCGCGATCTATCAGGAATTTCGAATCGTCCTGCCGATCTCGATCGCCCTGCTGCTGCCGCTGCTGGGCTTGATCCCGTCTCGGCAACGCGCAAATAAAATCGAGCGGCGCGAATCGCCGGCCTAGCACTTCGGCATCGGGCCGGGGGCGGAGTTTCCACATCGGACACGATTTGCATTTGACGGGCGGGCCGCCGCGTCTATGAACGCGCGATGGAGTTCGTCAACCTCACCCGCCGCACCGAGATCGGCGCGAATTCCTATCTTCTCCAGATTGCCGGCCGAAATATCGTCCTCGATTGCGGGATGCATCCGAAGGAGCGCGGCCTCGCGGCGACACCGGACTATGCGCGCATTCCGCAGGGCACGGTGAATGCCATTGTCATCACCCACGCGCATCAGGATCACATCGGCTCGCTGCCCGTTCTTACCCGCTCCGAGCAGCAGGCGCTGGTTTTTCTCACCGAAGGAACGCGGCGCATCGGCGAGATCATGCTGCACAACTCGGTGAACGTGATGATGCGGCAGCGCGAGGACGATAACGTCCTCGAATACCCTCTGTTCACGCATCGCGGCATCGAGTTTTCGCGGAGCATGTGGCGGCCCGCGCCCGTGGGAGTGACGTTCACGCTCGATGGCGAACGTGGCGCTGGCGACGGTGTCGAGCCCACGCTGGAGTTTTACAATGCCGGACACATTCTCGGCTCGGCGGGCGTGTTGATCCGCGGCGAAGGGCGCACGATTTTTTATACGGGAGACGTGAATTTCGAGTCGCAGACGCTCATGCGTGCGGCGGATTTTCCGACCGAAGGCGTCGACGTGCTCATCATGGAGACGACGCGCGGCGACGCGCCGCTGAGCGAGGAGATCACGCGCCAAAGCGAGGAGCGGCGATTTGCGGATGCGATCCTTGCGGCCTTCGCACGGGGCGGGAGCGTGACCATTCCCGTGTTCGCTCTCGGCAAGACGCAGGAAGTGCTCACCATGCTCTGGAAGATGCGCAAAAGCGGGGAGCTCGCGCATACGCCGGTGTATATCGGCGGACTGAGCACGAAGATCACCGGCGCCTACGACGCGCTGGCGCAGAATAACGATCGCTCGCTTCCCGAGTTGATGTTGCTGCATGAAATGGCGCCCTACGTTCTCTCCGGCAACGAGGTCCACACCTTCCCGGCCCGCAAACACTGCATCTTCGCGCTCTCGAGCGGCATGATGACCGAGAACACGCTGTCGAATTTTTGGGTGCGCAAAATTTTGCCCGATCCGCAGCAGAGCCTTTTCTTCGTGGGATACGCGGATCCCGAGTCGCCCGCGGGCAAAGTGAAAGCGGCCAAGCCGGGAGATCGCATCGTGCTCGACCCCGACCTCCCGCCGGTCGAGCGCCGCTGTCACGTTGACTCCTTCAATTTCAGCGCGCACTCCACGCGCGAGACGCTGCTTCGCTACGCCCTCTCGCTACGCCCGAAGAAAATCGTCCTCGTGCATGGCGACCCGCCGGCGATTGCCTGGTTCCGAAAGGAATTGGCGGCGCAGCTTCCGGACACGGAAGTCGTGGTGCCCGATCCCGGTTGCACAATCACCCTCTAGACTACGCTCAACGCGAGACAGTGGGCCGGCCCCGTCCTCGTCACGACGGGAATTTTGCTGATGATCCGTCAGTAGCGGGCAAGAAAAAGCCGGACGTCCCCCCACGACACATCCGGCTCTTTCGAATTTTGCCACCGGCGACTCGACGCGTCGGCGAGTGCGGAACGATCAGACCAAGGCTTCGGGCCGTGGCTTTTCCTTTTTGCTGAGGGCGCGCCGCATTTTATGCAGCGCGATATTTTGCAGCTGGCGGATGCGTTCGCGCGTCACCCCGAATTTTTCGCCGACTTCTTCGAGTGTCTTGGGCTTGGCGCCGTCGAGCCCGAAGCGGGAGTTGATGATTTTGCGTTCGCGATCATCAAGCACGTCGAGCAAATCGCCAACTTCGTCGCGAAGATCCTTGTCGCGCAGCAGCTCGAACGGATCCTGCGCTTCGGCATCGCCGACGATTTCGCCGAATTCCGTGGAATCGTCTTCGCCGATCGGCGCATCGAGGGAAGCCGGGCGTATGGCGGCTGTCTTCAGCTGGCTCACCTTGGAGGCGAGCATGCCGATTTCCTCGGCCAGCTCGTCATCGGTGGGTTCGCGTCCGAGTTCTTCGCTCATTTGCGCGGCGACGCGGCGGATTTTCGAGATCTTGTCCACGAGATGAACGGGCAGGCGGATCGTCTTGCTCTGGTTGGCGAGCGAACGTTTGATGGACTGCTTGATCCACCACGCGGCATAGGTGCTGAGTTTGCCGCCCTTTTTGGGGTCGAAGCGTTCCACGGCCTTCATCAGGCCGATGTTGCCTTCGGAAATCAGGTCGAGCAGCGGCAGGCCGAGGCCTTGATAGTCGCGGGCAATTTTGACCACGAGGCGAAGATTGGCGCGCACCATGTGGGCGCGAGCATTCGCATCGCCGCGTTTTATTTTGCGGGCGAGCTTCACTTCTTCCGCGGGGGTGAGCAGCGGGAACCGCGCGATCTCGCGCAAGTAGAGTTGGAATCCTGTGTCGGTGTCTTCGATTGCCATTTGTTTTTGGGTGCTTGCTGAGCCCCTCCTTGAATTTAGACGCGGGCGGAGTTTTTTGGTTCCGTCGCGCTATTTAACGTTGTTAATCATCTGACAGAGCAACCCCTCCCTTGTTCAAAAGTTCCGCAAATGTTTTTTGGGCCTTTATCCATAAGAGGTTCGCGGCACAGAGGGTGCGCGGATGGAAAAATCCCGGGCTCAGCCGTGCGGGCCCCGGACAACGTCGAGCTAAAATCCGCGGCGAGAGGGCGCCGCGGGACGTTTTTCGGAAGAAATAAAACGGCGCATTCGAAACAAAATCGAAGTTGACGCAGCAGGCGCAATGCGGACAAGTCTGCGGCCACCTTCGGGCCCGTCCGTCGCGCATGAGCGAATATCTTCCAAAAACCGTTCAGGAATACATCGACGAAACGCCGAACTGGTCGGACGGCACCATGGTCGCGGACGCGCCGATGACGCGTATGCAATGGCGCATCTGGATGCTGGCCACGGCCGGGAAATTTTTTGAAGGCCTGGTCGTCTTCATGACCGGCGTCGCGCTGCCGCTTATCGTGATGGAGTTCAAGCTCACGGAAACGGAAAAAGGCATGGTGGGTGCGGCCACGCTTTTTGGCATTTTGATCGGTGCGACGGCGCTGGGCGGACTGGCGGATCGGATCGGCCGCAAGCAGATGTTCGTGCTCGAGATGGCGCTCTTCGTCGCGTTTCTGATTCTGGTCACGTTCAGCGGCAGCTTCCTCTGGCTGATCATCGGGCTGTTCGGACTCGGCCTCGCGCTCGGCTGCGATTATCCGACCGCGCACCTGGTGATCTCGGAAAACATTCCGAGCAGCTACCGCGGGCGCCTGGTGCTCGCGGCCTTTGGTTTTCAGGCCGTCGGCGCGCTGGTGGGCACGGTGATGGGCTTTATCATCCTCAAGGCGGAACCGGCGATCATGGACTGGCGGCTCATGTATGCGATGGCGATTGTCCCCGCCACCCTCGTCGTGCTGGGCCGGCTGTTTATCCCGCAAAGCGCGCATTGGCTGGTGGCCTGTGGTCGCATTCCGGAGGCGGAAGCGGAGATCGCGAAGCTTCTTCATCGAAAGCCCGCGCACCCGAAGCATATCAAGCTCAGCGATCCGGATGCCGCGAGCGGGATATCCTTCGCCGATCGCCAGCCCAGCTACGCGAAGCTCTTCCAGAAAAAGCATCTCAGGGCCACCATCCTCGCGTCCGTGCCGTGGTTTCTGCAGGATTTATCCACCTACGGCATCGGAATTTTCACGCCGACCATCCTCACCGCGACGATCGGCGGCGGCAACGGAATGGCCCCGCGTAATTTCGCGGAGGTCATTTACGGCGACATGGTCGCAGCGAAGGGGGCGGCATTCCTCGACATGCTGCTTATCGTCGGCATTGTCGGCGCCGTGCTGCTGGCCGATCGGGCAGGACGCATTCGCCTGCAGATCCTGGGTTTCATTGGCTGCGCGGCGGGACTTCTGCTCGCCGCGCTGTCTTCTTACTTCGATGGCACAGCGAGGCTGTCCTTCATTTTTTGCGGATTCATGCTTTTCAATTTCATGACGAATCTCGGGCCGAACGCGATGACTTACCTTATCGCCGGGGAGGTTTTTCCGACCCACATCCGCGGCATGGGCGCGGGCTTCGCCGCCTCGTTCGCGAAGATCGGCGCGGTGTTTACGGCATTTTTCTTTCCGATATTGCTTAAGGAAATCGGCACGGCTCCCTTGCTCTATCTGCTGGTGACGGCATCGCTCGTTGGCGCGTTGATCACGTGGCGCTTCGGCATCGAGACCAAGGGAATCAATCTCGAAAAGCTCGACGCGGCTGTTCCGCTTTAGCCGACGGCCTCGCGCACGAGCCCGGCGATCGCCGGGGGAAGGTCGAGCGCGAGCGCGGCCCGCTGGGCGGCGGGACTCATCTTGCGCCAGGTTTTTTGCAGAATGCCGATGAATTTTTCACGCGGGTAATCGGCGTGCTGCTCGGCGAAGTGGCCGATTTCGGTTTCCAAAAAAACGAGACACGCGGCGTCTTCGAGCGCCTGGGTGCCGGGATTTGTAATGAGTCCCGTTTTGGAAACCCATGTCGCCACTTCGTCCGCTTCGTGGACCGAAACTCCGGCTTCCAGCAGCAGCTGGCGGGCGCGGTCGGCTTGTTGGCGGTAAAGACTTTTTCGCCACGCGAAGTAGCCCGGCCTGCCTTCGGGAAACGTCGCCCGCGGCACGGTCCATCGCTCGAGATGCTGGCAGCGGGCAGCCAGCAGCAGCAGTGGCTGGGCGTCCGGAATCAGCCTGCCGACCCACCGCTCCATGCGATCGGCGTAAACGAGCTCGGCGGATGCGCCGTCGGCGGCGCGATTCGGGTCCGCCGAATGGGCGCGATCGATCAGCTGGCGAGCTTGTTCCATGGACATGAAAAAGTCTTATCATCCGCGGGGCCGACCATAAAGCTTCGGAAACGAGACTGCGATGTATCGACCGAATCCCCGCACGAGCGGAAGGCCAGCTGCGAGGCCGCGAATGCCGCAGCTACTCGAGTCGAAAATGATTGCCGTAGCAATCGACCTCGAGCGGAAGGCGAAGCCGGAGATTTCGCGATCGCAGCAGCGTCTGGTAGACCGCGATGCGGTCGATGGCGTGCACCCATGTCGAGTCCGCGCTCAGCACGGCAAGCCGCACGCGCAGGAAGGTTCTGAGCCACCGTTTCTCGCGGACGCCGTCGCGCGGCGTTCCCCCACAGCGGCGGCTGGTTTTGCGGAGCAGGCTGTTGATGCCGTCCTCGCCGTGGTTCACGTAGGCGTCGTAGAGCTGCCCGCGGGTGATTGGGTAGCGGGCGCCGATCTTTCTCGCGAGCGCCTGCGCGGGATTCCACGAGAGCTTGTTCACCAGCTGATGCTGCGCGCGCGCGAAGGCCGGGTCGCCTCCGCAGGATTGGAATGCGGCAGGAAAAGCTTCGAGCCCGGTCGTATCGGGATTGCGCCCCGCGCTGTCGTGCGGCCCCGCGTCGATGCGCCTGAAAGCCGGCAGGAAGCCGACGATCGGATTGTTCGGTCGCAGGCGTTGATATTCCTTGAGGAACATCGTGCCGGAATAGGTGCCGCTGGTGAATCCGACGAAGCCGAAGGTGTAGCCGCGACCGTCGCCGATATTCGACACGAACGTGTATTGGAAATCCGGCGTGCTGTTCTCGAAGATCGACGTCAGTTTCTGGATCGTGCTCTTCGGTCCACCCGCGATGCCATTCGCCGCGAGAGCGAGCATGGCAACGGCGGCGAGAAGAGTCTTCGGCATCGGAAAGCTTGCTCGATAAAGCCTAGGCCTGCGCAACAGCCTTGAGGCGCGCCATGCGGCGGCGCTGGGAGTCTTCCAGAAACTCCGCCTGCGCGTCGAAGGGCGATTCCGTGGTCCGGAGCGGCACGTAGGTGCCGTCGGGACGCATCGTGCGTGCCTTGACATTGTCCTTCCAGAACCACTCCAGGATCTCTTCGACGTGGGCAAACATTCCCGGCGCGATGACCGGAAAGACCGTCTCGACACGGCGGAAGAGATTCCGCTGCATCCAGTCCGCGCTGCCGAGATAGATCTTCGGCTTGCCCGCGTTCTCGAATCGATAAATCCGGCTGTGCTCGAGAAAACGCCCGACGATGCTGCGCACCTCGATGTTCTCGCTCACGCCTTTCACGCCCGCCCGCAGCGCGCACATGCCGCGCACCATCAGCCGCACTTTCACGCCGGCTGCCGAGGCCCGGTAGAGCGCCTCGATCACGCCTTCCTCGATGAGCGCGTTCATCTTCGCGTAGATCGCCGCGGGCTTTCCGGCGAGGGCGTTGCGCGCCTCCTGGTCGATGAGCTCGATGAATTTCGCGTGCAGGTTGAACGGCGCGACGAGCAGCTCGTTCATCGGCGTGAATTTCGAGATGCCGGTGAGCAGGTTGAACAGCTCGGCGAGGTCGGTGGTGACTTCCTCGCGGCACGTGAACAGGCCGAGGTCGGTATAAATGCGCGCGGTGGAGGGATGATAGTTGCCGGTGCCGAGGTGCGCGTAGCGGCGGATGCCCCGGTCGCCCTCGTTGCGGACGACGAGCGAGGCCTTCGCATGCGTTTTGAGGCCGGTCACGCCATAGACGACATCGACGCCGGCCTCGCGCATGGCGCGCGCCCATTTGATGTTCGCCGCCTCGTCGAAGCGCGCTTTCAGCTCGATGACGACGGTCACCTGCTTGCCGTTGCGGGCAGCCTCGATGAGCGATTGCACGATCGGGGAATCCGAGCTCGTGCGGTAGAGCGTCTGCTTGATCGCCAGCACGAGCGGGTCCTCCGCGGCAAGGGCGAGAAAATCGACGACGGTCTGGAAATTGTCGTAGGGATGATGCAGCAGAATGTCGCCTTTGCGGATGTGGTAGAATAAATCCGTGCCTTCATCGAGCGAGACGACCGTATTCGGCGAAAATCGCTTGTAGCGCAGGTCGGGCCGGTCGATTTGCAAGGCGAGCGGCATGAGACGCGTGAGATTGAGCGGGCCGTCGATGCGGAAGACATCCTCCTCCGTGAGGTTGAAGAGCTCGGTGAGCCGCTTCACGACGTGCTTCGGGCAATGATGCTGGACCTCGAGCCGCACGGCGGCGCCGCGGTTCACGCGCCGGAGCTCCGCCTCGATAGCGTGGAGGAGATTTTGCACCTCCTCCTCGTCGAAATAGAGGTTGCTGTTACGCGTGACCCGGAAGAGGTGGGCGCCTTTGACGGTCACGCCCTTGAACAATCTCTCGACGTGGGCCTGGATGATGCCTCCGAGAAAAACATAATCCTCACCTCCGGGCTGGCGTTCGGGATACGGGACGACGCGCGGCAGAATGCGCGGCACCTGCACGATCGCGATATCGGTCTCGAGATCCTCGCCCTCGAGTTCGACGATGACGTTGAGGCTCTTGTTCAGGAGCTGCGGAAACGGGTGCACGGGATCGATCGCGAGCGGCGTGAGCACGGGGTAGACCTGCTTGTCGAAAAACTCGTCGAAATGCGCGCGGGGGCCTGCCGGCAATGTCTCGTAGGGATGGAAGGTGATGCGCTGCGCCTCGAGCTGCGGGCGAAGATGCACGCGCCAGCAGGCATATTGATCGTCCACGAGCTTGCGCACGCGTTCCGAGATGCGGGCCAAAGCCTCGCTCGCCGGAATGCCGTCCGGACCGGTCTCGTGAGTGAGGGTCTGCTTCTGCTGCTTGAGGCCCGCGACGCGCACCTCGAAAAACTCGTCCAGATTCGAGCTGACGATGCAGAGAAACTTCAGGCGTTCGAGCAGGGGATTCGTCTCGTCGAACGCCTGGTCGAGCACCCTTTGGTTGAACTCGAGCCAGCTCAACTCGCGATTGTTAAAATACTCAGGGTCTCGAAAATTCATTGCTACCGCCGTCCTGTTTCCTTCCTCGGCGCCGCGTTAAGCCGCGCCCGGCTACGATCTTGTTGCGAGGTGAAGGCGAGAGGTTAAGCGAGCCCCGCGATGCCTGCAAACGGATTTCGGATTGCAGCATCCGCCACGATGCTGGGATGTTCGCCGGGATGAATGATACCGCCCGCGATTTTCTCACCCGCCTGTTGGAAACTCCCTCGCCCTCGGGATTCGAGGCTCCGGGGCAGCGGGTTTGGGCGGACTACGTGCGACCGATCGCCGACACCTTCGAGTCCGACAGCTACGGCAATGCCTTTGCCGCCCTCAACTCTCCGGGCGCGCCGAAAATTCTGATCGCCGGCCACGCCGACGAGCTCGGCTTCATGGTCGGCTACATCAATGACGACGGGTTCATCTATTTCAAGGGCATCGGCGGCGTGGACCCCGCCTTGATCCGCGGCCAGCGCGTGATCGTCCATGGACGGGGCGGTCCCGTGCAAGGCGTCACGGGGCAGCTCGCGATTCATCTGCAGAAGGCGGACGACCGGAAAAAAGTGCCGGACATCGAAGACATGGTCATCGATATCGGCGCCCGCTCGCGGAAGGAAGCGGAGGAAGTCGTGGGCGTGGGCGACGCGGTCACCTACGCGGCGGGCGTTCACCCCTTGCTTGGCGATCGGATTGCCGCCCGGGGCTGCGACAATCGTATCGGCACCTGGGCCGCCGCCGAGGCGCTGCGCCGGATCGCCGCCCGACGCGAAGATTTACAGGCGGGCGTGGTGGCCGCTTCGACGATTCAGGAAGAAAACGGACTCTACGGCGCGACGATGGCCGCCTATCGCGTGCGGCCCGATGTGGCGATCGTCATCGATGTCACGCATTCCACCGACACCCCGCAGGCATCGAAGCCGAAGCACGGCGACATCCGCCTCGGCAAGGGGCCGGTTTTGTCCGTCGGCAGCTCGAATCATCCGGTCGTGAATCAGCGCCTGCTCGCCGTCGCTCAAAAAGCCGGCATTCCGCTCCAGACCGAGATCAATCCTCGCCGCACCGGCACCGATGCGGACGCGATTTTTCTCCAGCGCGGCGGCATTCCGACCATCTCGATCGGCCTCCCGAACCGTTACATGCATTCGCCGGTCGAGGTCATCCAGCTCTCCGATCTCGACGCGATCGCGGAGCTGCTCGCGGCCTTCGCTCTCGATGTGAAAAGCGGCGAGATGTTCCGCGTGGAGATTTGATGCCCGGAAGATTTTACGCCGGGATCGGGTTCGCTCCTCGCGGCCGTCCCGCCGATCAGACCGCGATGTCCTCGTTCCAAAGCTCCGGCCTGGCCGCGATGAAGTCGCGCATCATCCGGACGCACTCCTCGTCCTGGAGCACGACGAGTTCGACGCCTTGACCGCGCAGCCAATCCTCGCCGCCCATGAAGGTGACGTTCTCACCGATGATGATTTTCGGAATCTTGTAGAGCAGCGACGTGCCGCTGCACATCGGGCAGGGCGAGAGCGTCGTGTAGAGCACGCACTCGCGATAGACCGACGCCGGCTGGCGGCCCGCGTCCTTGAATGCGCTCATCTCGCCGTGGAGCAGCGGGTCGCCATTTTGCACGCGCATGTTGTGGCCGCGGCCGATGATTTTCCCGCGGTGGACGATCACCGAGCCGATGGGAATGCCGCCCTCGGCCAGTCCCTGCTTCGCTTCGTCGATGGCCGCCTGCATGAATTCGTCGCGCATGCGTCTCCTCTAACGAAAAACTCCCCGCGCGCAAAACCGAATATTCCATCGCACCCTTGCGATCGTCATTGCCTCCGCCGCGCCGCTGCGTGAGCCTGCGTCGCGTGCCGAAAAAACCCTCCGCCGAAACGCGAAACGCCGCCTGGATCGGCGATGCCGTGCTGAGCCTCTACGCGCGCGAATGGATCCTGCGCGAGCGCGGCGCGATGGATGGCGAACGCCTCACCGCCTTCACGTCGAATCATTTTCTCTCCGCGTTCGGCAATCCCACCGAGGTCGAGGCGGAAATCGGAATCGTCTATGAAAAGGACGGCCTCGCGGCGGGCTTCGCCTTTATTGAGGCGCGGTTGCTGCCGGTGTTTTTGGCGCGGGAGAGGCGCCGTCTTCGGGAGCGGCGTCCGTAGCCGGGACTTTGAATCCGAGCGCCTCGATGTAGCCGGCGTTCGGTTTGCAATTCTCGAATCGGCAGTTGAACAGCAGCTCATCGAGCGCCTTTTTCACCGCCTCGCGGCTCTCGGGCCGGGCCTTCCGAATTTCCACAAACGCCGCCCGCGGAGCGCCCGCGTATTGCATGATCAAGCCATAGTCCGCGGGGCGCGCAAACTGGATCACGCACGCCGGACTCTCCATTTTTTTATACGGCCAGAAGGCCCAGCCGACGTGATTGCGGTCGAGCAGTTTTCGAAAATCGCGAATCCACGCATCGTTGTTCTCGCCGGTTTCCCCGCAATAAACCGGCACGTCATACCGGTCGCGAAAATCCAGCCACGGTTCGAGCACGTCGTCCGTCGTCTCGCTCCAATAATTGTGAAACGTGTAAACCGATTTTTTGTCGAACGGCTTTTTGAAGATCGTGAAATTCTGATCCCACTGCGCACCGCCGAGGAAAAGAAGGTGGTTCTTGTCCACCGTGCGAATCGCGGCCGCGATCCGCTTGTAGAGCGGCTCGAGCTTCGGATTCAACGAGGCCTTGTCGAAAAAGGGCGCGATCGGCTCGTTGAGCAGATCGTAGCCGATGACGGCCGGCTCGTCGGCATAATGACCGGCGATTTCTTTCCAAATATCGACGGTGAGCTGCTGATCGGCCTCGCTCTCGAAAAGATAGGGATAGCCATAGCTGTCATCGATGTTGTCGCCCGTCTGTCCGCCCGGCGCGGAGTGCATGTCGAGGATAAGATAGATCTGCTCGGCCTTGCACCACGCGACGAGCCGGTCGAGCAAGGCGAAGCCGCGGGAGGCGTCGCTACCGCCCAAGTAATCTTCGTTCGTAAAAAGCCGGTAATTGAAGGGAACCCGCAACGAATTCACGCCCGCTGTCTTCAGGAAATGGATATCCGCCGCGGTGACGTAGGCATCGAGATATTTTTGCCAGAATTCTCTCGTGGCGGCGGGGCCGATCAGCTCATTGAGCAGCTCGGTGAGCAGACGCGGCGAATTCATCTGGCCGGTCTTGAACATGTAGCCCTCCGGCAGCAGCCAGTTGCCGAGATTCACGCCTTTGAGCAAGAGCGGCTCGCCATTCGGCGCGACGATTTCCGGCCCGCGTACGCCGGCGAATGGCCCGTCGGCGCGCGCCGGCGCGAGATTCAGCAGCGCGAAAAAAAGAAGGGCGGCGATTCTGGACATGAGCACGCGAGACGCGCTCCCGCATGGTATCGACCGGGGGAAGCGCTGCCAATTCCGAAGTCGCCATCCGGGAAAAAGCGGTTCATTTTGCGCGCATGCGTTTTCGATTTTACGCCGCGTTGCTGCTCGGTCTCTCCGTCCTCATGGGCTCCCTCCATGCGGAGATGCGCGCCGCGTGGGTCGCCACGGTTTACAACCTCAATTTCCCGTCGAAGCCCGGCCTCTCCGCCGACACTCAAAAAGCCCAGATCATCCGCATCCTCGATGTCGCCAAGGCCTGCCGCCTCAACGCGCTCATGGTCCAGGTCCGCCCCGAGGGCGATGCGCTCTACGAGTCCGGCATCGAGCCATGGAGCAAGGTCCTCACCGGCACGCAGGGCCGTTCGCCCGGCTATGATCCGCTCGCGTTTTTCATCGCCGAAGGCCGGAAACGCGGCCTCGCCATCCACGCGTGGATCAACCCCTACCGCGCCGCCACCAGCGCCGCCGCCGATCGCAGCCCGAAAAGCCCCGCCACGCGCCTCGCGAAGTTCACCCGCCGCGTCGGCAAGCAACTCTGGCTCGATCCCGGCGCGCCCGAAGTGCAGGACTACGTCGTCGATGTCGTGCACGACATCGTGAAGCGCTACGCCGTCGCCGGCGTGCATCTCGACGACTATTTTTACCCGTATCCGGACACGTTTTCCGGCCCCTTCCCCGATGAGAGCACCTACGCCCGCTACCTGGCCAGGGGCGGGAGCCTCGGCAAGGCCGACTGGCGCCGCAACAACGTCAACCAAATGGTCCGCCGCCTCCAGGCCGCCGTTCATGCCGCCCGCGGCGGCGCGCTGTTCGGGATCAGCCCCTTCGGCATTTACACAAAAGGCCAGCCGCCGGAGGTAAAGGCCGGCCTCGACCAGCTCAACGAGCTTTATTCCGACCCCGTCGCCTGGCTGCAGCAAGGCTGGGTCGACTACATCGTCCCGCAGCTTTACTGGAAGGACGGCGGCCCGCAGAGCTTCAGCGCGCTACTCAAATGGTGGCGCAATCCCGCGATCAACCCCCGGGGGATTCCAGTTTACCCCGGAATCGCCATCGAGCGACTCGGCGAGGGGTTCAACTGGCCAATCGGCGAAATCGCCCGCCAGTTGCAGTTGGAACGAACAATCGGTCCGCACGCGGGCGCCGGATTTGTTCTCTGGGATTTCTCCCCGCTCGCCCGGAATCAGAAAGGCATCCGTGAGGTCTTAGAAAGATAAATTTTATAACGCCTACAACTTTATTGTGGGATCGATCCAAGATCGACCAAGTGGCCAGAACTATTGATCACTTTTTGTGGGATCCGATCCATAGGCTTTCATGAACGCAATGCGCTCGCGCATTACATCTTGAAAATCTTTTGGCATGACTAAAGTCGAAGGTGGCTTGGCGCTAATTGCATAAATGCCGGTGAATTCGCCGTTATCGAACGCAATCGGAACTTGGGTAGCTACATCCAAATAAACCCGGCTTTCTCCTGTTAAAAAAGCCGGTTTGGGGGCCTCTCCTTGGGAATCTCTCCAAATCTGAATCAATCCGGATTCCCGGTTGCTATATTTACGTTTGCCCCCTTCGCCGCTGAATAAAAAGGCTTTCCGCCCCTTGTAATCGACTACCCCTTTGAACTGAGACATCGTGATCCACGCGACATCATCGAAATCAGACTTTTTAAAATTGGTAATTCCCATGGCTCCGCTATCCACCGGAACCGGGATGACGGTGTAGAAATTTGAAACGACCAGACTGCCGATGGACCAAGTTTCTCCCGTTCGTCCGCTATTAAAACTGGCTTTTTCCCGATAAATCGTGCCGTTTTTTATAATCTCCGTTTTTGTCGTCCGTTGATTTTCGGGAGTGGGATTGTTCTTCGCTCCTTGCGATGGAGCATCCCCTCCAACGGGGGCGGAATTGTAGGAAAAGGCAATGGTCCAAGCGGACTGCGCGGGCATTCGGCTGACTAACGGCTCGCGAGGCTTGGGAGTATCAGCAGACTCCGGAGTTTGGCTAAAAGATGAACCGCTTATTAAGCAAAGAAGAATAATTTCAAAGGCTTTCATTAAAATACCCGTTCCAGTCGTTGATCGACTATTTTACCGGTCGTCCGGTCGATGGCAATGTGAAGCCAATAACGGCTTTGACCAGTCACCACAAATTTATCAAGAGTATTCCCTTTGGGAAGCATTCCCGACTGTGCTACGACATCGATCATAAGATTCCAAGTACTGGTGGTAATGACGTCGCTCAATGCTCGAGAAACAACGCTTCGCTGGTTGTCGTATTGCTTTGATGAAAGAGAGGATTCGTATGAACTGGAAGGTCCGACAAAATTGCCCTGATCGAACCGTCCCACTATCTCCGCCCGACTACGGAACATGGCGCCGTCGGTAGTTTTTGCCGTAACCCAATCATTAATCTTGTCGGCAATAGCTTTAGCTTCAGTTGGTTGGACTTGTCCGCCGCCAGAATTGGAGGAAAAATCAGTATTGGCGCTAGCTCCGGAAATTACGGCGGCCAAAACTTCGGGAAGTGCCGAGTTGATATTGACCACGCCCGCTCGAAGGGGAGACTTGGTGCGGTCGTTTTCGTTCGTGGCATGAATGCAAAAATATTCCAGTAGTCCCGCGTCGCCACTTTTCGGATTGTAAAGTTCGAGATTTCTCCAAGGAGAGTCACGGAAGACGTAAGCCAATTCTCCAACCGATTGAAAGGGGCGATTGAGAACTATGGGGCGAGCTTGGGGGTCAGGTGAAAGTGGATTCCCCCCTAAATACCCACTTGCCGGGCGGGTAATGCCATCAGAATCTTTATACGTAGAAATTTCATTGTTGGTGGCAAGTTCGGTGGCCTTGGCGCTTGCGCTCCAACCGGGGGCGCCATAGGCGAGAGAATTGAAAAATGGATTGCCATCTCCAAGCCCGAAGCCGGTTTTGTTCATAATTTTATTTGCTCTAAGAATATCACGCGTCTGCTCCGCCCCCATGGCACTTCCCCAAGAGCTGAAGCGATCGGTTCGTGGGTCCGGCCTCACCACTCCCGCGCCGTAATCGTTGACTAAGTAAGCGCCGCCACTACACAAGACATCCGACATGATATCGTAAGTATACCAATTTCCTCCCGATTCATACTGCAAGGCAAACGATACCGCGTCGTGGGTAAGAGGAACACCTCTGTTCAAGAAAACATTCGTGTGGTGGGTATTCTTTACGCCCGCCTTAGGAGGAGTCGTAAATGGTTGCGCCTCGTAATGGGCTAGAACAAAACCAGTGCGGTTGCCGCTAGGTTGGTCATCGGTCGAGTTAAATATCAGGCTTGAATTTCCTTGAATTTCGTTTTCAGGGGAGTGGCCGTCTGGTTGCGGTTGGGCAAAATTAGTTATGCTGAACCCGGGAAATGAACTAGGCGTTAAAAGCATTATGGGGTTGCGGAAAGCAGGTGAATTTGTAAAGCCAATCCAAGATTTTTCAGGGGTCAAATAATAGAATTCCCCATAAGGAGCATTCGACCACGTGTTAGCTTGGTTGTTTTGCATGTGCCAACCAGTCGATATTTTTGTTCCACTTGCGCTCCATGGAGTCAAACGAAGCGAGGTCGGGGCTCGATCTGTAGCGGGGGCGCCGTTTAAATTGGCCGGCTTGCCACTTAGAGCGGAATGGGGATTCCAAAGTTGTGGTTGAAGGAGAAAATAAGATTCGCCGACATCAACACCGTTAGCGGTTTTTGTCTTCGTCGTTGGAGCATAAGGGCTCTCCCGTGCAGCGTGCAAATAAGGCAAATCTTCAACGCCAAAAATAACCAGCTCTCTAAGAAAGCCGATTGTTGGGACTGTGATACGGGTCGGGAAACCATCGTAGTCCCATTGGTCGATAATATTTGCCCCGATTCTAAATATTTGTAAATCCGTATAGTAATCGATTTGTGTGCTATCGGGCTTTCCGGACAAATGAATGTTTTGTCCGTTTAGGAGACCAAATGGGCCCTCCAAATCGGAGGACGAGGCGCCTGGAGCTGCTTGACGACCCAACGATCCGACCGAAATTGCGGCCTTAAGTGTTTCAAAAAAGTTCGGTTCGACCCCGGCGGGTATTTGATCAAGGGTCTTGATCGTATTGGTTGGGTATTTCCAAGACTTGGTTGGGCCATCCCAAGTCAGACCAAAATAGGTTAGAATGTCTGAAGGACTCCCCGTGGGGCCTCCGTCGGAAGATCCCAACAGGGCAAGCCGGTCCAACGGAAAACGAGATTTAAAAGGGGAAGTGTCCCCGATGCCTTTCCAAGGAGGAACGTTGATGTTGGTTGCGGCGGACGCCGAGTTAGGGAATGCGGAACTTTTAGGAGGAAGATCACCGGGACTGGTCTTTGAATTCCAAATCATGTAAGGAACATCGACATCCCGCGAAAACACCGTGAGATAGGGAAGAACAGCGTCAAATCCGTTGGCGTGGGAGAAAGAAAGCAAATCCTGCCGGGACAGAAAAGCATTTTTGAAATAGGCGACGTCCAATCCCTCGCGGTATGTTCCCGTGCTGATTGGAAGCCCATTGAGCTTTAAGATTGCGCTCAGACGGTCGTCGGTCCAGCTTCCGTCAGAACGAAAGGAATCAAGCGCGGCTTGCAACCCCGAGGCACCCGGCAACGCGTCAGGATTGACGGAAGCAAGACCCCCTCGACGACCGGCCGCATAAGCCGAAATCCCCGCGCCGCCAGCAACGTTGATGTCCAGCAATCCGCCGGTGTCGTAGACGTTAAAAGCATATCGGGCCACGATTTTCTTATCCGAGGTGACCGAATTCCCGGTTGGGGCGCTCGTTACGCTTCCTCCGTCACCGGAGACATAAATCCAATTTGGAGAATTCGCGGTTCCGTCGAGGGGGGTAACGGTCAATTTCGGTTTATTCCAAAAGTTTCCATCCAAACCCGAACGATTGGCGGCGTCCTCGATGCTCGCGACACTACTTGGGGTGATTGCGGTGGAGCCGGGAAAAAGGGTGGTTCCGGCAATACTTTGTTTAATGAGGGTCGGAAAAATATTTGCCGAGCCGGTAGCCGCTCGACTCGGAAGCATCCGGATGGGGTCGGTAACCTCAATGACGTCATTGTGCACGGTCAGGTCACCCGTGCTAATACTTGTGGCAGCCTCAGTTAAAAGGCCACTTACCACATTTGCCAAAGCCCCTTGAGCAACTTCTTGGGCTGCATGATCGCCTGAATAAGACGAACTGGCTTGAGTGTCGAATCGGGACCGGAAAAAGAACGCGGTAACGATGACGGTCACCACTAAGAGCAGGGAAAGGGTGATCACCAACGCCACCCCCTCCCGATGACGATCGGGAGATATTTTCATGATAGAAAAAGAGTTTTTGTTCATGGAAGATGTGGTGATTAGAGACGATTGGTGGGGAAGAGATAAGTGCGTTGAAACACCCGCACGTTTTGGACAAATCGCGACGATCCTATGCTCCCAATAATGCTTCCCGAGGCGCCAGGATGGAGACCAAGGGCATCCTCCCATTTTTTCTGAGGATTCCAATTCTGGGTTCCTGGAGCAACCCCGGGGGCCTCATACTCATTGGCTAAGTCACTTATTACGGCATTTAGTTTGTTCGTTGCCTCGAGTCCGCGAACAGCGCGATCGTCGGCAACCACCATGGAAATCGTGATGCCGATGGCTCGATGAACCGGAGGGCCGGCCGAGTAATAAGTGGAGGAATACTTTCCTTCGTCGGTAAGAAACGCCCACTTGAAAGCAAGAATTCCGTCACTGATTTCAAACCCCGTTCCGGCCAATCCGGGCGGAACCGACACGGGAAGAGCGGGGGAACCGGTCGTCACGACAGCGGGCGGGTCAGCAAAAATATTCGAAGCGGTGGTAAAATCAAATGAGACATCGTTTCGCATCAATTTTGCATCGGAGCCGGACGAATCAAATTTGATATAGGAGAGGGGACGGGTGTTGGCGGCCGCGCCAGCGACGTCAAAGCCCCGACGAAGGGTAAAGAAAGCAAGATCAGGGGTGTCTCCCGTCGAGGGAAAGGCCGCCAAGTCATCTCGCTGCACAATTCCGTCAATATCGGTTTGAAAGCGGTTCAACAGAGATCGCGCCTTCGCGAAATTGTCCATTTTCGCCTCCGATCGGCGCCAAGCGGTGGAAATTCCGTTCGCAACTTGGGCGAAAAGGGAAACGATCAGCACCAGAATGGTCATCGAAACCATTAGTTCGATCAACGTGAAGCCACGCGTGGCGCGGCGTGACAAGGGGGAGAAAGTGATCATTTCGTTAAGAGAAAGCTTGTCGTCGTGACATAAGAGTTTTGCACTCCATGCCCCGCGACCGCCGCGGGGCCCGGCCACTCCAACTGCAAGCTACAATGCACAACTCTGGTGGGGGCGGTCGGAGTTCCCACTTGAGGTTCCTCCCATAAAACATAGCTTAACGCATACACGGCATCTGGATTATCGCAAGTGCGACCCTGGCTATCGATCGCAACCGGGGGATCACTAAAAGATCCGGCCGAAGTTGCGGACACCGAGGTGGGCAATGGAAAAAGATCCGGCCACGCCGGGGCGGTTCCGGTTTTGAATTGAGTTTGGAGATTTTGCTTAAAGATCGTCAAAAGGACGGAGCTGAGATTTGCCGCCTGGATCTTCTCTTCGCTATCCCTGGTTTGCTGCATGGCGGATCCCATGAGGCCAATGATTGCCAGGATCGCAATGCTGAATAGCCCAAGCGCCAGCACGATTTCCACCAAACTAAAGCCCGAACGCCTCCGCCGCTGTCTTCCCAAATTCGTTGATGCCAAGAGTCTCATGATCAAGATTTAAGAGGCCGCGGGTTGAAAGACTTCGACTGCCCCGGTGATGCCATTGATCCAGACGACCGATGCGCTTTTGCGCTCGATAGCGTTTGGAGTTGCGCCCTTTGCCGGGGTGACCGTGAGCTGCAAGGCCTGCCGGAGAGGGATGGCGGCCAATGAGGTTTCCAGGTTATCGAGCACCGCTTCCCCGGTGGGGGTGAACATGATCATGTGGTCAAAAGACTGGCCGCGCATCGCAGTCGGAAGTTCATCGAGCTTGGGCTGAAAGCTCACGGAATCAAAACTTATCCCCGGTGTAGGAATCTGGTTGGCAACGTTGGGCTCTGGATCGGTGTTTGAGATCATGACGTTGTCATAGACTTGCACCCGATCCACCAAACGGATCTTGGTGCGATCATCCAGACTCCCATCCTTGGAGGCGAAAATCACCGCGGTCACGGAATTCCCGCCGATTTTATTCTTGCCTTGGGCCAGGGCCACCCAAGTGTAGGTGCTGCCGGCGATCGCGGTCTGCCGCGCCAGTTCCATCGCGGAACTAATGCCGGTCAACGCACGCTGCTGGGCATTACCCATGAACATGGACCGCATGGCGCTGGTCGAGAAGGAGGCAATGAGCGCGATGATCGCCATCACGACGAGAAGCTCGACCAGGGAAAAGGCGCGCAAATTTCGGCTGGCAAACCGATGGTGACGAAATGGCTCTACGAGAGACGACTTATGGATGCGTCGCGCGTCGCGAAATGCGGAAAACTCAATTTGCATGTTTCTGAAGGGAGTGGGCGGCGACCGCCCGGTTTTAGCCTAAAAAAAGTCGATGAACAAAGACTGGTTGTCAACTGAATGGATTGCCGTTTTGAGCGGAGTTCACATGAGCGTGGTTTTGGGAAAACTCCGGGAGCTTTAGCCTGCCAAAGCGATGCTGGGCTGGAGTGGAATCGGAAGGGGGCATTGGGACGGGGAAATCGACAGGGACGGGAATAACTTTCAGCCCCCGCTTTACGATCAAACTTTAATCATCCGTCTGCGCGGGCTTCGGAGCGGCCTTAAGCTTCGGAGTCGGCTTAGGCTTGGGGGTGGCCTTCGCCGCGGGCGTTGGCTTGGGGGTGGCTTTCGGAGTCGGCTTCGGCTTCGGCGCCGATTCCTTTCTGGGCTTTGGAGCGGGGGTTTCTTCGGGCTCGGGAGTGGCTTTTGGCTTCGCGGCGACCTTGGGCTTCGCGGCTGGGGGGGCTTCCATTCCGGCCAGCGGCTCGGGCGTCGGCGGCGGAGCCAGGGGAATCGTCGGTTCGACGCGATATTGGCCCAGCCGCCGCAGATAGGCCATTTGCATGGTCTCGCATTTTTCCTTCAGGTTCGCGTCGATCGCCGTCATTTTGGCAAAGAGCAGCCGGTAATATTCGCGCAACGCCTGGCGTTTCCCTTCATCGGTCTTCGAAGCTTCGGCCTGCTCGTGCAGATTGCGGATCGAGGCGTCCTTAAGCGCCTGGAGTTTGACCTCCTGATAGCGAACCTGGAGTTTCCGATCCTGGTCGAACTTGTTTTCTTTAACCTCCGGTGCGGGCGGCGGAGCATTTTCCTCCCCGGCGCTGTCGGGAGGAATCAAGCTGTCGGGATTCGGCAGGTCGCTGGCGGGAGCCTCGTCGGAGGGGAGTGTCGCATCGGCCGGCGGCGGAGGGGGAGCTCCGAGGCTTGCATCCGTGGGCTCGGGCAGAATGTCCGCGTCGGAAGAAGCAGGCGGTGTCGAGGCGTCTCCTTGGGGGGTGGCCGTCGGTGTGGCGGCGGCGTCCGGGTTCTCGGGAGCTTTTTGATCCGCGACCGGGGAGGAGGCTGGCTTCTCTGTGGGAGAGGGCGGCGGGGTGTCCGTCGCGGGCTTTTGCTCGGAAGGCTTGGCCGCGGCTTGCGGGGTGGGAGTTGGCGAGGGGCTCGGGGTCGTCTTCGCTTCCTGCGCCACCGCCGTGCCAGCGAGCACGAGCGAAAAGACAGTGGGAATCAGGAAAAAACAGATCTTCATTTTATAGGCCCCCACCCGCGAGTGGAACTTGCAAACGAAACAGGTTTGCCCTGTCTTGGCAAGCGTCACCATGGCGCGCCAGGCATCCCAATTTCGCGAGATCGAGCTCCCGCTGACTCCGGCGGAAGCTGCCTCCGGCTTGTCGGGCCGCAAGGGCTTGGTTTTCCTCGATTCGGCGCTGGAATCGCCCGCCGCGATCTCGATCCTGGCTTGTGAGCCGGAGTGTGTGATCGAGGGATCGGCGACGGAATGGCCCCGGCTGGCCCGCGAACTCGAAGCCCGCCGCGCCGAGACCGGGGATCGCAATTTGCCGCAGGGCGCCGCGATCGGCTGGTTCGCGTTTGATGGCGCCTTCCGGTTCGGCATTTATCCGGACTTGCTGATTTACGAGCATGCGAACGAGCGCTGGCTGGCGGTCGGGAATCCGCCGCTGCCGGAGGAGGCGGGGGCGAAAGAGGTCGCCCGCCTGGATTTTCAGCCCGAGATCACGGCGGAGGCGTATTGCGAAATGGTGCGTCGCACGCAGGAATACATCGTCGCGGGAGATATCTATCAGGCCTGCATCGCGCATCGCTATCGGGCGCCGTGGCACGGCGACGCGTGGCCGTTCTACGAGGCGCTTCGCCACTACTCGCCCGCGCCCTTTGCTGGTTATTTTTCGCTGGGCGATACCACGGTGATGTCCGCGTCGCCGGAATGCTTCCTGCGCATGAGCGGCCGCAATGTGCAAACGCGCCCGATCAAAGGCACCCGCCCGCGCCGCTCGGAATCGGATGCGGACGAGCGCTCGGCGTATGAATTGATCACCTCGCCCAAGGAGGTCTCCGAGCTCGTAATGATCACCGATCTTGAGCGCAACGACCTCGGCCGCGTCTGCGAATACGGCAGTGTTCACGTTTCGGATCTTTTGCGGCTCGAGCGCTTCGAGCAGGTTTTTCATCTCGTTTCGTCCGTGGAAGGCACGCTCCGTCCGGAGGTTTCCCACGTCGAGGCCGTCGCCGCCTGCTTCCCGGGCGGCTCGATCTCGGGAGCTCCGAAAAAACGCGCTTTGGAAATCATTGCCGAGCTCGAGCCATCGCCGCGGGGCATTTACACCGGCGCGATCGGCTTCCTCGGCTTCAATGGCGAGAGCTGCCTGAACATCGCCATTCGCACCGTCGTGGCGCGGGGCGGCGAGGCTTCCTTCCATGTCGGAGCGGGCATCGTGGCCGATTCCGAACCGGCGAAGGAATGGCAGGAGACGCTCGACAAAGCCGCGGGCATCCTGCTCACGGCCGAGCGAATGGAGTCCAATAATCTTCCTCTTCCTCCCCTCGTGGCATCGCGGCCAGAGGAAGATTAAGAGGATGAGGAAGAGGCTACGGCCGAAGCTCACCGAGCGAGCGCAGCAGCAGGCTTAGCTCCACGCGCAGCGCGTCGTTCCAGGCGTCGACCAATGCGGCCGGCGTGCGCGAGGCGATTCGCACGGATTGCGTGAAGGTCTTGCGCAGCACCATGTCGCGTCCTTTATCCGTGCGATGGAAGACCTGCGCTTCGATCGTGAGCACGGCGCGCGGAGCGGCGGGATTGCTGAAATCGCCATATATTTCCGTGAGGTCGCAATCGATCAGGTAGTCCTGCCCGCCGCCCGCTCCGGGCACCGCGACGTCGCCATAGAGCCCGGACTCGCGCGTCCAGTTGCGAAGGATCGACGTCATCATGTCCGCGGGCGAGACGAGAAACTGGTTATAGGGATCGGTTTCCCAAGTGCCCGGCGTGACCCGATAAACAAATCCATCCGAGGCAAACGGCGCCGCCACATCGACGAAGCTCACGGCCGCGTTGGCCGCCGAATCCGACGGACGAAGCGCTTTCATCGAAACTGGCTTGCCCGGATCGAGCAGAAAATATTTCGGCTTCGGCGGCGGCGTGAACGAGCAGCCGGCCGCGAACATCGCCAGACACCCCAGCACGGGAAGGAAAATGCGGCTCATCGTTTGGCGGGAAGCGTGGGCTCCATGACCTTGGAGGGTTTGGGCGGTTTGCTGAAAATGATCTTCGACGGATCGCGCGAAACTTCGGCGCTGGCCGCGCGCAGATTTTCGGAAATGATGCGCAGGTTTGCCAGCGTCGAGGCGATGTCGTCCGCGTTCAGCCGCGAGGCCGGCTCCACATTGGTGAGGATGGCCTTGACCTGATCGTTCGATTTCTGGACCTCGGTGAGCAACCGCCGCGTGTCGGCGCTCAGCTCCTCGATCTTCGCGTCTTCGACCGCCTTGGAAACATCGGAAAGCACTTTCTGCGCATCGTTGCTGAGCTTTGCGAACTGCGCGTCGTTCATCGCCTGGGTCACGGAATCGAGCACGGCCATCGTCTTGGTGCCGATGCCTTCGATGTTCAGCTTCTCGACGTCGTGCATCATCTTGTTCACGGAATCGAGCATGCTCGTGAGCTCGCCCGGCGCGTAGGGCAGATAATAGTATCTCGGCTTCCAGATGAGCTGGATCGGCTTGAAGCGGTCCGGCGGGACGTAGTTCATTTCGAGGTAGTTCAATCCCGTGATGCCCTGCGGCTCGATCTGCACGCGCAGTCCGCTGGCGATGGCCTTGTCGATCTGCGGCTGGAGATTGTCGGCCCGGAACATGCCGGGAAAAATCTCCTCGTCGACTTCCATGAGGATCACGACGTAATTGGCGACCGCCGTCCGGTCGACCTGCGGATATTCGTTGAACAAAAAGCTGACCTTCGTCGCCTTGCCCACGGTCACGCCGCGGAACTTCAGCGGCGATCCGACCTCGATGCCCTGCACCGTCGCATCCACGTAGGTCTCGATGTAAATCTTGTGTTTGAAAAACTGCCCGACGCCGAAAATCACCAGGCCGCCCGCCAGCAGCAGCAGGCCGACGATGATGAACAGGCCGATCCGGAAATAGCTCGCCTCTTTCATGATTGCGCCTCCTCTTCGGACGATTGGCGATGGAAAAACTGGCGCACGAACGGCTCCGCCGAATGGTCGCGCAGCTCCTCCGGAGAGCCTTCCGCGATGATTCCCTGTTTCTTTTTGTCGAGCATGATGACGCGATCCGCTATCGCATAAATGCTGGGCAGCTCGTGGGTGACAATCACGAATGTCGTCCCCATCGTCTCGTTCAAGCGCAGGATCAGCGCGTCGAGTTCCGCCGAGGTGACCGGATCGAGACCCGCGGACGGCTCGTCGAGAAAGACCACCGCCGGATCGAGCGCCATGGCTCGCGCGATCGCCGCCCGCTTCTGCATGCCGCCGCTGAGCTCGCTCGGGAGACTGCCGCCCGATTCCTCGAGCCCGACCAGCCGCAGCTTCATCCAGGCGATCAACGCGAGCGCGTTTTCGGGCAGGTCCGTATATTCCTCGAGCGGCAGGCGCACGTTTTGGTTGATCGTCATGGAGCCGAAAAGCGCGCCGCTTTGATACGACACGCCGATGCGCGTGAGAATTTCCTGTCGCTCGTCACCCTCCGCCGAGACGAGATCGCGGCCCTCGATTTGGATTTCACCGGACATCGGCGCATGCAGCCCGATCAGATGCTTGAGCAGCGTGCTCTTCCCGCAGCCGGACCCGCCGAGGATCACAAAAATCTCGCCCTGCCGGACTTCGAACGACACGTCCTTCAGCACCACGTTTTCGTCGTAACCGATCGTGAGATTCCGCGCTTCGATGATGTTTTTCTGCTCCGCCATTTAGAATCCGATCGCCCAGAAAACCACCGCGAAAATCGCGTCGACCGCGATGATGAGAAAGATGCCGCTCACCACGGCGCGCGTCGTCGAGTCGCCCACCGCGCTCGCGCCGGATTTCGTCTGCAAGCCGCGCAGGCAGCCGATGCCGCCGACGAGGGCGCCGAAGAAAAACGATTTGATGAGGCCCGTGGCAATGTCGTGCAGCGTCACCGCCGAGACGAGTTGATTGTAGATCGCCGCCCACGGGTGGTTGAAAAGCATCACCACCATCAGGCCGCCCATGATGCCGATGACGTTCGCGTAGATCGTGAGCAGCGGGGTCACCAGGATCGCCGCCATCAATTTCGGCACCACCAGAAATCGCACCGGATCGAGCCCCATCGTCGTCAGCGCGTTCACCTCCTCGTTCACTTTCATCGTGCCGATCTCCGCGGCGAAGGCCGAGCCCGAGCGGCCCGCGAGCACGATGGCCGTCATGATGCCGCCGAGCTCGCGCAGCATCGCGAGCGAGACGAGATTCACGACAAAAATATCCACGCCGAACTGCTGCAGCGGCACCGTGGATTGGAAGGCCATGATCATCCCGGTGAGAAATCCGATCATCCCGACGATCACCAGCGCGTTCACGCCCGCGGTCTCGAAGGTCCGCCACATGTCGCCCCAGCGCACGATCCGCGGGTTCACCAGGCCGTGCAGCAGCGCCACCGTCGCCTGGCCTGTGAAAACCAGCTGCTCGCGCATGTCGCCCGCCATCGCGACCGCCACCCGTCCGATCGAGGTGGCCGCCGGTTCGTGCTTTTCCTTCCCGCCGCCGAGCTTCGGAAAATCCGCATCCGCGTAGGGCTTCAGCAAGCCCCGCGCATCCTCCGGCAGGCCTTCGATCTTCGCGCCGCGCTGCTTCTGCAGCTCGTAAAAAAGCGCCGCGCCCGACGAGTCGCAATAGGTCACGCCCGAGGCATCGAGCGTCGAACCTTTTTCCGCGGCTTTCAGCGCGCGACTCCATATTGCCGCGGCATTCTTCGCGTCCAGCCGCCCCTTGAGGACGATGCGGCCGTCTTCGATGGTCAGCTCGGCGGGATCGTTGTCGGAAGACATCGCGGCATTCGTATCCGATCGGCAGCGTGGACGTCTAGCGGCGAGGCGTCTGGGGATGCTCCCGTGGGAGAGTGAGCGGATTATTTGTTTCTCCTGGCGGATTGATCACGGAGATTTTGTGATTTCTCCAGTGGTCGTGCGTTCCCGTTCCAGAGCCTTGACGTCGTCGAAGACAAAGGCCGGACGCTCGTCCTTTCGGATCACTCGCATCCGGACATTGCTCAGGCGGACGCCTTTGGCATGGCGAATATACAAACCCCACGCGGGCAACTCGCCGAACATGGAAAATTCCGGATAGCTTTTTGGATTCTCGGGCACTTTCTCGATCTCCACCCAGCCTCTTTGTTTGTTTCCTCCGCCCGCGAAGAGCAGGTCGATGTTTTCCAGGAGCACGTTTTCCACCGCGTGTCCCGGCAATCCCGCGATGGACGACGGCATCAGGTTGTGAGGCTCCCGGATTCCTGGCCCCTCTGTTTCGTAGCCGCGATCCGGTTTGGTGTCGGGAATCCAGGCCACCATGTTCTTGATCGAAATATTTCGCACCGGTCCCGCGGGTCCGTGGCGTTCTCCCCGGCGAATGAAAAATGCGTTCCCTACGTTTCGCGCGGTGACGCCATCGATCTGGATGTCCTCGAGAAAACCGCCGTCCACTCCCTCCAGGGCGATGGCCGAGCGAAAGGTATCGTAAACATCGAGACCCTTGACGCGGATGTTGCGAAATCCCCCCACCGAGGCCGTGCCCAGCTTGAGACCGCTCGCGCTCGAGCGCACCGTGCAATTCACGATCGAAATATTTTCGCAGGAGCCCTTGGGATCATGGGATTTGAGGCAGATCCCATCATCGGCGGCATTGATCACGCAGTCCTCGATCCGCACGTTTTTGGAATCGACGATATCGATGCCGTCATTGTTCCAAAACGCCGTGCTGTCCACGCGCACGCCCTTTATCCGAAGGCCGTCGCATTTTTCATAAGTCTGCACCCAGCAGGCCGAACGCTTGAGCGTGACGCCCTGAATCGAGACATTTCGGCACCCGGCGAAACAAATCAATTGGGGACGATACTTTTCATCCGCCCGATGTCCCCGGTCCCCGGCCCGGGCCGGATCGGCGCCGTAGAGCAGCTGCCAGGTATTTTCGGCCAGATCCTTTCCCTGGCCGTCGATGATCCCCGGACCGGTGATCGCGAGATTGGTCTCGCCTTGGGCGAAAATCAGCGAGAGCCAATCCGGACGTCCGGCCACTTCCCCGCCCGCCGGCGAGCGGCGGGGGTGATCCGCGTAATCGTTCCGTTGGGTGCTGCCCAGCAAAACGGCATCCCGATCCAGAAAGAGTTCGACGTGGCTTTTCAAACGCAGGCTGCCGGTTAGGAATTTCCCCGCCGGCACGACGACGCGTCCGCCTCCGCGGGTATGGCAGGTGTCGATGGCCTTTTGAATGGCTCCGGTGTTCTTCGTTTTGCCGTCCGCGACCGCGCCAAATCCGACGATGTTGTAATCGCCGGCGACGGCCGATGAAAAGGAGTACGCTGCCAGGAACAGGCTTGCGAGGAGGGAAAATGTTTTCATGGATCAAGGGTGAGGCGGGCGTCCATATTCCCGATTTTATGACTCTGGTGCAACCAACCAGAGCGTGGCCGCCGCGCTTCCCGGCGGATATTCCACGGGGGGAGGAACGGCATGCGATTCCAATCCGCGTGCAATGCCTTTGAGGGCGGCGACATCGATGTCATGCGCATTCGTGGAGAGCAGGATCCGCGCGCCGCTCTCCGCGACATCGAGCGCCCGCCCCAGCAGGCCGCCCAAATTTTCCACCGCCCGGAAAATCCGTCCCTTCGCTCCCCGCGAAAAGGTGGGCGGATCGAGAATGATCGCGTCGAATTTTTCTCCGCGCCGCGCGAGTCGCGGCAGCACGGCAAACACATCATCCGCGATGAAGCGATGGCGTTCGGACGCGAGGCCGTTCAGCGCGAGATTCGCCTTTCCGCGCTCGAGCGACTTGCGTGAAAGATCGAGGCTCAATGTCTCCGCGCCCGCGCGCGCCGCCGCCACGGAAAATGCGCAGGTGTAGGCGAAGCAATTCAGCACGCGCCGTGGGCGCAGCGATTCGAGATGCGCGCGGTTCGCCCTTTGGTCGCAGAAAAGTCCGGCGGAATATCCGGCCGCGAAATCGATGCCGAACTTCATTCCGCGCTCGCTCGCGACCGTTTCCAGCGGGCCTTTGGTTCCGAAGGCCTGCTCGGGTTTGTCGTTTCCGCCGGGCTGCTTCACCAGCCGCCGCGCAAAGATTCTCCGGACATTCAAACCGAGCCTCGCAAGCCACTCCGGCAGGCTCGCCGCGATCGGTCCCCCGTGGTCCGTGGCGCTGACGATGAAATCGTCGCCGAAGCGATCGACCCAGCCGCCTTCGCCTGTCCAGAGCCGATGTGCGGTGGTCTTCTCGGTTTCGAGGGCGGCGAGCTCCGCCGTGGTGATCAGGCGCCCGTTCACGCCACATTCTCCGGATCGAGCATCGGGCAGGCGAGCACGTCGGAGACCGCCCGCAGCAATGCCGCCTCGCGGGGCTGGATCACGCCATCGTGCCGCACGGCCTGGTTGCAGGCGTTGAAGATCTTTTGCCGCGTCGGCGGATCCGCCTCGGCCAGGCGATCGAGCGCCGCATCCAGCGCGGCGAAATCGCAGCCGTCGATTCGTTGCATGGGAAAAGCGTCGGGCTTCAGCATCAGCGCCGCCACCCCGGCCTGGAAGGCGGCGTCGCGGGCTTCCGCGGTCTCGCCGGCATACCAGGCCAGCGCGGAAAGAGCGGTTGCGATGTCGGGCAGGAGCGGCACGGGCGAGCGATATTTCACCGCCGGGCCGCGGCTCTTCGTGAAGGCGTGGTCCACGTGCCGCAGCAGCGCCTTGTGCAGGACGAACTCGAAGAGATCGACCTCGCCGTCGCACTGGATCAGCTTGCCGACGTTGTCGCGGAAGCTGGCGTATTGCGCGTCGGAAAGCTGGCGGAGCGCGGGCAGGCAAAGATCCATCACGCCGATGGCGTCCGAAATTTCCCCGCCGCGCCGGACGTCCCGATCGACCTCGGCGCGATCTTCCGGACTCAGCTGGATGGCGGAAAGCTGGCGCTCGCGAGTCGCGGCGTCGTTGCTCAACAAAAGGGCGTAGATCAACGGCACCGCGCTCGCGGTCGATCGCGCGCCTTCGCGGGCGAAGACAGGCATCGCCGCGAGCATCGCACCGGCGAGGGCGACATTGCGCGGCGCCGGGCCGGCGGCCGGGGGCGGAGTTTTGACGGGCACCGTTTCCTCGCGCGGCTGAAAGCCGGGATCGATGGCCTGGATGCGCTCCTCGATCGGCGGATGGGTCGCGAACATCCCGGCAAAAGATTCGCCCAATCCATTGCCAAAAAACAGGTGGCTCGCCTCGTCCGCGCGCGGCGATTGGAGCTTCGATCCCGCCTGGCCGATCTTGTAGAGCGCGCCGGCGATGCCGTCGGGATTGCGCGTGAACTGCACGGCCGAGGCATCGGCGAGGAATTCCCGCTGCCGGCTGACCGCCGCCTTGATGAGTTTGGCAAAAAACACGCCGATCGATCCGATGAGCCACAATCCGGCGCCGATGGCGAAGAGCGGAATCTGCGCGTTGTTCTTGCTGCCGCCGCGCACGCCGCCGCCGCCGCGCGCGCCGAGCTCGAAGACGATGCGGCCGATGATCGCGAGCAGGAGAATACCGGTGAGCACGCCGATGAGGCGCAGGTTCAGCCGCATGTCGCCGTTGAGAATATGGCTGAACTCGTGCGCGATCACGCCCTGGAGCTGGTCGCGATTCAGCTGCTCGAGCGTGCCGCGCGTCACGGCCACGACGGCGTCGCCGGGTGTGTTGCCTGCGGCGAAGGCATTGATCGCCTGCTCGTCGTCGAGGACGTAGATGTCCGGCACGGGCACGCCGGAAGCGAGGGCCATTTCCTCGACCACATTGCGCAGCTGCTGCTCGCGGAGGTCGGTGGTGTGCGGGGCGAGCTGGCGGCCGCCGAGCATCTGGGCGACGACTCTGCCGCCGTGGGAAAGCTCGGCCATGCGATAAAGCGAGCCGAGCGCGACGACGACGATCACGCCGCCGGAGATCATCCCGAGATTGCGCCAATCGGTGAGCGATTCCTTGAACGCGAACGCCGCCGCCACGTGGAGCGTGAGAATGATGCCGAGCACCGCGAGGGCGAAATAGACGATAAGCCACTTCGTCTTGCGGTGTGCGCGGGCCTGGCTCTCGAAAAAGTCCACGGGCGGAGTCTAGCTGGCCGCCGGGGTTGGCGATGGCGTCGGCGTCGGCGTTGGTGTCGAAATGGGTGGCGGATTCCCGAGAAAATCCTGCACGGCCTGCTGTGCGGCGGCCGCGTTTGGACCGAGCCAGACGAGCTGGCCCGCGTCCCGCACGGCGACGACTTTTGCGAAAGGCAGCTTGTCGGTGATTTGCTTGGGGTCGTCCCATTTGGCGGCGCCATCGGCGGCGCCATGCACGAGCAGGACGGGAGCCTGAATTTTTTCATACGCGACGGAAGGGGGGACGCGAATCTGGAGCAGGTCGTTGCGGGTGCCGGTTTCACGCGGGCTCAGGGGCGCGATCGTGCCGACGAGGCTTTGGAAAAACGCGAGCTGTGCCGGATCGTGCAGCACGAAATCGACCAGGCTGCGGCGAGCGCTCTCATTCAGCGCGGTATCGATCGCGAGGCTGCCATCGAGCAGCCAGCGCGGATCGCGTTTTGCCTGTTCGACGAAAAGCCATGCCCCCATGTCGCCCGTGGGTTGGTAAAGGGCAGCTTCCGAGAGGAGCGGGCGCGGCTCGGTCGGAGCCCAGCGCTGATATGGCACCGTGACGGGAGCGAGCAGGACGAGCGCGCCGGTGCGATCGGGATGCCGGATTGCAAAGTCCACCGCCACAGGTGCGCCGGTGGAAAACCCGAGGACGGAAACTTTTTTCACGTCCAGTTTATCGAGCAGCGCGGCCAGCGCGTCGGCCTGGTCGTCAAACAGCAATCCGGTCGTCAGCGGGGTGCGCAGAAACCCCGGCCGCGACGGCGCGATGATGCGAAAACCCTCCTTCGCCAGCGCGGCGCCGATGAGGGCCGCCTGGTCGTAGCCGCCGGGTGCGCCGTGGCAGACGAGCACCGCCGGACCGGATCCGATCTCGGTATATTCGATGGCGCCGGCGGAGGTCTGCACGACTTTGCTGCCGCCATCGAGCGCGACGATCGTTTCTTTTTTCCACTGCTCGAACCTCCAGCACACCCAAATTCCGCCCAGTAAAACGAGAACCAGCAGCGCTAAAAGCGCGCGGCCGAGCCAGCGGAGGAGCGTCATCATTGCGAGATTACCTACCGCGCGAATCCGTGCCGCTCAATCACCAAGCGACGCGGGGAAAGTGGGGACACTCGGATTTGAACCGAGAACCAACCAGTTATGAGCCGGCTGCTCTAACCATTGAGCTATGCCCCCAGGAGTCGCCGCTGAGTTAGCGCAAATCATCGGTGCGCGCCAGCTTCAAGACGTGCCGCGAAAAACTCGGCGGCGCGGTCAAAAGCATCCCGTTCGGCCCTCGTTCGGAGGCTGTGACCCTCGTTCGGATAGACGACACTCTCGACCACGGCTCCGGCGCGGCGCCCCATGCGCACGAGGGCGTCGGCGCATTCCACGGGGACTCGATCGTCCTGCCCGCCGTGCAGCACGAGCAGGGGTGGCAAAGGCGCGGGAAGCAAAGGCTCGTGCTCCGCCGGCAGCCCGCCGCCCAGCACGGCGACGGCGCCGATCCGGGAAGTTTCGCGGGACGCGCCGACCGCGAGGAAACCGCCGAACGAATATCCCAGCAAGCCGACCGGCTCCCGCGCCGCTCGCGCGTAATTTTGCGCGATCTCGACGAGTGCCGCCTGCCACCGGGCGGCGTGCTCGCGGACATTCGAGTGCGTGGCGAAAAGCGTGCTCGTCGTGTTGAAATAGTGCACCACGCAGGCGCGGAAGCCGTGTGCCGAGAGGTTCCGGCCCGCCCGTCGCAGCAGGGCTCCGTCGCCGAGCAATCCGCCGGCGCCGTGCAGCAGCAAAACCGTATGAGGTCGCCCCTCGCCGTCCGGCTCGTGAACATCGACGCGCACATGATGTCCGAAGATTTGCAGATGGTCCACCGTGCGCGGCATTTTCGGCGCGGGTGATGTCTCTCGGGCGGCGGCAGAAAATACCGGCACCGATTCCGGAATCGCATTCATATTTCCCTCCTCGGGATTCTATAGGTGAGACGCATGAACGGCGGGGATCGTTCGATCTTCGTCGGATGGCCTGGGCCGTCCGCCGGCGGATATCGCGACTTTCGGGAATTTTATTTGAAGTCTGCATTCTCGGCATGCGATGCATTGGGCATGCACCCCCGACAAAAATGGCGACTCCCCGCGGCCATGGTCATTCTCGCCGCCTTTGCGTGGCCGAGCCGTGCCGCCGATCTCGAGCTCGCGTCGATCTTCTCCGACGGCATGGTCGTCCAGCGAAATCAAAAAATCCCCATCTGGGGCGAAGGCCAGCCGAATGCCAGCGTCGACGTGCAGCTGGGCCCACAGCATGTCGCCGGGAGGATCGGAAGCGATGGGCGGTGGCGGGTCGATCTTGCCGCTTTGCCGGTCGGCGGCCCCTACACCTTGAAAGCAACCTCCCGTGGAAAAAGCGTCGCGGTGCAGGATGTCCTCAGCGGCGACGTGTGGCTCTGCTCCGGCCAGTCGAATATGAAGTTCACCACCAAGGACGCGATCGGCGGCCCGGCTGCGGCAGCCGCATCCCTGGATTATCCCAACCTGCGTTTGTTGACCATTGATCTCGGCGGCGCCCCGACCCCCTCGCGCTCGTTCGGTGCGAAATGGCAACACGCCACGCCGGAATCCGCCGCGGAATTCACGGCGGTCGGCTACTTTTTCGCTCTCTCACTGCTCAAAGATCCGGCGCTCAAGAACGTGCCGATGGGGCTCATCAACAGCTCCTACGGCGGCACCGCCGTGGAGGCCTGGACTCCTAAGAGAGCGCTCGCCGGAATCAAGCCCAGCCAGATCACCAGCTCCCAGGACCGGACGATCATGCCCTCCACCCTTTACAATGGAATGATCGCTCCGCTCGTGCCTTGCGGGTTGACCGGCGTCATCTGGTATCAAGGCGAGTCCAACGCGGCGAAACCGGAAATCTATGCGCAGCTGCTTGGCGCGCTCATCCGGAGCTGGCGCGCGGAGTGGAATCGTCCCGACCTGCCGTTCCTGATCGTGCAGCTGCCCCCTTACGCTGCGAAAATTCACCCGCAGGATCACTTCTTCACGTGGGTGCGCGAGGCTCAGGCCACCGTCGCGCGGACCGTCCCGAATACCGGCCTGGTCGTCACGATCGACACGACCGATGGCAAGAATCTTCATCCGAAAGAAAAGGAGATCGTCGGCCAGCGCGCGGCCCTGCTCGCGCGGCGCGACGTGTACCGGGAAGCGGTGAAGGCTAGCGGCCCGGTCATGAAAAAAGTGGAAATCACCGGCGCTCGCCTGACGATCACTTTTGATTCCGGCGGCAGCGGCCTCGCCAGCCGGCACGGCGGTTCGTCGCCCGAGGGGTTCGAGGTGGCGGGAAGCAATGGCGTTTATGTTTATGCGAAAGCGGCCATCGCCGGCGACACCGTGACCGTGGAAGGTCCGGGCCTCGCCGCCCCGAAGACGGTGCGCTATGCCTGGGCCGCCGCTCCGGCCGCCGATCTCACCAATAAGGAAGGCCTGCCCGCGCTTCCTTTCCGCACGGATAAACAGTTGCCTTGAGCTTCGGCGTTCCATCGCGGGCGGCCGGATGGAAATTCCCGCTGCCGGAATAGACGGCGCGGAATTCTGTAATCTCGCAAATCCGCCGAATCTGCGTTTAGCTCGACGCTCTCGCCATGCGTATTTTATCCGGCATCCAGCCCTCGGGAAAACTGCACCTCGGAAATTATTTCGGGATGATGCGACCCGCCATCGAGCTCCAGGAAAAAGGAGAGGCATTCTATTTCGTCGCGGACTTGCACGCCCTCACCACCGTGCACGATCCGGCGGCGCTGAGAGCGCATTCGCGCGAGCTCGCGATCGACTTTCTTGCCTGTGGCCTCGATCCGGCGCGGGCCTGTTTTTTCCGTCAGTCGGATGTGCCGGCGGTCACCGAGCTCTCGTGGATTCTCAGCGCGGTCACGCCGATGGGCCTGCTCGAGCGCTGCCATTCCTACAAAGACAAGACCGCGCGCGGATTCGCTGCTTCGCACGGACTCTTCGCTTATCCCGTGCTCATGGCCGCGGATATTCTCATCTACGACAGCGATCTCGTGCCGGTCGGCCGGGATCAAAAACAGCATCTCGAGGTCACGCGCGACATCGCGATCAAGATGAACGAGCTCTACGGCAGCGTCTTCAAATTGCCCGAGCCTAGCATTCGCGAAGACACCGCGGCGGTGCCCGGCCTCGATGGCGCGAAGATGAGCAAGAGCTACGGCAACACGATCGAGATTTTCGAGGACGAGAAGGTGCTGCGAAAAAAAATCATGAGCATTCAGACGGATTCCACGCCCGTCGAAGCGCCGAAGCCGACGGAGAATTCCGCGATCCTCGGGCTCTACAGGCTGCTCGCCTCCGAATCCGATTACGCCGCCATGGTCGCCGCCTTCCAGGCCGGCGGCTGCGGCTACGGCGATTTCAAGAAAACGCTTTTCGCGGCCGTGTGGGAATATTTTGCGCCGATGCGCGAGAAACGCGCCGCGATCGTGGCCGATCCCGCACTCGTGGACGATGTGTTGCGTGACGGCGCCGCGAAGGCAAATGCGATTGCCGAGGGTGTGATGAGCCGCGTGCGCAAGGCTGTCGGCCTCGCCTGAATTTCAACTCTTCACCTCTATCATCCGACTATGAGCTCCATCCTTCTCACGCCGCTCCGCGCCGGAGCATTCACGCTTCCCAACCGCGTCGTGATGGCGCCCCTCACGCGCTGCCGCTCATCCAAAGGCCGCGTGCCGAATGCGATGATGGCGGAATATTACCGCCAGCGCGCGACGGCGGGCCTGATTCTCAGCGAGGCCACCAGCGTGGATCCCATGGGCGTCGGCTATCCCGACACGCCGGGCATCTGGTCCGGGGAACAGGTGGAAGGCTGGAAGCTCGTGACGAAGGCCGTCCATGAAGCCGGCGGCACGATCCTGCTCCAGCTCTGGCATGTGGGCCGCATTTCCGATCCGCTCTACCTCGACGGCAAACTGCCGGTCGCGCCCAGCGCCATCGCGCCCGCCGGCCATGTGAGCCTCGTGCGCCCGCTCAAGCCGTTCGTCACGCCGCGCGCGCTCGATCGGAATGAGATTCCCGCCATCGTCGAGGCGTATCGCCGCGGTGCGGAGAACGCGCAGCGGGCCGGCTTCGACGGCGTGGAGCTGCATGGCGCGAATGGCTACCTGCTCGATCAATTCCTGCAGACATCGAGCAATCTCCGCACGGACGACTATGGCGGCCCGGTCGAAAATCGCGCGCGCCTGATGCTTGAGGCGGTCGACGCTGCCATCGGCGTGTGGGGAGCGGATCGCGTGGGCCTGCATCTTGCGCCGCGCGGAGATTCGCACGGCATGGGCGATGCGGATCGCGTGGCCACTTTCAGCCATGTCGCCCGCGAAGCCGGCAGCCGCGGCCTCGCCTTCCTTTGCGCGCGGGAGGCGTTCGACGGACAGGAAATCGCCGCGACGCTGAAACAGGAATTCGGCGGAGCGCTCATCGCGAATCAGCTTTTCACGCAGGCCAGCGCGGAGGCCGCGATCGAGGCAGGCAAGGCGGATGCCGTGGCGTGGGGCCAGCTCTTCATCGCGAACCCCGACCTGCCGCGCCGTTTCGCGGAAGGCGCGCCGCTGAACGCGCCCGACCCGTCCACCTTTTACGGCGGCGCCGAGCACGGCTACACCGACTATTCCGCGCTGCCTGCTTGAGGAACGGTCGCATGTCCCACACGGACCCGACATTCAAAGGCTGGGCCAAGCCCGGTCCGATTCCGCCGGGCGCGCTAGGAGCAGGGCAGGAGCCGGAATCCGGTGAGACGCTCGACGCGATCAGCGGATATTTTCGGATTTTTCAGCTCAAGAACGGCCACCGCTTCTCGACCGACGACGTCCTGACCGCATGGTATGGCACGATGGCCTGCCCGACGGCGCGCGCTGTTCTCGATCTCGGCAGCGGCATTGGCACGGTGGGCATGATCGCCGCATGGCGTTTGCCGGGCGCGCGATTCGTCACCGTCGAGGCTCAGGAGGAAAGCGTGCGGCTCGCACGGAAGTCCGCGGCCTGGAATGGCCTCGCCGATCGCTACGAAATCCGCGTGGGCGACTTTCGCGATCCCGGCATTTTGGGCGCTGCGGAAAAATTCGACCTGGTGCTCGGCAGTCCGCCGTATTTCCCGCAGGGGAGCGGACCGGAGGGCGACCATCCGCAGAAGATCGCCTGCCGATTCGAAATGCGCGGCACCGTCGCGGATTATTGCGAGACCGCGGCCCGGCATCTCGAACGGGGAGGGTTTTTCGCGTGTGTCTTTCCGATCGATCCGGACCAGCAGCATCAGCGCGTGCGGGAAGGAGCGGCGGCGGCGGGATTGCGCATCGTGCGCTGGCGGCCCGTGGTGTTGAGGGAGGGAGCGAAGCCGCTGCTCGGACTTTTCGGAATGATGCGGTTGGGGGATTTACCGGCATCCGTTCAGCCATGGGCAGAGCCGCCGTTGGTTATTCGCACCAGCACCGGCGAGGTGCATCCAGAATATGTGGCGGTGAAGCTGTCCTTCGGATTTCCACCGTAACTATTCCACCGTGGCGACGATATTGCCCTTCACGGTTTTCAGCGTGACCGTGTCCACGCCGCTGAGTTTCAACGCAAGAAACGTCACCACGAGGCCTTCGTTATCCACGATATTCAGATCCCATGTCGGAATTTTGGCCGAGGTGTCGAAATGCACCTGCAACTTTTTGCCGGCGGCGAGCACCTGGCTATTTGGAAGAAGATTTCCGTCCCAGTCCTTGTTCTCCGTCGACGTGATGTAGACGGCCTCGAAACTGCGCTTGGTTTTATTGACGAGCGTGAAATCCAGATCGGAGGCCACCGCGGTGCCAAGGCCGAGAAGTGCGAAAGCGATGAGGAGAAATTTCATGAGCGGGGACTACTTTTTCTTCTTCTTTTTGCGGCTCGTCGTGTCCTTGTAGACCGTCTGTCCGTATTGATTTTTTACGGTCGTGGTTTTGTAGACCTTGTTGCCCTTGGTTTTCTTGTTCGTCGATTCGTAGAAATATTGCGGCTGCCGGTAAATCTTGGGCTGGTTGTAATAGGGATCGAAATAAACCGGGCGCGTGTGCTCGTGCACGACGACGACCTGCGGCTGCGGATCGGGTTCCGACATGAACTCGTCGAAGGTGGCGCAGCCCGGCAAGCAAGCCACCGCCGCCGCAGACAGGAATAGCAAACGACTTGGCACGGTCCCGATGTAACAACCACGCAGCTTTCGGTCAACGTCCCGCCGCGTAGTTTCCACTGGGCAAACCGCGGAATTTCCTCAGTTTGACAGCGCGCGCATGAAGGAGCCCAACCTCACCAAGGAGCATTATCAGCAGTTGCGCGCGCTCGTGCGAGCAGCTTTGGGATGAGGACGTGGCGGCATTCGACCAGGCAGGCGCGCGGGAGCGGATGAAGACCGTCGCCGTCGTGCGCGCGGTCGGCGTGGTGTTTTCCGAATCGGGAACGCGGGAGCAAAAGGCCCGGGCGCGGCAATGGCTCGGGCAATTGCTGGGCGATCCGCAGGAAAAAATCCGCCGCTATGCGATGACCGCGCTTCCGAAACTCGGCGCGGATGTTGAGGAGGAGGCCGCTTTGCACGCCGTGCTGCGGCGCAGCTCTTCGGATCGCGAAAAAAAATCGCTGGCCCGCACGTTGGAAAAAATCGGCGGTGCCGCCACGCTGGAAATGGCGAGTGGCGGCCTGCTCGGCGAGACGGCGCAAAAAGTGGAGGCGAATCTGGCCCGCGTGCGGATTCCGAGCGTGGTCTTGCTCGATCGAACTCTATCGGATGCCAGCGAGCTGCGGATTCGGTTGCGGTGTCGCAGCGGGCTCGAGCGCATCGTCGAGGACGAGCTGCATGAGCGCTCCCTGCGCGATGCGAAGTTCCGCCTGGTCGAGAGCGCGCCCGGCGCGATCACGATGGCCCCGCGGGATGCTTTCTCTCTCGACGATATTTACGCCCTGCGGTGTTTCAGCTCCGCGAGCATCGTGCTCGGGTATCTTTCGGGAGAGCCGGTCGCGGAGAAAATCGCGGAAGCGATCGCCGCTCCGCTTGCGCGGCAAGTTCTCGAGGCATTTACGAACGGCCCGATCCGGTATCGCCTCGAGTTTGTCTCGAAAGGCCACCAGCGCAGCGTCGTGCGACAGGTGGCGGCCCGGGTTTACGAGCTTTGCCCGCGGCTCCTCAACGATTCCCGAGGAGCTCCGTGGCAGGTCGAGATCCTTCCCGCGCCAAAGGGTATTTCCATCGAGCTCACGCCGCGGCTGCGGCCCGATCCGCGGTTCGCTTATCGCCGGCAGGACGTGCCGGCCGCGTCGCATCCGCCGCTGGCCGCGTGCATGGCGAGACTTGCCGGCAGGATGAGCGGCGAAATCGTCTGGGATCCTTTCTGCGGTTCGGGTCTGGAGCTCATCGAGGCCGCCCTGCGCGGAGAGGTGCGGAGGGTCGTCGGAACGGATCGCAGTGCGGAAGCGATCGCGATCGCCGAAACAAATTTTGCCGCGGCGATTGGGAATGCCGTCGCGACGAAGTTCGCCCGCCGCGACTTTCGCGACTACGGCGGGATCGACGAGCTGCGTGCCGGCGCGGTCTCGATGGTGATCACAAATCCGCCTCTCGGGCGGCGCGTGCCGATCCCGAATCTGCGCGAGTTGATCGAGGATTTGTTCGCCGCCGCGGCCGAAGTGCTGAGACCGGATGGCCGGCTCATTTTTGTAAATCCACTTTCCGTGAGGCCCGCCGGGCGGTCGTTGCAGCTGGATTTCCGGCAAAAAGTGGACCTGGGCGGCTTCAACTGCCACCTGGAAAAATACCGGAAAATTTAGATTCTCAATCCTTGGTGATTCCCATCACCAAATTGATTTCCGGTGGCTCGGCGAAAAGGTCCGCACCGGCAGCGACGAGATTCTGGAAATGCGGAGTCGTGCAATGCGCGTCGAGATGGGCTTTTGTCGTCCACAGTTCGTAGAAATAAAAGCGGCCGGGCTCGTGTGATTCGTAGAGCTCGTAGAATTCGCAGCCGTCCTCGGCGTGGGTCGGCGCGAGCATGCCGCGGAGCAAGTCGCGGAGTTCGTTTTCCTTGCCGGGCTTGGCAATGACGCGGGCGATGACTCGGGTTTTTTCCATGATGTGATTTGGTGAGGATTCAGTCCGCGGATTGGAATTGCGCGTGGGTGCGGATGAGTTGCTCGAAAGCGGGATGTTCTTCGGACGAAACTTCGACGGGAATTTTGGCATGGGAGCGTTCCCATTTTTGCAGCCATTCGCCGCTTAAAATCTCGCGATCCCGGCCGGTCGGAGTCTGGAGTGCCGCGGGCGTGAGGGCGATCGTTGTTTCGTGTTTCGGGCCGGTGCTGCGGCCGCGCGCAATGTGGAAGCCGGCCGCGAGCAGCGCGACGCGCGAGGAGGTGGCGACGGTGTAGGTGAAGAGCTCGGCCGGGCCGCCCTGGCAGGCGGCAAAGAGGCGGCGGAAGGCGTCGAGCGTCCACGGGCCGTCGGTCGTCTTGCTCGAAAACATGTCGTAGAAGATGACTTCGGGCGGGCCGGGCGCGGCGGTCATCGTCTCCACGAAATCGCCCGACACGAGATCCCAGCTCAGGCCGGCGTGGGAGCGGGATTGCCAATGGCCGTTTTTCAAAATTCCGTGCGGTCCGCTGTGGCGCAGATAGGGAAATTTTTCGTTGTTGGCGAAGGCGAGGCGCAGGGAATCGAGATCGTTTTCGAAACTGACGATGTGCAGCGGGCGAAGGCGGATCGAGCCGTCCGTGGTGAGGAAATGATCGACCTGCGCCTCGTAGCAGCGGATCGCGGCCATGGCGTTCGCCGCCGCGCCGAGACCGACGTCCCACAGAATCAGCGGGCGCGGTTCCGTCTCCGAAGTCCAGAGCCGCGTCGCGAGATGCGACTGCTCGACGTAGAGCCGCTCGGCCTCCTCCATCGGCGGCGTGCGCGAGTGCATGATCTCGCCGCTCGAGCGATGCAGGATGCTGGAGAAGCCTTCGCGCGCGGTGTGGATCTCGTAGTCGCCGAGGATGTGGCGTTTTGGTGGTTTCGGGCCGGGATCGTGGACGGGATTGTCGAGATCGTCCTCGTGCAGAAAAATGCGCTTCTCGTTGTAGAGCGCGAGGAAGCGGTCTTCCAAAATGCTCTGCCGAATCTTGCGCATGAGCTGGTGGTAGAAGTGGATGTTGTGCTTGCCGAGAAGCTGCCAGCCGAGGGTTTCCCTGGTCTTCGTGAGGTGATGAAGATAGGCGCGGGAATAGCGCGCGCAGGTCGGGCAGGTGCAGGCGGGATCGAGTTTTTCCTCGGAGAATTTATAGACGCCGCGTCGCAGCTGCAGGAATCCGCGCGACGTGAAAGCGCCGCCGCGCTGGGCGACCTGAGTGGGAATGATGCAGTCGAACATGTCCACGCCGCGATGCACGGCCTCGAGAATGTCGAGCGGCGTGCCGACGCCCATGAGGTAGCGCGGCTTGTCGCGCGGCAGCAGATCGGCGCTCAAGGCGCACATGTCCTCGCGCTCGCTTTTGCCCTCGCCGACCGCGAGCCCGCCGATGGCGAATCCGTCGAATGGCATTTCCACGAGACCGGCCGCGCTTTGCTTTCGGAGCTCCGGATAAAGCGCGCCCTGGATGATGGCGAACATCGATTGCGGGGAATCTCCGCGCGCCGCGAGGCTGCGCGCCGCCCAGCGGTGGGTGAGCTCGACCGCGGCCCGCGAGGTGGCTTCGTCGGCGGTGGAGGCGACGCATTGGTCGAGCGCCATCATGATGTCGCTGTGGATCGCCATCTGCGTCTCGATGCTGACTTCGGGGCTGAGGAGCAGCGTGCGGCCGTCGATGTAGCTTTGGAAAACGGCGCCGGCCTCGGTCATCGAGCGCGCGTGCGGGAGGGAGAAAATCTGGAAGCCGCCCGAGTCGGTGAGAACGGATTTCGGCCAGCTCATGAAGCCGTGGATGCCGCCGGTGCGGCGGAAGACTTCCGGGCCGGGGCGCAGGAGCAGGTGGTAGGTGTTCGCGAGGAGAATTTGCGAGCCGGAGTCTTCGAGGCTCTGCGGGAGCTGCGCCTTCACCGTGGCCTGCGTGCCGACGGGCATGAAGAGGGGCGTGAGCACTTCGTTGTGCAGGGTGCGAAACCTCGCGGCGCGGGCGCGGGAGCCGGCGGCCTCGGCTTCGATGCGGAAGTTCAGGCGCGACGGCGTCATGACACGCGGAAGTCTCGTTCGAGCAGCGTTTCGAGCTCCTGCATGGCGGCGTCGAGTTCGTCGTGAGCGGGAGTTCGCTCCGGGGCGGTGAGGGCGTTCGCGCAGCGCTGGGCGAGCGCGCGATTGGGATTCGTCTCGGCGACGCGGGCGATGAGCGTATTCACGTGCTCGGCGCGCGCGCGGGCTTCATGGATTTTTTCCAGGGCGGAGGCTTCGGTGATCTCTCCGGCCGCGACGCGAAGCAGCTGGCGGCAATTGAAGAGCCGGCAGCGCTGCGGTCGTTGATCGTAAATCGCGCAGCGGGAGTCGCGATAGGCGGCGCAGGGCTGGAGAAAAAACGACGAGCCTTTCTTGTGCTTGATGCGAAGCCCGAGCGCCGAGAGCGTGCGCGCGGAATCGCCGGGCTGGAGCACGACCGAGTGGAACAACACGCCGTTGCAACACATCCCGCACTTCCCGCAAAGGCGGGCCGCGGCGGAGAGTGGTTCGGCGATCATGAACGACGAGGATAGGGATGGGTGGACGCCCGTCGAGTCGTCGATTATTTACGGGATATGGAAGAAATTCAGCCGATCACGATCCGCGAAGAACCGATCGAACTTTGCCAGCTTTTGAAGTTCGCCGGACTTACGGAAACGGGCGGCGAAGCCAAGCTCGCGATCACCCAGGAACTTGTTTCGGTGAACGGGGAGATCGAAACGCGCAAGCGCCGGAAAATCATGGCCGGCGATCAAGTCGCTTTCGACGGAAGAACGGTCGTCGTGGGGCTTCGATGATTTGACCGGGAGGGACATGCTTCCGCATGTCCGTAGCTTTCGGAGCCAGCAAGTGGGGCGCGCGGAAGCGCATCCCTCCCCGCCTAGGCAACCTCGGCAGGCGTGCCGACGCTGTGCGTCGTGGCGTCCGCGGGCAGGATCACGCGATCGCACCAGTCGCCGAATCCTTCGCCATCGTTTCGCTCGAGCGCGTAGCGCTTGATGATCGGCGTGAGCAATACGACGGCGTCGTCGATGGTGATGCTGGGCGAGACGAGGCGGTTGAGGCGGGTGCCGTTGTAGCTCGCGCCGAGATAGAGCGCGTATTTGCCGGGCGCTCGGCCGATGAAGCCGATCTCGGCGAGCGACGGGCGGCCGCAGCCGTTCGGGCAGCCTGTGATGCGCAGGCTGATGGCGTCGTCGCGGAGGCCTGCCTCATCCAGCACGGCTTCGAATTTTTCAAGGACACCGGGCAGCCACCTTTCGCTTTCGGCCAAGGCGAGGCCGCAGGTCGGCAGGGCGACGCAGGAGAGGGCGTTGCGGCGCAGGCCGGAGCGGTCGTTTTCCTTGTCGAGGCCGTGCTTCGCGAGGATGGCGTCGATGACCGGCTTCTGCTCGGCGGGAACGCCGGAGATGCTGAGATTTTGCGAAGGCGTGAGGCGGAAGTCGCCGGTGTGGATCTCGGCGATCTCGCGCAGCGCGGTTTTCATCGGCCATCCGGGAATGTCCTTGATGCGTCCGCTCAGGATGTGCAGGCCGTAGAACCATGTGCCGTCGGCGCATTCGTGCCAGCCGTGCGGATCCTCGATGGTGGTGAAATGGAACGGCCGCGCGGGCGCGAATGTGATGCCGGAGCGCTTTTCGACCTCGGCCTTGAACCACTCCACGCCGCGGTCGGCAATGGTGTATTTGAGACGGGCGTGGCGGCGGTTCGTGCGGTCGCCGTAGTCGCGCTGCGTGGTGAGGACCGCTTCGCCGATGGCATTGACCTTGTCGGGCGGAATGAAGCCGAGAAGGTCGGCGAGACGCGGGAAGGTCTCGACGTTGCCGTGGTTCATGCCGAGGCCGCCGCCGGCGGTGACGTTGTAGCCAAGGAGGGTATCGTTCTCAACCACGGCGATGAAGCCGAGATCCTGCGAGAAAAGGTCCACGTCGTTCGACGGGGGAATGGCAAAGCAGGTCTTGAATTTGCGAGGCAAATAGGTGTCGCCATACATCGGCTCCTTTTCCTCGCCGCCAGCGACAAGTTCCTCGTCGAGCCAGATCTCGTGGTAGGCGCGGGTCTTCGGCAGCGCGTATTCGCTCCAGGCGCGCGCGTGCTCGTAGACCTGCTGGAGGACGTCGCTGCGCTCGGGATTCGGCGGCGCCATCACGTTGCGGTTTACGTCGCCGCAGGCCGCGATGGAGTCGAGCAGGGCCTCGTGCATGCCCTTGACGACCTTTTTGACGTTGCCCTTGAGGATGCCGTGGAATTGGAAGGTCTGGCGGGTCGTGATGCGGAGCGACGGCGAGGCTAGCTGACTGGCGAGAGTGTCGAGGACGATCCATTGCTGCGAGGTGGCCTTGCCCCCGGGCAGGCGGACGCGGAGCATGAATCCGAACGCCTTTTCCCTGCCCTCTTTTTTGAGGATGTTCCGAAGGTCGCGGTCGTCCTGAATGTAGAGGCCGTGAAATTTGCAGAGCTGGTTGCTGACCTCGCTGATCGTGCCGGTCGAAGTGTCCGCGATGTCTTTCGCGATTTCGCCGCGCAGATGGTGGGATTCGGCTTTGTAGCCCTCGTTGGCGGCGAGCTTCTTTTCGGGTGCGATCTCTGAACTCATGAAACAAATAGGATATGGTGGTCCCGAAGCCGGATTTCGCGGGCATTCGGGCAAATCGGCTGCTAATTGCGCCGAAAGGCAACGTATGGCCGTCACATTCCACCTGCAAATCAGGAAGGCGTTATGACGCACTGACCATTAAAAACACAATCCGGCCTGCCGTCTAGTCCTCACCGCATTTGCCGAGCGGCAACTGTTTTCAGGCGGCGGTCGATCGCATCGTCCTGCCCGACCAGATCGCGATTTCGACGGCCCACGAGGCGTTCGACGAATCCGGGCAGCTCAAGGATGCGCGCAAGGCCGGCCAGGTCGCCGAGCTCGTCCGCGGACTGGTCGCATTTCTCGCGAAGCACAAGGCCGCGTAGGTTTATCGAGGAGCATTCGTTTCCAGTTTTTGCGCCGGAATCTTTGCATTCCTTTCGCGCCGCCGCCATGCCAGCAGGACGACTCCCGAACCGATTCCAAACAAAAGAAGGGTTCCGGGTTCCGGCACGACGATGAGATAATCCGCGACCACCGGGAGATGATCGCTGGCCGTGGTCAATGCCCTCAGGGCTTCGGCGCTGGTAATGGGGCCGACGAGATTGTTCAGCGACGTATTCGTCGGCAGATCGGTGCTCTTGCTAAGACCGGTCGTCCCGTTATTGCCGAAGGCGTGGTAGGATCCGGTGATATATTGCAGCCCCGCGGATGAGGTGCCGTCGTAGACATCCTGCGACATGAACTGGATATCGGTGCGACCGCGGAGCGCGGAAGTGGAGTCCGTCATGACGCCCCTGAATGCAGTCAGGGTCCACTTTTGGGTGTCGTTCGACACATTCAAAGGATCGACCAGCTGCCCCTGGCCGGAGGCGACGAGGGTTTGATAGGCGGGCTCCGTGCTGGCCGCGAAGTTGAAGTCGCCCAGATAGAGCACGCTGGCTGTGGGCGAGAGCGTCATTACGTCGCTGCGCATGATGGCGGCCTCCCGGTTGCGCGCCAGCTGAACTTCGGCGGTCGTGCCGCTCGCACTCGACTTCATGTGGCTCACGTAAACGTAGAAGTCGTTGGCCTCCGTGCCGCCGACGGGCTGGAATTCGTAGCGCACGATCTGCCGATATTCGCCATTGGTCGCCCCCTGCGGCGTGCCGATTCCGACGGACGCGATCAATTGCAGCGTCGTGGTATTGTAGATCAAGCCGTTCGGGCCGTTGCCGAAGCCGGGATTGTTGCGGCTGACCGTCGCCTGGTAGGAGCTCATCGCGTAGACGCCGGCTCCATAATACGTGTTCAGGTCGAGGACGATGGGCGCGATCGTCGTGGTATTCCTGGTGGTCTCTTGCAAAGCCAGGATATCGAACTTCTGGGTGAGGCCATTCACGTTCTGCTGCCCGATGGCCTCCAGGACGGTGTCGAGTCCATCCCGGGGTGTGGTTACGCCGTCGATATCGGCCTCGATGTTGTAGCTGACCACGCGCAGCGTTTCCGCCGAGGCCAGCGCAGTGAGGCAGGCCGCCAGGATAAGGCCGTAAAACACAGCCCGAAATCGGAACGACGGGAGAGGGAATTTCATCGGGATGGAAAAATCGGAATCCTTTCGCACCGCAAGTATTGTTCCAAGCGAAGACTTCCCGTGAAGACGTTGCCATCCGCAACATTTTTCGCAAACGCATGCCCGGATTTCCCCGCCTCGCCGGTTCTCCGGAGCGGAGGTCGAGCGAGTGGCCTTTTCAAGCGGAATTCGAGTTTGTGCGATCGGATATCGCTTGCCCGGGCTCATGGGTCGGCGACAGGGTTGTGCTCCGCCTCGAACTGGCGGCAAATACCATGCAAATCGGCATCGACAGTTTCGTCGCCACGGCTCCGGACCCGGTGACCGGAGAAATCCTCGGCCCGGCCGAACGCCTCGGCAATCTGCTGGAGGAGATCGAGCTTGCCGATCAGGTCGGCGTCGAGGTCTTCGGCATCGGCGAGCACCACCGGCACGATTTCGTCGATTCGGCTCCCGCCGTCATTCTCGCCGCCGCGGCGGCGCGCACCAGCCGCATCCGGCTCACCAGCGCGGTGACCGTGCTTAGCGCCGCGGATCCCGTGCGGGTGTTTCAGGAATTCGCCACCCTCGATCTTCTCTCCAAAGGCCGCGCCGAGATCGTGGCCGGCCGCGGTTCCTTCACCGAGGCGTATCCGCTCTTCGGCCTCGATCTCGCCGACTACAACTCGCTCTTTTCGGAGAAGCTCGATCTCCTCCTCAGGATTCGCGAGAGCACCCACGTCCGCTGGACCGGCAAACACCACGCCCCGCTCACCGGACAGGGCGTGTTTCCGCGACCGCTGCAGAATCCGCTGCCCATCTGGGTCGGCGTCGGCGGCACGCCGGAGTCCTTCATCCGGGCAGGCACTCTCGGGCTGCCGCTCATGGTGGCGATCATCGGCGGCGAACCCCACCGCTTCCGCCCGCTCATCGATCTCTACCGCGAAGCCGGCCGGCGCGCCGGCCATCCTCGGGAACGCCTCAAGGTGGGCATCCATTGCCTTGGTTACATGGCGGACACCACGCCGCAGGCGGCGGATGATTTTTTCCCGGGTTACGCGCGGACGTTCACCGAGATCGGCAAGGAGCGAGGCTGGCCTCCGACAACGCGGCTGCAGTTCGATGCGCTGCGCGGCCCGACAGGCGCGTTGTTCATCGGCGACGCCGAAACTGTCGCGGCAAAAATGCACTCCGTGAGCGAAGCCCTGGGCGGACTTTCCCGAATCACGCTGCAAATGAGCGTCGCCGCGCTTCCGCACGCGAAGGCTCTTAAGGCCATCGAGATTCTCGGGAGCCGGATTGTGCCGGCCACGCGGAGCTAAAAAAGCGCTTAAGCGCTGGCTCCAAAGGAGCTGGAGCGGGTCGAGACTCAAACTCGCGATTCGAGTCGCGACAGTTTATCGCTCGCGGACCCTGATAGAATGGACTTCTGCGACATTGACATCGCCCGACGCTTTAGGAATTAGCGCCGCTTGCTGATGCGGAGGGCTTTGGCTTTTTGAATATCGGCCGGGGACAACTCGCTGACGTGATTCGGAAAAATATCAGCAAGGGTGACATCAAGTCTGGCAATCACGGTTTCCACCGCTGCAAGTGAAGTTCCCTGATCGCCATTGATTAAGCGATGAATGGAAGCGTCGCTGATGCCCGCGCGCTTCGCCATCTCGGCAAAACTCAAATCGTGCTCCTTCATAAAGCATTTGAGAAAAGCTCCGAACTGCCGGTCGAGAAACGATTGCGGACTTTGAGCCACGCCTCAAGGCTGCGGCAAACACCATTACAGATGTGTAAGATTTATATTGATATTACATATCCGTAATGTGAGAAAATGGCAGTTTATCTCCGACTTCCGATCTATGAAGAGACTAATCGTCCTCTTGAGCTTGGCCTGCTGCGCTACGCTTCACCCTGCCCCTCTCACTCGTGACGCCGTGGGAAATTGGTATGGCGTTCGGTATGAAACATTCAACGGCGTCAGATTGCGAGAAACGCAGGCAATCCGATTCCGAAATCTTGGAAGCGCAGGTTTTGTGATCTACACCGCCATTCGCGTCGGGGATCAGGTCGTGACCGCATGGGGAAAGTTCTACGGGAATGGCATCTACCGCTCCCGCTCGTTTTACAACGGGCAATTGATCGCTTCCGGCTACGGGCGGTGGCGCAATACCAGCCGCGGTGTGATTGGTAAATTCAAAGGGGTTCAAGCTGGGGTGAACGGGGAGTTTAGGGGAACTGCGCGGCTTTACATGCCAAACTACTGGACGCTGAAATCAAGATCCCGGCTGAGTTTCGGGGCATCGACTTCTATCACCCTTCACAGGCAATAACCTCTTAGGTTAAAGGTCACCGAAATCCTCATCTTCGTCTTATCGCGTCGAGTCGGTTTTACTCTTATCAGCAAAAACCGGAACCCTAAGGAGATCATGAGAGAAAATCGTGAATTTTGGCTTGATGGATTGAATCACATCGACCGGGGGGGCGCGCCGGAACTGGCCTTGGCCGCCTTCGCAGTCATGGTTTGATGTGGAGGCCTGCAGCGGTGGCGAGGTCGCGCTGGCGTTTGTCGAAGGAGAGGAAGCGGCGGGCCTTGGCGAGCTTCGCCGCCGCGACGTGGAGGGTATCCGCCGCACGGCTGCCGATCTTCTCGGCATGGTCTTCGCTCAACTGCTCGGCCTTGCGGAGCGCGTCCGTCCACGGGATAGGGATGTGAACGAGTCTGCCGGTGGCGAGGTTTTCCTCGATCTGCCGCAACGCCGCCGTGCGTTCCTCCGGGGTCATGCTTCCCCGAAATACGCGCAGGCGCAGGCCGTTGCGGACTTCCAGCCGATGAAACGGATTGAACGCCAGCGCCGCCGGGTTGCGGGCCATGAAACGGCGGGCCTGTTCCGCGTTTATGTCATCGCAGTAGAGGGAAATGAGAAAGGACGAATCCGCGTAGGTATCCGGGGTTTCCTCCGGGGTCATAGCTCGCCCCTCATGTCATCGTAAAAGGCTTGTGTTTCCTCCTTGCTCAACTTCCTTCCAAGTGGGGGATGCTTCTTGAACCACCCTGCCCAATCGGGTTTGCGTGGCTTCGCGGGCCGCGCCGGGGCGAGTGTGGCGAAGGGCGCGCCGTTGCGGGTAATGGTGACTTCCTCGCCGTCCTCGATCCATTTGGAAACGTCCGCGAAGCGGTTGCGAAGATCGCGCACGGATGCCGTTCTCGGGTCTTGGGTTGCCGTGCTCATGGCGTGATACGGCAAGCGTATGCCAGATGGTTGCCGGTGTCAATGGCACGCGTTGGTGTCAGGCATCACCGCGTAGAAGGCATTGGAATTTCCTTGCCGCCGCTGACATTTCGGCGCTCGGCGACATGCGCGACATTGGCGAAAAACCAGCGTCGCTTTTAGGACTTTTCTTTAGGAGTTGGCTGTTTTGACGGATACAAAACTGCTTTCACCCTCTGAAATGGAGGGTTGGAGCGGGTGAAGGGATTCGAACCCTCGACATCGACCTTGGCAAGGTCGCACTCTACCACTGAGTTACACCCGCGTTTGCGGACCTCGGACACTACTAAAACCGCGCTTCAGGTCAACGGTTTCTTTCGCGCACGCAATGCACCGCGACATGCTCCGTTTCCGGCAGGATGAACTTCCGCACGGTGACTTCCACGCGCCGCACCGCGAATTCTTTCAGCACGCTCGTGGCGATATCGTCGGCCAATCGCTCGATCAGCTGGCGTGACTGGTCCGCGGCAAGCGCCGCGATTCGTTGAGCGACCGCGAAGTAGTCGACCGTCGCGTCGAGCGAATCCGGCATGCGTGAGAAATTGCGCAGCGGGCGCAGCCGCAGATCGACGAGGAGCTGCTGCGGCTCGGCGCGCTCGGCTTCCGGCACGCCGATGTGCGTGACGATGCGCAAGCCGCGGATTTCGATCCAGTCCGCTTCCATGAATCAGGCGGGATGGCTCTCGATCACGGTCATGCCGCCGAGGAGCTTTTGCAGGACGGCCAGGTTGGCGACGATGACGTCGTGCTGCGCCGGCGCGAGTTTTTCGATCGGATCGAAGCCGGTGAGCACGGCCACGCTCGTGACTCCGCCATGCCGCGCGGTCTCGATGTCGTGCACCATGTCGCCGACGAAAGCGGTATCCGCCGGATCGAGGCCGTGCGTGGCGAGGATTTCGCGAATCTTTTCCCGTTTGTCCATGATGCCGACATACGGATGCTCGAAGACATCCCGCACGCCGAGCCGCCCCGCCTGGGCGTCGAAATGGGAGGCTTTGATCGTGCTGAGCAGGAAAATGCGGCGGCCCGAACGGCGGCAAAAGTCGATGAACTCCCGCGCCCCGGACAGAAGCTCCACCTCGTCGTGCAGCCCGGAAAAGAAGCGTTCGTAGAGCGGCTCGAGACCCTCCAGCGTGGCCTCGGGCAGGAATTCCGCATAGAATTCCATGAATGGAAGCCGGAAATGGCGGCGAAATTCCTCGGTGGAGAGATCGCGCCGGCCGAAGTCGCGGAAGATGGCGTTCGAAGCTTTGAGCACCGGACCGAAGTCGTCGGCCAAAGTCCCCGACCAATCGAGCAGCAGATTCCGGATCACAAGCGGATGTCCTTGATCGCGTTCCTGCCAAAGCGCCCCTGCAGCTTGCGGAGAATTTCCCCGCGCCACGTGCGGTCGAGTTCGTAACGGACGCTCGATTGCATCACTTCGATGTGGAGGATGCCGCTCACGAGGCGCGACGGTTGCGAGTGCTGCGCGAGGAAATCGCCGACGATCTCGCGCCACGCGCCCTGGATATCCGCTTCGTTGATGCGCTCGCGCAGGCCGAGCCGCGTGATGAGCTGCTGAATGGCCGACGAGACCGCGACCAGAGGCCGCTCCTCGCGCTTCTCCGGCAGCCCGCGCCATTCCTCGACGACGAACTTGCGCAGCGATTTCGCACTCATGAAATCGCCTTTCGGGCGGTGCCGCCTTTTTTAAGCGTCGTTGCCGATCG
>JAATET010000019.1 GCA_015655545.1 Chthoniobacterales bacterium | reverse complement strand
GGCGACGCGCTGGCGCTGACCGCCGGACAGCTGGCTTGGCAGGCGTTTCTCGTAGCCGGCAAGCTGCACGGCATCGAGCAGGTGAAGCACGCGTTCGCGAATCGCGTGCTTCGACGGGCGCTTGCTGCGCTTCAGCACGCGGAGGCCGAACGCGACGTTCTCAAAAATGCTCATGTGGTTGAAGAGCGCGTAGTGCTGGAAGACGAAGCCGGCGTGCCGCTTGTAGGCGCTGAGCCGGGTGACGTCGGTGCCGTCGTAGATGATGCGCCCGGCGTTGCCGTCGGGAAAATCGAGGCCGGCGATGGTGCGCAGGAGCGTGGTCTTGCCCGAGCCGCTGGGGCCGAGGAGAGCGACGAGCTCGCCGGTTTCGACCTTGAGGCTGACGTTGTCGAGGGCGGGAAAGCGCGCGTATTTTTTGGTGATGTCGCGGACTTCGATGCTCATCGTTTTACTGGAAAGTCGAATGCGGCGGCGGCCTCGGCAAGCTGCCGTTCGGCGCGCCACTCGGCGAATGTTTTAAGGATCAGCGTGATCAGTGCAAGGACGGAGAGCACCGAGGCGAGCGCGAAAGCCGCGGAGCGAGGGGAGTTGTAGTCGTTGTAAAGGATCTCGATCTGGAGCGGCATGGTGTTCGTCTGGCCGCGGATATGGCCCGAGACCACGGAGACCGCGCCGAACTCGCCCATCGCGCGGGCGTTGCAAAGAATGATGCCGTAGAGCAGGCCCCATTTGATTTTCGGCAGGGTGACGCGCCAGAAAATCTGCCAGCCGTTCGCGCCGAGGCTGAGTGCGGCTTCCTCTTCCTTCGTGCCTTGCTCCTGCATGAGCGGAATGAGGCCGCGGGCGATGAATGGGAAGGTGACGAAAGTCGTGGCGAGAACGATGCCGGGCACGGCGAAGATGATGTGAAAGCTGTGCGCGTCGAGGAACCGGGCGATCGCGCTATGCGCAAGCATGTCGGCATCGGGATAGAGCCACGGGCCGAACCAGCCTTTGGCTCCGAAGATGAGCACGTAGATCAAGCCGCCGACGACGGGCGAGACCCAGAGCGGCAGATCGATGAGAGTGATGAGGAGCGAGCGGCCGCGAAAATCGAAGCGCGTGAGCGCCCAGGCGGCGGAGAGGCCGAAGATGGTATTCAGCGGGACGGCAATGGCGGCGGTGAGGAGGGTCAGCCGGATGGAGTGTTGGGTATATTCGTCGCTGAAGGCCGCGAAGAAGACCGCGGTGCCGTTGGCGAAGGCTTCCTGAAAAATGACGACGAGCGGCAGGAAAAGAAACAGCGTGAAAAACGCGAAGACGATGCCGATGAGGACCGCCTTTACGAACCACGGCTCCGAGGTCGCCCGGATCGGCTGATTCAGGCTGGCTGCGGTCGGAAAACTGCTGATGGCTCCGGCCATGATCTTAAGCGACGCCCCTCCGGCGGTTGTCCCAAGCCTGGAATCCGTTACTGAGCAGAAGAATGACGAACGACGCGAGCAGCATGACGAAGCCGAGTCCCGCGGCGCCGGAGTAGTCGTAGTCCTCGAGTTTCGAGACGATGAGCACAGGCGTGATCTGGGTTTTAAAAGGAAGATTCCCCGCGATGAAAATGACGGAGCCGTATTCGCCGACCGCGCGGCCGTAGGCGAGCGTGACGCCGGTGAAGATGGCTGGCAGCAGGCCGGGCAGGATCACGCGCGTGAAGGCCTGCAGGCGGGTCGCGCCGAGGCAGGCCGCAGCTTCCTCGACATCGAGATGCAGATCTTGAATGACTGGCTGAACGGTGCGCACGACGAAGGGCATGCCGATGAACGTGAGCGCGATGAAAATTCCGAGCTGGCTGAACGCGATGCGCAGGCCTTCGCGGCCGAGGAAATCCTTGGCCCAGCCTTGCGTCGCGAGCCAGGCGCCGAAGGGTGTTTGCGGGCTGATGAAGCTGCCGAGCGGCTGGTTGTAGGCGAAGAGGTGGCCGATCCAGTCGTTCGGCGCGTAGAGCGTGGTGAGGGCAATGCCCGCGACGGCGGTGGGCAGCGCGAAGGGAAGATCGACGATGGCGTCGAGGAGGCGGCGGCCGGGAAAGCGGTAGCGGACGAGCACCCAGGCGGCGATGACGCCGAAGACGCCGTTGATGAGCGCGGCGATGAGCGAGATGCCGAAGCTCACCTTGTAAGACGCGACGACTTGCGGGCTGGTGATCGTATTCCAGAAGTGCTGCCAGCCGCCGGATTCGGTTTTGAGGAACAGCGCGCTGAGGGGCACGAGCACGATGAGGGTGAGATACACGAGCGTGTATCCCAACGTCAGTCCGAAGCCGGGTAATATGAATCGCTTTCCCACTACTAGATCGATTGAGCCTCGGAAATCGTGGCGCGGAAGCGAAGCAGAATTTCCTCCAAAGCGAGCTGGTGGGCCTCGGTCTGCTGGTCGATGGGGGCGAGCTGCGGGGTTTCGAAGACAATCTCGAGCGGCCGCGGATGCTGCGCGGGTGGCGCGCTGAGCACGCCGGGGTAGCCGCTGTCGATGATGCCTTCGTTGGCCTGGAAGTTGTCGATGCTCTTGTCGAAATTCCGCGGCAGCACGGTGGACGCGCGAACGAGTGCGGGCTCGAGCACATGACGGGTGAGCGCGTGGCCCTTGACGAAGCCGTAGAGCCCGGCGCTGGTGTCGTCGGAATGCAGCGCGACGATGCCGTCGAAGGCGAGATTCACGAGCTGACGCTCGAGGAGGACGATTTCGGGTTCGGCGGAATCGCGCCAGAACTGGCGGTTCAGATCGACGCCGTTGCGCGACCAGCGCGTGTCGTCGGCGTAGCCGGTGGGATTGCAGATGGGATAGATGAAAAGCTCGTAGCCGCGAGCGAGCTCCGGGTCGCGATGGAGCTGCTCGATGAAGGCGATGACTCCGAGCACGCTCGCGGCTTCGTCGCCGTGCAGCCCGCCGAAGATGCCGAGGCGCAGGAAGCTCGCGCCGCCGGAGCCGGGGCCGGCGAAAAGAAATCGCGGGACGGTGACGCGCTCGCCCAGGGAGCCGGAGAGCTCGAGGTGGGCGGTGAAAAGATGCTGGGAGCCGCGGGCGAGCTCCTCGATCGGGCGGATGAGCTCGCGCACGTTGCGCCGCTCGCGCAGGCGACTGGTTTCGGCTTTCACGAGCATCGTCAGGGTTTTGCGGGTTGGTAGATGGCGTCGAAAGTGCCGCCGTCCTTGAAATGCTTCCGAGCCTCGCTCCAGCCGCCGAAGGCTTCGTCCACGGTGGCGAGTTTCAATTTCGGAAACAGCGCGGTGTTGGCGGCGAGCAGGGCTTGCGAGCGGGGGCGGAAGAAGTGCTTCACCGCCAGCTGCTGGCCCTCGCCGGACCAGAGATATTTTAGATACTCGGTGGCGGCTTCGCGGGTGCCGTGTTTGTCCGCGACCTTGTCCACGACGCTCACGGGGGCCTCGGCGAGGATGCTGGAAGTCGGGGTGACGATTTCGTATTGGCCGGCGCCGAACGTGTTCGTGATCTGCAAGGCCTCGCTTTCGAAGGTGAGGAGCGCGTCGCCGATGCCGCGCTGGACGAAAGCAGTCGTCGCATCGCGGCCGCCGGCGGGAAGCAGAGGGACGTTTTTGAAAAGCGCGGTGACGAATTGCTGAGGGTCGCTACCGGCGGCTTTGGCGTAGAGCCAGGCGGCGAGGTAGCTGTAGCGGCCGTTGCCGGAGGTTTTGGGATTGGGGATGATGACCTGCGTGTCGGGTTTCGCGAGGTCGCTCCAGTCCCGGATGCCTTTTGGATTTCCCTGGTGAACGAGGAAAACGATGATCGAGGTGTAAGGCGCGGCGTGGTCGGGCAGGCGTGAGCGCCAATCCTTCGCGATGAGGCCGGCGTCGGCGATGAGTTGAATATCGGAGTCCTGGTTCATGGTCACGACATCCGCGGCGAGACCGTCCACGACGGCGCGGGCTTGTTTGCTGGAGCCGGCGTGGGATTGGTCGATTTGAATTCCGGTTTTTTTCTCCGCGTCCCAATGCTTCGTGAAGGCGGCGTTGTATTCCTGGTAAAATTCCCGCGTCACGTCGTAGGAGACGTTCAGCAGCGTCGTCGGCGCGGCGTGCAAGGTGGCGATGAGCGGAAGGGCGAAAATGGCGGCGGGAAATTTCATCTGGTTAAGAGGAGGCCCGGACTTTTCTGGTCCGGGCCCGCTTGGATCGAATGGCTTTTGATTTTATGCGGGTTGCGAGGCGAGCAGCTCGTTCTTTGCTTTTTCGGCGAGCGCGGTGCTGAGGTAGCGTTCGCCGGTGCTACAGCCGATGGTGACGATGAGCTTGCCGGCGTATTCCGGCCGCTTCGCGATCTCGATCGCGGCCCAGACGTTGGCTCCGGTCGAGATGCCGACGAGAATGCCTTCCTCGGTGGCGAGGCGCCGGGCGGTGTCGATCGCGTCCTCGTTGCTCACGGTGATGACGTCGTCGAGGATGGCGACGTTCAGATTGTTCGGCACGAAGCCGGCGCCGGTGCCCTGGATTTTATGCGGGCCGGGCTTGAGCGGTTCGCCGTTGCGAGTTTGCGTGATGACGGGCGAGTCTTTTGGCTCGACGGCGATGGAGAGGAAGCCGGGCTTGCGCGATTTCAGGACTTCGCTGACGCCGGTGATCGTGCCGCCGGTGCCGACCGCGGAGACGAGGACATCGACCTTGCCGTCGGTGTCGGCCCAGATTTCCTCGGCGGTCGTGCGGCGGTGGACTTCGGGATTCGCGGGATTGTTGAATTGCTGCGGGATCCAGGAATGGTCGAGCTCGGCGTGGAGCTGCTCCGCGCGGGCGATGGCGCCTTTCATGCCTTCGGCGGCAGGCGTGAGGACGAGCTTCGCGCCCAGCATGGCAAGCAGCGTGCGGCGCTCGAGGCTCATGCTCTCGGGCATGGTGAGGATGAGTGGATAGCCCTTTGCGGCGGCGACGAAGGCGAGCGCGATGCCGGTGTTTCCGGAGGTCGGCTCGATGATCGTGGTGCCGGGTGTGAGGCGGCCGTCTTTTTCCGCGGCTTCGATCATCGCGGCGCCGATGCGATCCTTCACGCTGCCGAGCGGATTGAAGAACTCGCCTTTCACCGCGATCGTCGCGGGCGAACCGGCGGCGATGCGGTTGAGCCGGATGAGTGGCGTCTTTCCGACGCTGTCGATGACGTTTTGGAAGTAGGCCATGGGGATGGTTTTAGTTGCCGGTGGGTTTGTAGATTTGATCGAACGTTCCGCCATCGGCGAAATGCGTCGCCTGGGCTTTTTTCCAGCCGCCGAAGGTATCGTCGATGGTGACGAGTTTCGTCTCGGCGAACTGCCGGGCGTATTTGGCCTTCGCGGCGTCTTCGATCGGGCGGTAGAAATTTTTGCCGGCGAGGTCCTGACCTTCGGGGCTGTAGAGATATTTGAGGTATTCAGTCGCGACTTCGCGCGTGCCGCGCTTATCGACGACTTTGTCCACCACGGCGACGGGAGGCTCGGCGAGGATGCTGAGCGGAGGTGTGACGATCTCGAATGCGTCGGGTTTCTCCTTGAGCGCGAGGTAGGCTTCGTTTTCCCAGGCGAGGAGGACATCTCCGATGCCGCGCTCGGTGAAGGTGACGGTCGAACCGCGGGCGCCGGAGTCGAGGACGGGCACGTGTTTGAAGAGCTCGGCGACGAATTCCTGCGCCTTCGCTTCATCGCCGTTGTTTTTCTTCAATGCATCGGCCCAGGCCGCGAGGTAATTCCAGCGGGCGCCGCCGGAAGTTTTAGGATTCGGAGTGATGACCTGCGTGTCGCCCTTGATGAGATCCGGCCAATCCTTGATGCCCTTCGGATTGCCTTTGCGAACAAGGAAAACGATCGTCGAGGTGTAGGGCGAGCTGTTGTGCGGGAGGCGTTTTTGCCAATCGGCGGGAAGGAGATTGCCCTTCGCGGCGAGCGAGTCGATGTCGTAGGCGAGCGCAAGCGTGACGACGTCCGCGGGAAGGCCGTCGATGACCGAGCGGGCCTGCTTGCCGGAGCCGCCGTGTGATGCGTCGATCTTGATATCCTGGCCGGTCTTTTCCTTCCAATGCTTCGCGAAGGCGGCGTTGTATTCGGAATAGAGCTCGCGCGTCGGATCATACGAGACATTCAAAATGGTCGTCTGGGCGGCGGCATTCGTGAGGAAGGCAGAAGTGCCGAGGACGGCTGCCGCTGCGAAAAGAATCGATTTCATGAGGTGAGGATGAGTGTTGAAGTCGGTGGGAGCGGGTCAAAAGTAGCGGCTGAAAAGAACAGGTCAACGAAAAACGATTAACATAGTCGTTATTGAGGGCAAAGAGAATGTCATAGCGTTGGAGGACAATGGATTAGATGCCGTCGCCGTCGATGTTTTGCTGGATCGAGATCTCGCGATCCGACACCGGATGTCCGCGCATGACATCCGCCAGGGTGGCCTCGTCCATGAGACGGGCGACCATGTTGCGCGACTGGAGCATCACCCGACGAAAGCGGCAGACGGATTCCTGGGAGCAGCGTTTGTAATCGGTGACGGAGACGCACGCAATCGGCGCGAGGTAGCCGTCGAAATGTCGAACGACCTCGCCCATCGTGATCCGCTCGGGACTGCGCGCGAGAACGTAGCCGCCGCGTTTGCCGGCGGTGCTGGTGACCCAGCTGCGTTCCTTGAGGTCGAGCATGATGTGCTCGAGGAAGCGCTTCGGGACGTCGTTGCGGCGGGCGAGCTCGGCGATCGGGATGGGTTGCCCGCCGTAGTGCTCGACCAAGGTGAAGAGCGCCCGCAAAGCATAGTCGGTGCGCATGGATAGCTGCATGGAATAGCGATAGAGGAAATCGTTATACGCGTCAAAGCCCTACATGCGTGCTTTGCGATGGGGCGATATTCATGGAAGCGCGCCGAGTCCAGCTAGTAATAGTAGTTCGACGGCAGGCCGAAGGCGTTTTCGATGACGCGAATCTCGACGGATTCGGAAACCAGAACTTCCACGACGTCGAAGCGAAAGACGAGATCGGGCAGATCGAGCATGCGCAGCCACGCCATCGCGCCCTTCACGATACGGAGGCGTTTTTTGCCATCCACGGCATCCATGGGGCGGCCGAAGTCCTCGCTGGTGCGTGTTTTGACTTCGACGAAGACGAGGGTTTCCCCGTGACGGCAGACAAGATCGATCTCGCCGCCTTTGACACCGCGGAAGTTGCGATACAGCACTTTGTAGCCGTGGCGCGAGAGGTGGCGCGCGGCCAGTCGTTCGCCGTGACGGCCCAGGACAAGATGCGTCGCGCCGGCAGGTTTAAATAAGCGCGAGCGAAAGCTGCGCCACCGGCTCGAAACTGCGGCGATGAATGGGGCAGGGCCCATGCTTGCGCAGGCTAGCGAGATGTTCGCGGGTTGCATAGCCCTTGTGGCGCTCGAATCCGTATTCCGGCCAGGTGGCCGCATGCTCATGCATCATGCGGTCGCGGGCGACTTTTGCGATCACGCTCGCCGCCGCGATGCTCAGGCTGAGCCCGTCGCCGCCGACGAGCGCCGTATGCTCGATGGGAAAGGGGCGCACGGGCAAGCCATCGATGAGCGCGTGCACGGCGGGAAGAAGAAGTGCGGAGACCGCGTCGCGCATCGCTTCGTGCGTGGCGCGGAGGATGTTGATGCGATCGATCGTGTCGGCGTGGCGCACGGCGACGGCCCAGACGACGGCAGAGTCGTTGACAATGCGCGCGTAGTGCTCCTCGCGCCCCGCGGCGGTGAGCTTTTTCGAATCGTTCAGGCCGCGGGCCTTGAACTTGAGCGGCAGGATGACAGCTGCCGCCACGACTGGGCCGGCCAATGGGCCGCGCCCGGCTTCATCGATGCCGGCGACGGGAAAAATGCCCCGTCGGTGAAATTCGCGCTCGTGTTGGAGCGAGCAGGGCATCCTGGTCCCGGCCGCAGGTGGGCGGTTAGGCCCGGGGAGCCCGGGTATCGGCTTTTTCTTTGACCGTGGTGGCGGACTTGCCCTTGCGGTCGCGGAGGTAATTCAATTTCGCGCGGCGGACGGAGCCCT
>JAATET010000079.1 GCA_015655545.1 Chthoniobacterales bacterium | reverse complement strand
TTTTTTGCGCTGCGGAGAAGTTTCACGCAGGGCTGCAGGTCGAAGAGCTCGACGCGTATCGATGAAGAGTCGGCGATGTCGCGCAGGCGGTTTTGCAGGAGGCGGAAGAAGAACAGCTCGTAGCCGGTGCCGGCCTCTCGGGCGAGGGCGGCCAGCGACAGGCGCACCGGCGGCGGGAGCGGCTCGAAGTGCGTGGCGACGTCGGCGTAGCCGATGACCTGGAGGACGGATTGGACGGCGGTGCGAAGCTGTGGCAGCGAAACGGCGGGGGAGTTGAAATCGTTGCGGAGGTAGGCGGCGACGGTCTCGGTGACGTGTTCGGCGAGCCACCATTTCTTGTAGCCGGCGCGGGCCGCGGCGCGGGCGAGGCCTTCGGACAGCCACTGATTCTCGAAGCTCATGATGTGGCCGTCGTCGAATCGGACCATCGGAGTGTCGTCTTTGAATGCGATCATGATGCCGTGAAGAGCTCGGGTTGGGCCGTGGTCTTGACGCCGCGGCGTTCGAACGACTGGATTTCCTCGATGAAGTCGCCGATTTCCTGAAATTCGCGATAGACCGACGCGTAGCGGACGTAGGCCACGGGATCGAGCAGGTGGAGTTTTTCCATGACCTTCAGGCCGATGCTCTTCGTGGTGATCTCGCGTTCGTTGCCGGCCTCGAGTTCGCCGATGACCTCGCCCACGCTTCGCTCGATGTCGTCGATGCTGATCGGGCGTTTCTCGCAGGCCTTGATGAAGCTGTTTTGCAGCTTGTGGCGGTCGAAGGGTTCGTGGCGGCCGTCGCGCTTGATGGCGCGGAGTTCGAGGCGCTCGATTTCCTCGTAGGTGGTGAAACGGGTCTCGCAGTCGAGGCATTCGCGGCGTCGGCGAATCGATCCACCCTCTTTGGAGAGCCTGGAATCAATGACTTTATCTTCGAGAGAACCGCACTTGGGGCAACGCATCTTGTATCGCGCGGGCGTGTTTTGCGGAGACTGACCCAATATCTTGTGGTGTCAAGGGAAACCGCGTGTGCGCGGCGATTGGAATTTGGGATCGGCACGAAAAGTCTGCCGCGTTCCGGGATTTTATTTCGTTTCGCGGAGGAGGCGCACCGGGCCGAAAAGTCCGGAGGAAACAAGCGGCGTGTCGGCATTCAGACGAAGAATGTTCGTCTGCGTGAAGCGTTTTTTTACGGGCAACGCTGCGTCACCGATCACGCGGTTCGGCCAGAAGTTGACGACTTCGATTTCGAGTTCGTTGCCTCGGGGCTTGAGCAGATTGCGGACGTCCGCGCGGAAAGGCTTGGCCCAGAGCACGCCGACGGGCTTGCCGTTCAGCCGCACGGAGGCGAGTTCGCGCAGGTCGCCGAGGTCGAGCGTGGTCGCGCCCGGCTGGGCATCGAAGGTCTTGCGGTAGACCGCGGTTCCCGAGTAGTTGCGGATGCCGGGTTCCGGGCGTTTCGTCCAGTCGACAAGCTCGGGGAATTCCACGCGTTCCGGCCCGCCCCATTTCGGATCGAAGCTGACCTTCCAGGGCCCCGTGAGCGTCTGGACTTCGGCGAACTGCGGAAAGTTTTCACCCTGGCCTTTCTCCGGCCCGACCGGTCGCCGGAAGATGACGAACCATGACCCGTAAGGCGAGAATTCGATCGGAACCGTGGTGCGGCCGTCCCGGATCTCGTAGCGCGGCAGGTCGCGGATCGCGCCGGTGAGGGGATCCCAGAGCTCGGGAGTCTTGCCGTCGACGCGGAACACGCAGTCCGCCGTGAGCGCGTCGGGCTTTTGGTTTGCGACGAAGTAGATATCTGCGCCGCCATCGGTGCGGTGAATATAGTCGAGTGCGGCGGGGCCTTCGAAATCGGGCGGCACGCCGTCGGCGAGGAGGACTTCGCGGGCGGTGCGGCCGGTGATGACCCGGCCCTTGCCGACGCTCCGAATCGGTTCGGGTTGCGCGCCCCAGAGTTCGTCCGCGATCTTCGCCACCTCGGCGTCGCTATGCGGCTGGCCGCTGAGGCTGCTCGCACGCTGGGGTTTCGGCCCGATCACGGTGGCCCCGTCGCGCACGAGCTGGCTGACCTTGCGAAGCACGGGCAGCGAAATTTCGGTCCGGTTCGGCAGCACGAGCAGGCGGTAACTCATTCCGTCGGGCAGGACGAGCCGGCCGTCGCGCACGGAGAGGCGCTCGAGAACGACCTGCGCGGTGGTTGCGTCGTAGTCATAGCCGGGAAGCACGTGCGCGGGATCGGACACCTTGAGCTGCGCGAAGTTCGGGACATGGTCGCCGTAGTAATAGAGGACGTCGGCCGCGAAACGTCCGCGCTGGAGCAGAAACTGGCAGCGGTTGAGGTAGGCGAAGAACGGCGCGGACAGCTTCCACCACGTGACGTTCGGGTTGAGGTGTGTGCCGGCGAAATACTGCTGCCCGGGCACGCCCATCGAGGCGGGCGAGCAAACGAATGCGTGCCAGAACAGCCGGTTGAGGCCCTCGCAGGCTGCGCGGTCGAAGCTGGGCTTCAGGTTGTCCCAGAGGGTTTCCTGCCAGTGCGGGCCGATCGTCGTGAAACCCTCGGCCGCGACGAGGCCCCGGCCGTAGGTGTGCGCGGCGGACGCGGGCTGCTTGACGAAAAAGCGATCGCTGTCCCGCACGCGATGTTTCCACGAGCGCGCCCAGAACTCCGACATCGGGATATCGTCCATTCCCAGGCATTGCAGCGAGTCGATCGGCACCGCGTGGGGGCCGCCCGACTCGCAATGGATGGTCATGCCGTGCCGGTGCGCGCCGTCGATGAACGGCTGGTAATGGTTCGCGATCGCGAGATCGCCCATCGTGCGGCGGAGGTCGTTGAGGAATCGGTTCGTCGTTGGGCGGTCGTCCACCATGCGCCCGGCGAACACGGGCAGGTAAGGCAGGAGGTCGTAGCCGCGGCGCTTCTGGAATTCCTCGCGAAGCGTCGGCGTCCAGTTTGCGACTTCGACCTCCCAGCTGTCGGTATGGAGGGATTTCAAGGTCGATCCCGCAAGCCGTCCGGCGTCGGTGATGAGCGGTTCGACGACGGCATCCCAGTATCGGTGGAAGGCGCCTGCGTCGAATGGATCGATCGCGTACCCCTGCCACCCATCGCTGGAGGTGGAGACCTTGCAATGATCGTTGCGCGTGCAGCCGATGCGCACAATTTCCCACCCCCCGCGAGCCCCGTCCCATCGCCACGTCCCGGTGGTTTGCCTGCGCGACGTGAAACCGATCA
>JAATET010000115.1 GCA_015655545.1 Chthoniobacterales bacterium | reverse complement strand
GTGCGCGCGCATGAGATGGTCGAGCGTTTGCTCGCCGCTGTGGCCGAACGGCGTGTGGCCGAGGTCGTGCGCGAGGGCGATGGCCTCGGTGAGGTCCTCGTTCAAAGCGAGCGCGCGGGCGATGGTGCGCGCGACGGAGGCGACCTCGATGGTGTGCGTGAGGCGGGTGCGGAAGTGGTCGCCGGTGCCGTTGAGGAAAACCTGCGTCTTGCCGTCGAGCCGGCGGAAGGCGGCGCTGTGGACGATGCGCGCGCGGTCGCGCTGGAAGGCGGTGCGGTAGGGATGCGGCGTCTCGCGGTGGGCTCGACCGAAGGATTCGTCGGACTTGCAGGCGTAAGGCGCGAGCGCGAGGTGCTCGTCGGCCTCGATTTTTTCGCGGGTTTTGAACATGGGTCAGTCGATGTCTTTGAAAAATTTCCGGCGTGCGGCGGCGTGTTCCTCGCGGCCGCGACGCACGACGATCAGCAAATCGTAAATTGCCAGCAGGAGCACGCAAATCACGAGCCACAGGCAGGCGAGCCAGTATAGCGCGAAGAACAGCGGATGGGTAACGAAGAAGCTCCAGAGCAGAAATGTGCCGAAAAAGACCATGGCGAGCGCGGCGAGAGTGAGCGAAAACATGGCGCTGCGCCGCTGCCGCTGATGAAAGGCGAGGCCCTTCGCGATCGCGATCGTGAGACGGAGAAAGCGATTCATGCGCCGCGGAAAACGAAATAGACCGCGCCGACGAGGCACAGGCCGGCCCAGATGAAATCGAGCCGGAAGGGCTGCTGCATGTAAAACATGGCGAAGGGCACGAACACCGCCAGCGTGATGACTTCCTGCAAGATCTTGAGATGGGCGAGTGACATCACGGTGGACCCGAGACGATTCGCGGGGACTTGCGCGAGATACTCGAAAAAAGCGATGCCCCAGCTGACGGCGATGGCGAGCATCAGCGGCCAGGTTTTGACATGCCTGAGATGACCATACCACGCGAAGGTCATGAAGACGTTCGAGACGGCGAGCAGCAGGATCGTGGTGAGCGTCGGCGACATGGGGAAAGGAGGAATTTAGAATTGAGAAGGCAGAAATCCAACGTCTGCATTCTTACTTCATCCTTCTGCCTTTCCTAGCCGGGAGGCCAGGTCAGCGCGCGACCGCCGAGAATGTGCAGGTGCAAATGGGGAACGGTTTCACCGCCGTTCGCGCCATGGTTGATGACGATGCGGAAGCCGCTTTCGGCGAGGCCGAGCATGGTGGCGAGCTCGCCGGCTTTCACGAGCAGGTGGCCGAGCAGAGTGGCGTCGTCCCAGGTGCAGACGCCGAGGCGGGGAATGACGCGCTTCGGCACCAGCAGGACGTGGACGGGAGCCTGCGGATGGATGTCGCGGAAGGCCAGGCATTGGTCGTCCTCGAAGACGATGTCAGCGGGGATCTCGCGGGCGATGATTTTTTCGAAGATCGTCATGGCGGGATTAAACCACAGAGAAGGCGCGCGACACGGGAGAAAAATGCGTTTCTGCGCGTTTTTCCGGAAGCGAAGGTCGGGAGATCGGCCGCCGGTTTGAAATTTAGATGGAAAAGCGGGGAATTTTCTTCGACTCTTCGGCACCCCGATTCCCCACGACCGACGCGCAGACGGTCGACCAGAATGATTGTGAGAGTTTTTCCCCGAAAGAAATGCCGGTTTTTTCGCCATGGCGCGACCGTCGCCGTGGCGACCTTCTTTTTGTGGTCCACGCCTGCGGTGTCCGCGGCCTGGAATGCCGACACGGTGGCCGATGCATTCAATACGACTTTTTACATCGATCAGGGAACCCGGGGTTATTATCGCGACAAGACCGGATCAACCGCGGCCTCGTCGTTCTGGACCCAGGCGGAAGAGATCGAAACCCTCCTCGACACTTACGAGCGGACCGGCAGCGCGCGGCATCTGGAGATGATCACCGAGCTCTGCAATGGCTTTACGAATACCAATGGCACGAACTGGAGCTGGAACGACTACAACGACGACATCATGTGGGCGTGCATTGCCTTTCTGCGGGCGTATCAGTTCACGGGAAACACCACGTTTCGCACGATCGCGAAGAGCAATTTCGACACGACCTACGCCCGCGCCTGGGATACCGCGGGTGGAGGCGGGATGTGGTGGAGCACCGACAAGACGTCCAAGAATTCCTGCGTGAATTTCCCGGCGGGAATCGTGAGCTATCTTCTTTATCAGACGCTCAGCGACGCCACTTATCTCACGACCTGCCAGACCATCTACGATTGGGGCAAGGCCAATCTTTACAACGCCTCGACGGGCGGCGTGTTCGACACGCTGACGAACCATGGCGCCACCACCTACAATCAGGGCACGTTCATTGCCACCGCGAACTTCCTTGGGGACGTGACCAACGCGGCGCTGGCCGCGAAGTATGGCCTGGCGATGGGAACGGCCTCTCCCGAAGGCTACCGCATCCTCCCGCAATACGGTGACGGCGACGTGGCCGGATTCGACGGGATTTTCGCGCGCTGGCTGGCGAGGTTCATGGTCCAGCGCGATCTCGCCGCCGATTATCTGCCTTTCCTGCGGACAAATGCCGATTCCGCATGGAGCCAGCGGCGTGCGGCAGACAATCTCATCTGGCAAAAATGGGCCACGCCGACGCCGGACGGCGTGATGACCTCCTGGAATTGCTCGGCTGCGGTGGCCCTGACGCAGGTGACGCCTTTGGATGATTATCTGCCAGCGGCACAAAAACTCACCGGAGCCATTATCGGAACCGACGGCTCGCTGAATGGCGGAACGGAGAATACGAAGCTCGCGGTCTTCGACGGCTCGGTGTCGACGTATTTCGATGCGCCCACGGCCAGCGGCGCCTGGGCGGGCCTGAAGCTGAGCGGGGGGAAATCCGTGATCACGAGCATCCGTTACTACCCACGCAGCGACGATGCGAGCGGACCGGCGCGGATGGTCGGCGGGAAATTCCAGGGCGCGACGAAGCTGGATTTCAGCGACGCGGTGACGCTCTACACCATCGCGGATACGCCGCCGATCGGCGCCTACACGACCGTCGCCATCCACACTCCGAAGGGGTTCACTTACGTGCGCTATCTTTCTCCGACGAACGGCTATTGCGACGTCGCGGAGGTCGAGTTCAACGGGTATCCCGAGCCCGCGTCTTCCGCCAAGCTGGACGGCGCGGTCATCGGAACCGACGGGTCCCACAGCGGCGGCACGGGTGACACGAAGCTCAAGGTCTTCGACGGAGATCTTACGACATATTTCGATGCGCCGACCGCGAGCGGCGCCTGGGCGGGACTCGCCTTGAGCGGCGGAAAATCGGTGATCACACGCATTCGTTACAGCCCACGAAACAGCACCTCGGGCTTGCAGTCGCGGATGCTGGGCGGAAAATTCCAGGGCGCGAACAATGCGGATTTCAGCGATGCGGAAACGCTGTATACCGACTTGGCAATCCCGGCGATGAGCGACTATTTCGCCGTGGCGGTTCACAATACGAAGGCGTTCGCCTACGTGCGCTATCTCTCGCCGGCGAACGGCTATTGCAATGTCTCGGAAGTCGAGTTTTACGGCTATCCGGTCGCGCCCGCGCTGCCGGCGGGCGTGATCGCGAGCGACACTTTCGACAACAACGAGGGGACGAACTACAGCGGCTGGACGGAGACGAACTTCACCAACGGAGAGAACGTGCCATTGTATAGCGAGCAGAACGCGCGTTTGGAATGGTATCGAGGGAGCGTGGAGGACGACCACGTGACGGTGAACAACAGCTCGACCCACGGAACGGCGGCGACCATCAAAGTGGATGTGGGAGCGTTGGATGGAACGGGAACATTTTACATCTACTTCTTCTACCAGGACGCAAATAACTGGTATCGGCTCAACGTGGATGGGAGCGCGAGCAAGTTCCAGAAGCGGATCGGAGGAACGATCAGCCAGGTGGGAGCGGCGGGGGCTGGGGTGTCAATCGCGGCCGGGGCCAGCCTGCAGAACTGGGAGGTGCAAGTCGGGTCGGGGACGCTGAAGTTCACGGCGGGAGGAACGACGATTCTGAGCGTGACGGAAACGCCCGGGTTGAGCAGCGGCAAAGTGGGGTTGGGAGGAACGGACCGGCGGCCGGTATGGGATAACTTCAGCGTCACGGACAACGGCGGCACGTCCACGCCGACTCCAACACCGGAGCCGACACCAGAGCCAACACCGGAGCCAACACCGGAGCCAACACCGGAGCCAACACCGGAGCCAACGCCACAGCCAACACCACAGCCAACACCACAGCCAACACCACAGCCAACACCACAGCCGACGCCACAGCCGACTCCGCTCCCAACACCGGAGCCGACGCCGGAGCCAACGGTCACCCCCACGCCCACGCCTGCGGTGAATTCGCCGACGGAGTTCTCCAAAAAAGTTCGGGTTCGCTGGAAAGGGCGGAAAGCGATTGTCGAGGGAACGCTGTCGGATCGGGACGGAGTTCGAAAAACCACGGCAACCGCGAACGGCAAAAAAGTGCCGATCAAGCTCAGCGGCGGGGAGAACTGGCAGATCAAGCTCAATGCAGGCAAGTCGCCCGTGAAGATCACTCTTACCGTGATCGATCGGCGCGAATCCCGCCAGGTGAAGAGCTACCGGGTTACGTTGCCGAAAAAATAATCTCCGTCGCCGGGAGAAAACGGAGGAAATCGAATCCGGCCGGCGCCCCGAACAAATCGGGCCGCCGGGCCGCGCCGGCGAAATATCTCAGCTGAGCTGCAAATTCAGCTCGTCGGCGCGTGGGCTGCAATCGAGCTCCTCGCGGATGAAGCGCACGATCTC
>JAATET010000012.1 GCA_015655545.1 Chthoniobacterales bacterium | reverse complement strand
GGCGAGCGCCTGTCCCATATCCAGGGCTTCGCGCGCAGCCTCACCGCCGCGGAGAAGGCGATGCGCCCGCCGCTCTGAGCGGGAGGCATGCCGGGGCGCATCATCTTGCGATCCGGCCCGGCGGCGCGGGGCCTCGGGAAGACGTCGGCGGCGTTCCCTTGTAAGCTGTGGGCGATGAGTACCGACACGCCCCTTGCCCCGATGACCTCCAATCGCCCCTACCTGCTGCGGGCGATCTACGACTGGATCAGCGACAACGATCTGACCCCGTACGTGCTGATCGACGCCAACCGCGAAGGCGTGCAGGTGCCTGCGCCCGTGATCAAGAACGGCCAGGTGATCCTCAACCTGGCGATGCGGGCGCTGGCCAACCTGGATTTGGGCAACGAGTGGATCAGCTTCCAGGCCCGCTTCTCCGGCGTCGGCCATACCATCCACATCCCGATCAACGCGGTGCTGGCGCTGTATGCCCAGGAGAACGGGCAGGGCATGATGTTCCCCGAGGAGAACGAAAACGGCGACCCGCCGCCTTCCGCGCCCTCGCCGGACGATCCGCCGCCGGCCGCGGGTGGCGACGAGGGCAGCGAGAAGCCGCCCCGCCGCAATGCCTCGCACCTGCGCGGGTTGCAACCCTACCGGTTGAGCGAGTTCATGGTGCTCGACGCCTCCACGCAGAGCCATCTCGAGCTTGTCGCCTCGCGCGGCGGCCGCGAAATGACGCTTCTCGGCGCATTCGACCGCACGGTAACGCCGATGGGTGCACGCACGCTGCGGAGCTGGATTCTGCATCCACTGCGTGATGTGGCTGGCATCGGTGAGCGGCAGACCGCGATCGGATGTCTGCTCGGGCGGCGCGCGGATTTCGAAGCGCTGCGCGGGACACTCGGCGGCATCCGCGACATGGAGCGCGCGTCGGCCCGGCTCAATGGCCAGTCCGGCAACGCCCGCGATCTCGCGGCGCTGGCGGATTCGTTCGAACGCATCCCGGCCGTCCGACAGCAGATTGTCGCGCTGGAGGGCGGGCAGCTCCTGGCCGAACTGGCCGCGCAGCTCGATCCGCTCGATGATCTGTGCGTCACGCTCCGGGCGGCGATCGTGGACGAGCCGCCGGCCTTGTTGCGCGATGGGGGGATGATCCGCCCCGGCTACGATCCGGCGCTCGACGAATTGCGCGGCGCCTCGCGCGAGGGGAAGGATTGGATTGCCGCGTTGCAGGAACGCGAAGTCGAGCGGACGGGCATCAAGTCGCTCAAGGTCCGCTACAACTCGGTCTTCGGCTATTTCATCGAAATCACGAAGGCCAACCTGGCGAGCGTGCCGGAAGACTACCACCGCAAGCAGACGACGGTGAACGGCGAGCGCTACATCACGCCCGAGCTCAAGGAAATCGAGGGGAAAATCCTCGGCGCGGACGATCGCTCCAAGGCCATCGAGATCGAGATTTTCCAAAAGCTCCGCGCGCTGGTGCTGGAGGCGCTGCCCCGCATCCAGCAGACGGCGACGGCGCTGGGCGCGCTCGACACGCTCGGCTCGCTTGCGGAGACCGCGCGGCTGCACGGTTTTTGCCGGCCGGTCGTCGACGGCTCCGGCGTGATCGAGATCGAGGAAGGCCGGCACCCCGTGCTCGACCAGCGCGCGGGAGCGGAGCGGTTCGTTCCGAACGACACCGCGCTCGACCGGGATGTGAAGAAGTTTGCGATTCTCACCGGTCCGAACATGGCTGGAAAATCGACCTATATTCGCCAGGTCGCCTTGCTCGTGCTGCTCGCGCAAATCGGCAGTTTCGTTCCCGCGAAGCGCGCGCACATCGGCGTGACCGACCGCATTTTCACGCGCGTCGGGGCGAGCGACGACCTTTCCCGCGGTCAATCAACCTTCATGGTCGAGATGAACGAGACGGCGAACATCATTCACAACGCGGCCCGTGACAGTCTCGTGATCCTCGACGAGATCGGGCGGGGCACTTCGACTTTCGACGGCCTCAGCATCGCATGGAGCGTGGCCGAGCATTTGCACGACGTCATCGGCTGCCGCACGCTTTTCGCGACGCACTACCACGAGCTCACCGATCTCGAGCGCACGCGCGATGGCGTCGTGAATCTCAGCGTGACCGTTCGCGAGTGGAACGACGAGGTCATCTTTCTGCGCAAGATCGTGGCCGGCCGCGCCGACCAGAGCTACGGCATCCAGGTCGCGCGGCTTGCCGGTCTGCCGGATTCACTGCTGGCCCGGGCGAAGGAAATTTTGACGAATCTCGAGAAGTCCGAACTCAACGCCGAGGGCAAGCCGACGCTGGCCACGAGCAGCGGGCGCACGCGCCGCCGCGACATGGCGGCCATCGCGAACCAGATGTCGCTGTTCGACGGGGAGGCTTAAAATCCGTTTGCCTCGTCCCGCGTTCGAGATTAGTAAAGGTTCCTCATGGTAAAAGCCGCGTGCACGTCTCTCCTCGCGCTTCGACTCGGGTTGCTCCCAAGCCGACTTACCCTTCTTCTGCCCTGATTTCCTGGCATAACTACGCGATTCCGGCGGCGTGGTGAGTGCCACGCCTCTTTTTTAATCCCGCCGGAAAATCCAATCCAAAGTTATGTCCGACCAAGTAATTATTTTCGATACGACGCTGCGCGATGGCGAGCAATGCCCCGGCGCGTCGATGAACCTGCGCGAGAAAATGGAAATCGCGCGCCAGCTCGAGCGGTTGAACGTCGATGTGATCGAGGCCGGGTTTCCGGTGATCAGCGACGGAGATTTCGAGGCGGTGAGAACCATTGCCGAAGAGATCAAGGGCCCGGTGATCTGCGGACTCGCGCGCTGCGTGGCGAAAGACATCGATGCCGCCGGCGCCGCCGTGAAAGCCGCCGCCGAGCGCGGCCGTATCCACGTCTTTCTGGCCACGTCGGCGATCCATCGCGAGTTCAAGCTGAAGAAGGCCGAGGAGGAAATCATCCGCATGGCCGTCGAGGGCGTGAAGCGCGCGAAGGCCATGGTGAAGGATGTCGAGTTCTCGCCCGAGGACGCCTCCCGCACCGAGCCGGAATTCCTGGCCAAGGTCGTGCAGGCCGCCATCGAGGCCGGCGCGACCACGGTGAACATTCCCGACACGGTCGGCTACGCGGTGCCCGAGCAATACGCGGCGCTCATCTCCTACCTGCGCGGCAACGTCCGCAACATCGACGACGCGGTGATCAGCGTGCATTGCCACGACGATCTGGGACTGGCGGTCGCGAATTCGCTGGCCGCGATCAAGGCCGGCGCGCGGCAGGTCGAAGGCACGTTCAACGGCATCGGCGAGCGTGCGGGCAACTGCGCTCTCGAGGAGGTCGTGATGACGCTGAAAACGCGCCCGGATTTTTACGAGGGCATCGATTCGGGAATCGTGACCCGGGAAATTTTGAAAACCTCGCGCCTGATCGCGCGGATGAGCGGCCTGCAGGTCGCGCGGAGCAAAGCCATCGTCGGAGAGAATGCCTTCGCGCACAGCTCGGGCATTCACCAGGACGGCATCCTGAAAAAGCGCGAGACCTACGAGATCATGGACCCCGTGGAAGTCGGCTGGGGCGGCACCGAGCTGCCCCTCACGAAGCATAGCGGGCGGCATGCGATCGTCGCTCGGCTGGAGCATCTCGGCTTTCGCCTGACCGACGGCGAGATCGAGGCGGTCTTCACGCGGTTCAAGGAAATCGGCGACAAGAAAAAATTCGTCTACGATGACGACTTGAGCGCGCTGGTGGATGACTCCATCGGCAACGCCGGCGAGACATTTGCGTTGGATTACATTCGCGTGGTGAGCGAATCGCTCACGATTCCCTCCGCGACCGTGCGTTTGAAAAAAGGCGGGGAGGTTTTGGAAAACACGAGCCCCGGCAATGGCGCGGTCGATGCGGCGATGCAAGCCGTCGACGGCATCGTCGATCGAAAAGGCGTGCTGGCGAGCTACCATGTCGAGGCGGTCACGCAGGGCCGGGATTCGCTGGGCGAGGTGACGGTCAAGATCGACTTCGGCGACGGGCAGCTCGTGACCGGAAAAGGTGCGGCCACCGACGTGATCGAGGCGAGCGCGCGCGCTTATTTGAATGCGATCAATCGCTCCGTCGCGCTCAAGCAGAGCGCCATGCGGCGGTTCGAATCGTCCGGCGTTTAGGGCGTCCGTAAAAATTGTCCGTCATCGGTCCAGAAATCGGATGACGGGTGCCTGTTCCGGCATTACATCCCATCCATGTCCGGCGCGTATCGACACATCGGCGTGGCTTCGACCTTCTCGCCGCGTTTTTTTGCGGTGCTTTCCGAGGCCGACCGCTACGCGCGATGTTTTGAAGGCCGCTTGAGCGTCATTCATGCGGCGGCGGAACACGCCGACGGCATCGCCCGTTTTTTCGAGGCGCTGGAAAAGCTCGAACGTTCCGACGACACCGGCGTGTTGTGGTCCGTGGCGGACTCGCCGGTCGAGGCGATCATCGCCGCCTGCACGCGAAACGAAATCGACCTGCTGATCGCGGGCGCGCTCGAGCGCGAGGGAGAGCATCGCAATTTCGTGGGCGGCGTCGCGCACGAGCTGCTCAAGCGCGTTCCCTGCGATCTGCTGCTGATGCCGAAGCCGATGGAAGAAAGCGCGCCATGCAAACGCGTCGTGGTCGAGGTCGACTTGAAAAGACCGAATGTCGATTTCCTCAACCGCACCTGCGACCTCGCCGCGAGATTGGGAGCGGAACAAATGGTTTTTGTCGGCATTGTGACGCCGTTCGATCAGGCGCGCGCCTCGCAGGACGATCATCTCGACGAAGGGGGGCTCGCCGCCATCGTCGATCAGGCGTCGGGTTTCGAGGGAGAGGTCGACTATCGGCTGCTGCACTCGACGACCGGCTTCGCGATGTGCGATTTTTTGCAGCAGAACGACGCGGATCTTTTCATCGCGGGCTCCCGCCGAAAGGAAGGCGCGCGCCGGCTGCCTACACGCCTCGACTGGCTTCTGCAGGTCATTCCGACCAACGTCCTGCTCGTCGGCATCGACGCGTGATCTTTTCGCGTTCTATAAGCGTGAATGGCGAATGAACGATTGAGCGGCGCGGGGCTTCGTCCCTTGCTCGCGACGGCGATCGTCGGCCTGATGGCGGGGCTCGTGGCCGTGGCCTTCGCCGCGAGCGCGGACTGGATCGAGACGAACATTCTGTTGGCCGGAGTCAAAGGACCGCTGGCCACTTTTGCGATTTCCGCTTTCGGCCTCATGGTCGGCGGCGCGCTGGTGGCCGGCTGGCTGATGCATCGTTACGCGCCGGAGGCCGCCGGCAGCGGCATTCCGCAGGTGAAAGTCGCGTATCGTCGGGATGAGCTCAATTTCACGTGGAAGCTCGTGTTCGTGAAATTCGTGGGCGGCGTATTGTCCATCGGCACGGGCTCCAGCCTTGGTCGCGAGGGGCCGACCGTGCACATGGGCGCCGCGCTCGCAAGCAAGCTCGGCGGCTGGATGCACGAGTCCCGCGAAGGGCGCCTCAATGCCGTCTGCGCGGGCTCGGCTGCCGGCCTCGCCGCGGCGTTCAACAGTCCGTTGGCCGGCGTTACGCTCGTGCTCGAGGAAATCGCCGGCGGCCGGAACCAGGCGAAATTCGCGGGCCGCTCGCTGCTCGCCGCGGCGCTGGTGGTGCTCATCGTCTACCTCATGCTCGGCGATCACGCCGCGCTGCCGCTGGGCCGCGAGGTTTCGCTCGGCTGGCACGCGCTCTGGCTCTCGCCGGTGGTGGCGCTGGTCGCGGGACTCGCCGGCATCGGCTTCCAATTTTCCACGCTCCGGCTGCGCGGCTGGATCCGGCGCTCCGGCATCCACCCCGCGTTGCGTCCGGCCTGCGGCGCGGCTTTCGGATGCGCCGCAGCGGTCGGCGCATTTGCGCTCACCGGGCAGCTGGGCGTTTTCGGATTGGGCGAAAGCGATCTTGCCGCCACGCTGCAAAACCAGATCGTCTGGTCCGCCGCGGCGTGGTTGCTCGTCGCCAAAATTCTCGCGACGACCTTCTGCTACGGCTCGGGCGGCTGCGGCGGCATCTTCGCGCCGCTGATTTTCTTCGGCGGAATGTCCGGCACGGTCGTCTTCGGCGCCGCGCAGCACGCGATCGGTCTGAATGCCGACGACCAGACGATGCTCTCGATCATCGGCATGACGGCGTGCCTTTGCGCGGTCGTGCGCGCGCCGATCACCTCGATTCTCATCGTCACCGAAATGACGCAGCAGCTCCAGGCGCTGCCCGCGCTCATGGTCGCGGCGGTCATCGGCGCCTTCCTGAACCGTTACTGCCTCGGCGAAAATCTCTACGATGCCGCGCTCCGGCAGGACGGCATCCACCTCCCGGAGTGACGATTTTCTTGGACTCGACCTTCCCGGGTTCCTAGTCTGCGCGCTTTGCCATGCATTCGACCGCTCTTTTCCTTCTCGCACAGGCTGCCACTCCCGCCGGCGCGGCTCCGAACCCCATCATGCAGTTCGTGCCGCTCATTTTTATCTTCGTCATCTTCTACTTCCTGCTCATCCGTCCGCAGCAGAAGAAGGCGAAAGACCACCAAAAACTCGTCGCCTCCATCCAGACCGGCGATCAGGTCGTTACCAATGCCGGCATCCACGGCGTGGTCACGAATGTGAAAGAAACGACCGTCCTCGTGCGCGTCGCGGATAATGTGAAGCTCGAGTTCGACCGCGCGGCCATTGCCACGGTCACCCGCGACACCGAAAAATCCGCCTAAAGATCCGGCCCAAAAGGCGACTGACGTCCGGCCCGCAATTTTCTTGGCCGCGCTCTTCCCGTGACCTATTGTCTGCCGCTCCATCGATGCCGTCCCTCACGGCAAGGCACCTGATCCCTTTATGTCTCCTTTACTCGAATTCGTCTTTTGGCTGCTGATGCTCGCCCTCTTCGGATGGTATGTTTCGACGGAAATCTCCGCCTATAAACGCTGGCTCGGCCTCGTGCTCACGATTTCCATTACCGCCTACTGCGTGAATAGTTTCATGCCGCCGGAGAAGAAAATCCGCCTCGGCCTGGATTTGCGCGGTGGAACGTCCTTTTTGATCAAGCTCGTTCGCGAGCCGGGCGCGGATCCCATCACGAAGGATTTGCAGGAGCGCGCCGTCGAGGTCATCCGCAAGCGCGTGGATGCGATGGGAGTCAACGAACCGGATATCGTCCCGCAGGGCGACGATCGCATTCTCGTCCAGCTCGCCAACGTGGGCGCCGAATCGGCCCAGGAGACCCAGGACCAGTTGCAGCGCGTGGCGCGGCTGGAGTTCGCCATCGTGCGCCCTGATTCCGAACAGCTTTTGAGCCAGATCCAGGCGGGACAGGCGATCCTTCCGCCCGGCTATGTCGTAAAAGTCGAGAAGAGCAAAGACTTGAAAGGCGAGACGACCGGGAAATCGCTTATCGTGCCGAGACGCGCGGACATGGGCGGGGAAAACGTCAGCCGCGCTTTCCCGTTCTTTGACCAGCAGGGTTGGGGCGTGAGCCTGGAATTCAACAGCGACGGCGCCAAGCAATTCGACGCGATCGCGTCGCAAAATAAAGGCAACCAGATGGCCATCATCCTGGACGGCGAGGTGATTTCCGCGCCGGTTTTGGAGCAGGATCACTACAACGGTCGCGCTCAGATCACCGGCCATTTCACCGAGAAGGAAGCCCGCGACCTGGCGAGCGCTCTCGAGAATCCCTTGCGCGTGCCCGTGGAAATCGTGGACGTGCGCACCGTCTCCGCGACGCTGGGCGCCGACTCGATCCGCAGCGGCGTGCTCGCGAGCATGAGCGGCCTGCTCTTCGTCGCGGTCTTCATGATCCTCTACTACCGCCTCGTGGGCTTCGTCGCCATCGTCGCGCTGTTGATCAACTGCGCCATGGTGCTTGGCGCGATGGCCATGTTCCACAGCGTCCTCACGCTGCCGGGCATTGCCGGATTGATCCTTGGCCTGGGCATCGCGGTCGACGCGAACGTGCTGATCTACGAGCGTCTTCGCGAGGAAATCGACAACGGAAAATCCCTGCGAGCCGCGGTGAACACGTCCTATAGCCGCGCGTTCAGCGCCATTTTCGACGCTCACGTCACCCAGTTGCTGACCGCCGGAATCCTCTACTGGCTGGCGTCGGGACCCGTGAAAGGCTTCGCGCTCACCCTCACGATCGGCCTGATCGCTTCGATGTTCTCGTCGCTGCTCGTCACCTACACCTGCTTCGATTGGGCTTTCCATTGGAAGGCGATCAAGCGGATCACGATGCTGCATTTGATCCGGGCCAAGCGGTTCGACTTCCTTGGCAACGCCAGGCCCTTTCTTCTTGGTTCCACGGCGATGGTGATCCTCAGCGTGGCCATTTTCAGCTGGCGCGGGTCTTCCAACTTCGATGCCGATTTCAAGGGCGGCGACATGATCGCGTTTTCCTATCAGGGCGATCTCACGCCGGATCAGGTGCGCAAGGCCCTCGCCGGCTCCGGCTTCGAGGACAGCGTCATCCAGGCCGAGCAGGTGGCGGGGCGGAAGCTGATCAGCGTGCGAAGCGACTTTGGCAAGGCCAACCAGATTCGCGCCCGCCTCGCGGAAGCGCTGCCGGGCTCGGCGCCCAAGTTCGAGCAGATCGAGCATATCGGTCCCGTGTTCGGCAAGGAGCTCGCCACGAAAAGCGCATGGGCGCTGGTGCTGGGCATGGTCGGCATTTTCATATACGTCAGCTTCCGGTTCGAGACGTCCTTCGCGTTCGGCTCGTTGCTCGCCGTGGCGCACGATTTGATCATTACGCTCGGAATCTTCGCCCTGAGCGGCCGCGAGCTTTCCATGATCATGGTGGCCGCTTTCCTGACCATCGCCGGCTATTCGATCAACGACAAGATCGTGGTCTTCGACCGAATCCGCGAGGCGCTCAAGTCCGGCCAGCCCGGATCCATCCAGATGCTGATGAACAACGCCATCAACGACACGCTCTCGCGCACCATTCTGACTGGCGGCACGGTTCTCCTGACCGTTCTCGCGCTTTATTTCTTCGGGGGGCCGGTCCTGAACGACTTTGCGTTCTCGTTCGTGGTCGGCGTCATCGTCGGCACTTACTCGTCGATCTTTGTCGCCTCGCCGATCGTGCTTTGGTGGGCCCGCCTTCGCGGCACGAGCCTGCGCCGCGAGGTCATCGAAGGCGAGGTCATGCGCCAGGCTTCCCGAGCGTAGTCCCGGGACGTCCGCCAGAGGCGCGGGAGCGGTATTTTGTTGGCGCGCGCGTATCCGGCCAGCCTACATTGATCGGCTCTCTCCTCCCGTGAAATTATTCCATTTGTTCCCCGCTTTTCTTGTCGCCTTGGGGGTGGCTGCATCGGGTCGTGCCGACTCGCTCCGCCCGCCGTCCGTCCCTCTCGTTACGCACTCGCCGTATTTCTCGATCTGGTCGGCTAACGATAAACTCACCGATGGCCCCACCCGCCATTGGACCGGAGCCGAGCAAAAGCTCACGAGCTTGATTCGCATCGACGGCGAGACCTTTCGCTTGATGGGCGCGGAGCCGGCGAGCGTCAAGCCGCTGCCGCAGAAAAACCTGGAGGTGACGCCCACGCGCACGAACTATCGTTTCGCCAATACGAAAGTGGAGGTGGTTTTGAGCTTTCTCAGCCCGCTCCTTCCGGAGAATCTCGACGTCCTCTCGAGGCCGGTGACTTACATCACCTGGACGGCGCGTTCCGTCGATGGCCGGAACCGCGAAGTGTCCGTCTATCTCGACGCCGCCTCCGAACTCGCCGTGGATAAACCCACCCAGGCGGTGGTTGCGCAGCGCGAAAAGACGGACGGCTTGGTGGTGTTGAAGACCGGATCGCAGGACCAGCCGATTCTCGGAAGAAAAGGAGACGATCTCCGGATCGACTGGGGCTACGCCTATCTGGCCGCGCCCGATGCGGAAACGCAGGGCGCCATCGGCCCTTTCACGGAGATCACGAACGCCTTTGCCAAAACCGGCCAGCTGCCCTCGACCGGCGATTTGCTTTCGCCTCGAGCGGCGAACGATTCGCTTCCCGTGATCGCCCTGTCGCTCGATCTTGGGAAAGTCGGCGCGAAGCCGGTTTCGCGTTTCGCGATGCTCGCCTACGACGAGATTGAGGCGATCCAGTATTTCCGGAAAAACCTCCAGCCTTACTGGCGGCGAAACGGCGCCGATGCGCTCACTCTCTTGAAGACCTCGGCGGCCGGCTACGGCCAGCTCCAGAAGGCAAGCGCCGCGTTCGACGCCGCCCTCGTCGCCGACCTGACGAAAGCCGGCGGCAAAGCCTACGCGGAAATCGGCGCGCTGGCTTACCGGCAGGCGCTGGCCGCTCATGGCCTCGTCGCCGACAAGAACGGCCAGCCGTTGTTTTTCTCGAAGGAAAATTTCAGCAACGGCTGCATTGCCACCGTCGATGTCACTTATCCGTCGGCTCCGCTATTTTTGCTCGCGTCGCCCGCGCTCATGAAGGCGATGATCGTTCCGGTGCTCGACTACGCGCAATCCGACCGCTGGAAATTTCCATTTGCCCCTCACGACCTTGGCACTTATCCGCAGGCGAACGGCCAGGTCTATGGCGGCGGCGAGCGCACGGAAGACGACCAGATGCCCGTCGAGGAATCCGGAAACCTGATGCTGCTCGTGGCGGCCATCGCGAAGGTCGAGGGCAATCCTTCTTTCGCCGGCAAATACTGGCCGACTCTCACCAAATGGGCGGGGTATTTGGCCGAGAAAGGCTTCGATCCCGCGAACCAGCTTTGCACCGATGACTTCGCGGGCCATCTGGCCCACAACGTGAACCTTTCGATCAAGGCCATCGAGGCTCTGGGTGCCTATGCCGAACTCTGCAAGATGCGCGGAGACAATGCGGAGGCCGCGAAATATCGCAAACTTGCGGAATCCTTCGCGCAAAAATGGGTGGAGAAGGCAAAGGACGGCGCGCATACGAGGCTGGCTTTCGATAAGGCCGGCACTTGGAGCCAGAAATACAATCTCGTCTGGGACCGTCTGTTGGGGATCGATTTATTCCCTCCCGATGTCGCCAAAAGCGAAATCGCCTACTATCGCACCAAGCAGAATAAATACGGACTGCCCCTCGACAGCCGCGAATCCTACACCAAGCTCGACTGGATCATCTGGTCCGCGACCTTGAGCGGTGACCCCGAGGATTTCGCGGCCTTCATCGAACCGATCCATGCCTTTCTCAACGAAACTCCGGATCGCGTGCCGATGACGGATTGGTATCGGACCAGGGAACCGAAGCAGAGGGGTTTTCAGGCTCGTTCGGTCGTTGGCGGAGTTTTCATCAAGCTCCTCGATAATCCGCCGGCCTGGAAAAAATGGGCCGCCGCGGGTGAGAAAATTGACGGAAACTGGGCCAAACAGCCGACGCTTCCGAAGCAGACGATCATCGTGCCCGCGGAGCAGGAATGGCGTTACAGTTTTGACCAGCCCGCGGCCGATTGGTTCGCGGTGGATTTCAACGACCGCACATGGAAACTGGGCTCCGCGCCTTTCGGCACGGAAGGGTCGAGCGTCAAGAGCAGGACCCAATGGAACACTTCGGATATCTGGATGCGCCGCGAGTTCACGATGCCGGCGCCGCCGCCGGGCGAGCTCAAGGTGCGAATCGTTCACGATGAAGATGCCGATGTTTACCTCAACGGAATTCCGGCCGGCACGGTCTCGGGATTTTCGCCGGAGTTCGTGACGCTGCCGATCTCGAAAGAAGCGCGGGCGACGATCAAGCCGGGCGGGAAGACGGTGCTGGCCGTGCATTGCCATCAGACCGTCCTCGGCCAAATGATCGATGCGGGCTTGGTCGGCGAGTCCGCGCCGGAGGAATAATTTTCTACGCCTGCAGGTCGAGCAGCACTTTTCCGTCGCGGCCCCCGGCAGCTGCGGCGGCGAGAGCCTCGTGAATCCTGTCCAAAGGATAACTCGCATGGACCGGCACGCGAATGGTGCCGTCGGCGATGCGCTTGCCTAGAAATTGGAAGATGCGGTTTTGTTCGTCAGGCGGCGTGACTTCGAACCATTGGCGCAGCCAGAAACCACGAAAAGCCAGATTCTTGAAGATCAGCAGCCCATTGGGAATCTTCAGCGGCTGGCGGCTCATCGCTCCATAGGTGACCAACGTCCCGCCGGCGGCGAGGGCGTTCGCCATGTTCAGCGCGCTCGCGCCGCCCACGGCATTCAAGGCAAGTTGCGCGGAGGCGCCGTCTTTTCGAAGATCCGTATCCTCGGTGACGACGCGATCCGCCCCCAGCTTGAGCAGTTCGTCGATCAACTCGGCGCGTAGGACGACATTGAGCGTGCGGAAACCGAGATGTCTCGCGAGCTGGATCACGCAGCGGCCGACGCCGGAATTTGCTGCGTTTTGCACCACCCAATCTCCCGGCTGCAATGAAACGAAATCGTGGAGCATCGCGTAGGCGGTCGGAGGATTGACGACGAGCATGGCCGCCTGCCGCGGATCGATGCCGGGCGGGAGCGGAATCACGCGGGCGGCCGGCACGGTGCGATGACTGCACCACGAGCCCGGGTCCAGCACGGCCACGAGATCTCCGATGCGCAGCTCTGGAACGCCGGCCCCCATTCGCACGATGCGGCCCACGCCTTCGTTGCCAATGATGGCGGGTGGTGTGGGCAGTTGCCCGTAGGTTCCTTCGATGACGTTGAGGTCGGCGGGATTGATCGGCGATGCGAGCATTTCGATTCGCACCTCGTTCTCCGCGGGCTCCGGAAGGTCTGGAGAATCAATGGAGAGAACCTCGGCAGCCTTGCCGAAACCATGCAGACGTGCGGCTTTCATCGGAGAATCAAAAGGTTCGTCGGAATGATTGCTCTATGCAATCCCGGGCGATGAAAAGTCGCCCTGTTTCGGCCCGGCACATGCTACTTTTTTGAATCATGGAAGCGCTGCGGGGGATTCGGGGGCTGGTCGTCGATCTGGAGGGCACGCTGTATGTGGGCGACGAGGTATTGCCAGGGGTGAAAGACGCGTTATCCGCGTTGCGCATGACGAAATTGCCGATGCGATTTCTCACCAACACGACCAGCAAGCCACTGCACGCGATCGTGCAGAAACTCGAAAAATCGGGCCTGGAAATCACGGCGGAAGAAATTTTCACCGCCCCGAAAGTGGCGGCGGAAATCCTGCGAAAGCGGGAGGTGAAGCGGGCGTATTTTCTGCTGAAAGAAGCCGTGATCGAGGACATGACGGGCATCGAAGCCGTCGACCGTGGCGCGCAGGCGGTGGTCGTCGGCGACCTGGGTGAGGCGCTTAGTGTCGCGCGGCTGGACCAGGCCTTCCGATTGTTGCTCGAAGGTGCGGAGTTTTACGCGCTGGCCGAGAATCGCATGTATCGGGGGGCCGATGGCATGCATCTCGATGTCGGAGCTTTCGTTCGTGCGCTCGAGTTTTCCACGAGACGGAAAGCGACCCTGCTGGGCAAGCCGGCCCGCGCCTTCTTCGAGGTGGCAATCGCTTCGCTGGATATCCCGCCAAACGAGATCGCGTCCGTGGGGGATGATCTCGAAGGCGATGTTGCCGGCGGACAAGGAGCCGGTCTCAAGGGAGTGCTCGTTCGCACGGGAAAATTCCGCGAGGACGAGCTCGCCTCGGACATTCGCCCCGACGTCGTGATCGACTCCTTCGCCGATCTGCCAGCTTTGATTGCGGGCGCCTCCTGCTAGGTCGTCTGCATGTAGGGCAGCTTCGCGGCGGTCTGTTCCACCGCGGGAATGCCTTCCAACAAGTCGGCGATGGCGTCCCATTTGCCGAAGGTCAGAGCTTCGTGGGCGTGGGCGGGCAGCGTGGCCTTGAAATCCATGTCGGCGATCGTGACCTTGCTCTCGGTGACGTCGATGATGACTTCCGCGGCGGGATTGGCCTCGACGAGCGCGGCGACGGCGGCGATGTCGGCCTGGCTCATGACCATGCACGGGATGCCGAGCGTGGTGGAATTTCCGAAGAAAATTTCCGCGAAGCTCTCGGCGATGACCGCGCGGAACCCGTAGCGATAGAGCGCCTGCGGGGCGTGTTCGCGGGAGCTGCCGCAGCCGAAATTCGAGCCGGAGAGCAGGATGCTCGCGCCGGCGTAGCGAGGGTCGTTGAGCGGGTGGTCGGTTTTTTGGCCGGTCGTCGGATCGACGCGGACATCGATGAATGCAAACTCTCCGAGCCCGTCGAACGTGATGCATTTCATGAACCGCGCGGGGATGATGCGGTCGGTGTCGATGTCGTCGCCGGGAACATGGATCGCCGTGCCGGCGACTTGGGTGATTTTTTCGAGAGCCATGGAATTAGAAACGTGAAGGTTGATTATTGCACACGTGTGAGCTGGAAGCCTGCTTTTTCGAGCGCGTCGACGAGGCCGCGATCGCCCTGAAGATGGGCCGCGCCCACGGCGAAGAAATAGGAGGTCTTCGGATGGGCGCGCAGCCGTTTGGCAATGCGCCCGGCCATGACGGCGTTGCGGCGGTAGAGGAGGCGATCGGTGAATTTTGCGTTGAGCGCGGGATCGCCGCCGCCGGCGTCGATCTTGTTCAACTCGGTCACGAGTTTGTCCAGATCGCCGGCCAGATAGAGGCCGGAGATGTAGTCGGACGGCGAGCGGCCGTCGGCCTGGAAATCGTGCAACTGGCGGATGGTGTCCTTTATCATCGAGACCTGCTCGGCCTCGCTGAAACCATCCATGACGGCGAATTGCTCATCGGGGGTCTCGATGCCGCCGGTTTCCTTGCCCGCCGAGGCGGCGCGCTGATAGAGCGTCATATCGAGGGCGAGCGTGCCGGAGTATTTCATCTGGTCCTCGAGTTCGAGAAGCATGGCGGCGACGGCCCAGGGCTTGAGATGCAGAAAGGGAGTGATCGAGAGCGCGGGATCGATGCTCTTGATTTCTTTATCGAGGCCGGAGGCAAGAGCCGGGCCGAGCATCGCGTCGAGGGACTTGCCTTTGGGCAGAAGCATCTTCGGCATGAGGGCGACCATGCTCGCAAGGTCGGCGGGAATCTCCGTGTAAACCGCGTCGGACTCAGCCAGCGCCTGCTCCACGGCCGGCGGAAGCGCGGTGACATCCGGGCGCTGGAGATGAATCGTCCCGAAAAGCCACGATGGTTTTCGGCCCTCGGCTTCGATCTTCCAAAGAAATGGATGGCCCGCTTTCGAAGGCGGCGCTGCCTGGGCACAAACGGCGGCCAGGCATAGCGCCGTCAGCGCGCGCCAGGGCGCATGTTTCTTCCGGCGCATCGACGCCTAGCTCAGGTCGAATACTTCCCGCGCGTCCGCGATCTCGCCGGTGACGGCGGCGGCGGCGACCATGAGCGGGCTCATGAGCACGGTGCGGCCGGTCGGGCTGCCCTGGCGGCCTTTGAAATTGCGATTGCTCGAGCTGGCGCAGAGTTGTTCGCCGATGAGCTTGTCGGGATTCATGCCGAGGCACATCGAGCAGCCCGCGCCGCGCCATTCGAAACCGGCATCGCGGAAAATTTCCGCGAGCCCCAGCGACTCGGCGATCGACGAGACGCCTTGCGATCCCGGCACGACGATGGCTTTCACGTGCGGGCTGACTTTGCGGCCTTTCAAATAGCCGGCAACTTCCTGGAGATCGCTGAGACGCCCGTTCGTGCAGCTGCCCAGGAAGGCGACGTCGACTTTCGTTCCTTTGATCGGCGCGCCGGCGGAGAGGTGCATGTGCTCGAGCGCCTCGACGGCGGTGGCGCGATCCTTTTCGGGCAATTCCTCGGCGGTCGGGACGGCTTCGTTGATGAAGATGGCCTGGCCGGGGTTGATGCCCCACGTCACGGTCGGGGCGATGTCTTCGGCGTTGTAAACAATGATGTCGTCGTAGATCGCGTCGGCATCGCTCGCGAAGCTGCGCCAGCGCGCGACGGCGGTGTCCCATTCCGCGCCTTTCGGCGAATAGGGGCGGCCCTTCAGATATTCGAAAGTCGTTTCGTCGGGGTTCACGTAGCCGACGCGCGCGCCGCCCTCGATGGACATGTTGCAGACGGTCATGCGCTCTTCCTGCGTGAAGTTGTCGAACGTCGTGCCCGCGTATTCGTAGGCGTAGCCGAGGCCGCCGTTCACGCCGAGCTTGCGGATGATGTGCAGGATGACGTCCTTTGCATAGACGCCGGGCTTGAGCTTGCCGTTCACCTCGATGCGGCGGACCTTTGGCTTGCCGATGGCCATGGTTTGCGTGGCGAGCACGTCGCGCACCTGGCTGGTGCCGATGCCGAAAGCGATCGCGCCGAAAGCGCCGTGCGTGCTCGTGTGGGAGTCGCCGCAGGCGATGGTCGTGCCGGGCTGCGTGATGCCCTGCTCGGGGCCGACGATGTGCACGATGCCTTGCTTGCCGGACGGCAGGTCGAAAAACGTGACGCCGCTTTCTTCGCAGTTTTTGCGCAGCGCCTTGATCATCTCGTCGGCCAGCGAGTCGGAAAACGGCTCCTCGCGCTCGTCCGTCGGCACGATGTGATCCACCGTGGCAAAAGTCCGGTGCGGCATGAGCACTTTCAAACCAAGATCGCGCAGCATGCCGAACGCCTGCGGGCTCGTGACCTCGTGAATAAGGTGCGTGCCGATCAGGAGCTGAGTCTGGCCGTTCGCCAGATTCCGCACCGAATGAGCCCGCCACACTTTATCCAACAACGTCTGTTTCATAGGAACGGTCAAAATAGAGTCTCGATCCGCGCTCTGCAAGCGAGTGCGCGACACAAAATAAAAAGAACGCTGACGGTGAATTCAAGAAAGCTTCGATTCCTGAATTTGATTCGAAATTGATGCGAGTTATTCTGTGTTTCGCCAGTCCTTGATCAAGAAGAAGGCAGCCCGGGAAGCGGGCTTTACCGTGAAATGATGCCGCACGTCGCAGCGATCGCGGCCAGCGAAAGCGCGCCCAGCACGAGCCCGGCGGCGGGCAGGAGAACCAATGCGGCGATGGCTTTGAGGTAGTTCATGAGCTTGCTGGGCGTCCTCAACCTAACGATCGACAATCGGAATGTCGACGTCAGACTCAAGCAGACGAACAAGATGTTCGCCGACATGAGCAAGCGGCTCCATGCCGGCATCGAAAAAGGCATGGAGCTTTTACGCGGGTCACAGATCGGTTCCGCATGATCAAAGCATGATTTTGCGCGGCCGCTTTTCCGGAAGCCGGGCCGCAATGAAAAGGGCATTGCCCTTTTTTCAAACCGGACCGAAAATGTGACGAGTTCCCTTCTCCGATGTCCAACGAAAGCACTGACCCCTGGTATTTGAAAAAACATGACGACGGCGAGATCTTCGGGCCGGTGCCTTTGGGTCGCATTGTCGAATGGGCGGGAACCGCGCAGGTCGCGCCGCAGGATGAAGTGTCGAGCGATCGCGCAAATTGGACGAAGGCGCCGATGGTGGCCGAGCTGAAAATGGATTGGATCGTGCGGCTCGATGAAGACCATTATTACGGGCCGACGACGATTGGATCGCTGCTCGAATTTCGTGAGAACAAGGAAATCAACGGCGAGACGCTGATCATCGATTGCTGCACGGCGACGGAGCAAAAATTCAAGGACACCGCGTTTTTTCTGCAAACCAGCGAAGCGGATGTCTCGCACTCGCCATCCCGCGGGGGCATCCGGCTCAGCCTTCAGAAACGCATTCGCGAACTCGAGGTCGGCCTGCTTGAGAAGCGCCGTCAGCTCGACGCGGCATCCGAGACGATTCACCGCTTGGAGAGACGGGTGGACGAACTCGAAGCTCGCCTTCGCGGCAGCGCCGTCTGATTCCATCGTGGATGGTGCGGCCAGCGAACGCATCTTTCTCTACGGCACGCTGCGGCGTGGCGGCTCGCGGGACGTGCTGAAATATTACGAAGGCGTGGAATTTGTCGGCTCGGCACAGGTGCGAGGCAGGCTGCACGACTTGGGCGATTATCCCGGCTTACGACTGTCGGAATCCGGCGAATGGGTTCGCGGAGAGTTGTTCGATGTCACGCCGGGCGCCCTGGCGCAGCTCGATGAATGGGAGGGCATCGCTCCGGACTCGCCGGAGCACGGGGAATACCGCCGCATCCGCATGGACGTGATGCGCCCTGGCGGCGAGGCGGCAGCGTGCTGGGGCTACGAAATCGCGTGGAGGAATTGCGAGGGCCGCCCCGTCATCGCATCGGGCGATTGGCTCGCCCACACCGCATCCCGCCGCTAAAACGCGGGGCGGATGACCGCCTTGACCTTGACGAGCGGCGTTTGTTTTTTCACGCCTCCCGAGGTGTAGGCGGCGCCGATCCGCAGGGTGAATTTTCTGGGCGTCGTTGGCGTGCCGATGATCATGGCTTCGCTATTGCGGAAGGCGAGGCCGGGTGGAAATTTTCCGCGCGAGAAAAAGCGCACGCGGCCGTCGAGTGTGTCGCCGGTGATGTGGATTTTGACCAGCGCCTGGCGCACATGCCGGCCCACGCGGAGACGAAGGATCTTGCGCGCGGACGTGAGTCTCACGCTCGCCGGCTGCGGCAGGAAGGGCGAGAGAACGACGAGCGAGCGGGTGGACTGCGCGATGATGGTGGCGAGCACCCGGCCGTCGTCATTGAATCCCTCCATGCTCAATCCGCCGGAGTTGACGGTGGCGGAAACGGGCACGATGGCCGGCTGGCCGCTCCAGGCGGCGGCATCCCAATACAGCAAGTTGCCCTGGTCGCCGAAAACGAGTGTGCCCGCATTGTTCAAATACGAGCGGTAGCCGGTGAAGGTGAATTGCTGTTGCTGCACCGCGGAGACGATGGCGACGGTGTTCACGCCGTTGATCGATGTGTCGAAGCTCGCGAGACCCGCGTCGCTGATGCGCAGATTGTAAACTCCGCTCGAGCCTACGGGACCGTCGAAGCTGAAGGTCAACCAGCTCGAGCGGTCCGCGGCGGGAATGTAATGGAGCTTGCCGCTGCCTCCAGCTGTGAATACGAGCATGGCCACGTCGCCCTGGGAATTAATCGCGCAATTCGCCGGGTAGAAAGTTTCCGATGGAGCCGGGCCGATGAGCGTGCTGGTCGTGCCATTCCAGATGGCGGCGCGAGGGACGCTGCCGGCATCCCGGACGTAGATCAGCACCTCGCCGCTGCCGCTCACTCCGACGATTTGCGGAGAGGTGCAGCCGGGCGGCGGCGAGATGGTCGTCACCCCGGCGGCGGGATGGGCGGCATCCCACGCCACCACTTCGGGCGTGCCATTGTCCGTGTATCCGGCTGCTGCACCGGCGGCATTGATCGCGCTAAGACCGTTGTAGCCGGAATCGAATCCGTCGGGCTTCACCGAGCCGGCGGCGAGCGTCCAATAAAGCGCCGTCTCCGTGGTTGCGCCCACGCTTTTCCCGACGACCTGGCCATTGGCCAGCGCGAAGACGTCGAGACTGAGATCGCCCGTGACCGGCAGGATATCCCGCGCGCCGGCGGTGCTGGACCAAAATTGCCATTTCGCCGCCGGATTGCCCTCGGTTTGTCCGGAGGGAATGAGGCGGTAGGCGGTTTGATTCGAACTCGTGAAGAAAAACCTGCTGCCAAAGCTCGCGCCGCCCGTGGCCGGCACGCTCGCGATCGACGCCGCCAGATCATAGCGCGCCGGCGTGGCTGCGGGGCTGGAAGCCGCCGCTAACAGCAGTGCGATATAATAGGAATAGGCGGCAAGACGCGTCACGGCCTACACATACCATGCTTTGGCACGTCGCGCACGATCGGAGCCAAATGCGGAGGAGGATTTGGCAAACGAGGCTTGCCAACGCGAGGAGCCTCCCATTTGCTCAAACCCTACGCTTATGAGCCTCGATATCGATTCCCTTTCGCTTGCCGCCCGCGATGCCCGCGGCCTCGCCATTGACGCCGTTACCGCCTGCAAATCCGGCCATCTCGGACTCCCGCTCGGCACCGCGGAGATCGGAGCCGTCCTTTTCGGCGCGGCCCTTTCGTTCAATCCCGATGAGCCGAAGTGGCTGAATCGCGACCGCTTCATCCTCTCCGCCGGCCACGGCAGCATGTTTCTTTACAGTTGGCTGCATTTGTCCGGCTATGCGGTGAGCCGGGATGACTTGAAAGCTTTCCGCCAGCTCCACAGCATCACGCCGGGGCATCCCGAGTTTCACGAAACCCCGGGCGTCGAAGCGACCACCGGACCGCTCGGCCAGGGCGTGTCAAATGCCGTCGGCTACGCGCTCGCCTCGAAAATGTCCGAGGCCCGTTTCAATACCGCCGAGCACACGATCTTCGACCACCACGTCGTTTGTCTGGCCGGCGACGGCTGCTTGCAGGAGGGCGTCGCGCAGGAAGCTTCCGCCCTCGCCGCGCATCTGGGCCTCGATAACCTCATCCTTTTTTACGATTCCAACAACGTCACTCTCGACGCCATGGGCCCCGTCTCGCAGAGCGAGGACACCGGCGCGAAATACAAGGCCTACGGCTGGGACGTCCATGAAATCGACGGCCAGAACCTCGCCGAGATTTTTTCCACGTTCGAGACCGCGAAGGCGGCGAAAAGCGGCAAGCCGCAATTTATCATCGCAAAGACGCTCATCGGAAAAAGCATTCCCGAGGTCGAAGGCACGAACAAGGCGCATGGCGAAGCCGGCGTGAAATTTGCCGATGCCGCGCGCAAGGGCCTCGGCCTGCCGGAGGAAAAGTTCTACGTCGATCCGAAGACGGAGGCCTATTTCGCCGCGCACGCGGGGAAGCTCCGGGCGGCCTACGCCGATTGGGACAAGACTTACCAGGCCTGGCGCGCGGGTAATGCCGATCTCGCGGGCGAGCTCGATGCCGCCATCGCGGGGAAAGTTCCCGATCTGCTCGGCGTGATTCCCGAGTTCAAGCCCGACGAAGCCATCGCCACCCGCAAGGCCGGCAGCGTCGTGCTCCAGCCGATCGCGAAAGCCATGCCGCTGCTCATCAGCGGCAGCGCGGATTTGCACGGTTCCACGCTCAACTACATCGACGGCGGCGGAAACTTCGACCGGCAAAATCGCGAGGGCCGCAATATCCACTTTGGCATCCGCGAGCACGCGATGTGCGGCTTGATGAACGGGATCGCTTACGATGGGATTTTCCGCCCGAGCGGAGCGACGTTTCTGGTCTTCAGCGATTACGGACGGCCCTCCATCCGCCTGGCGGCGCTGGCGAAGCTGCCCGTGGTTTATATTTTCACGCACGACTCGGTCGGCGTCGGCGAAGATGGCCCGACGCACGAGCCGGTCGAGACCGTCGCCGCGCTCCGCGCCATTCCCGGCCTCGATGTGATTCGTCCCGCGGATCCCGAGGAGACCGCCGGCGCGTTTGCGGCGGCATTCGAAAAAACCGATGGCCCCACGATGCTCGTTCTCTGCCGCCAGAATATTCCCACGCTTTCCGAAATTCCCGTCGCCACGCGCCGCGAAGGCGTCTTCAAGGGCGGCTACATTGCCCGCAAGGAAAAAGGCGCCCTGGAAACGATCCTGCTCGGCACGGGCAGCGAACTCCAGCACGCGCTCAAGGCCGCCGACGAGCTCGGCGACGGCGTGCGTGTGGTCTCCATGCCGTGCTTCGAGCGCTTCGAGCAGCAGAGTGCGGCTTATCAGGAAGAAGTGCTCCCGGGCTCGTGCCGCAAGCGCGTGAGCATCGAGGCGGGTATTTCCGAGCCGTGGTTTCGCTTCGTCGGGCTCGATGGCAGGACGGTCGCCATCGACCGGTTTGGCCTGAGTGCGCCGGGTCCGATCGCGATGAAGGAACTCGGTATGACACCGGAGAACGTTGTCGCCGCGGTGAAGTCGCTGTAAGGAAGGGCTCACGCAGAGTCGCGGAGAATTTCCGAGGCATATCATCTGCGCCTCTGCGTGAAATTCCATGTCGTTAACTAAATTCGATCCCGAGGTCATCCACCGCAAGGCGGAGGAGTTCGAGTCCGCCTCCCTCGCGGAGATTTTACGATGGGTGTGGGAGACTTATGGCGAGCGGGCGGCCATTGGCACGAGCTTTCAGGGCGCGGGCATCGTCGTGATGCACACTGCCTACGAAAATGGATTTCGATTCCCGGTCTTCACGATCGATACGGGCTTGTTATTTCCCGAAACGCTGGCGCTCAAGGCAAAGCTCGAGGCGCGTCTCGGCATCGAGATCGAGCCGCTCCACCCCGAGCAAACCGTCGAGCAGCAGGCCGCGGAGCATGGTCCGGAGCTGTGGAAGCGCTATCCCGATCTTTGCTGCACGATGCGCAAGGTGATCCCGTTGCAGAATAAATTAAAGACGCTCGACGTCTGGATCACCGGCCTGCGCCGGCAGCAGTCCGACACGCGCTCGAAGACGCAGATCGCCGAGCTCTACAAGTTCGACGTGCTGCACGATCAATACATTCTGAAACTGAATCCGATGGCGAACTGGGCCCGCGACGCCGTGCAAGCCTACCTGCGCGAGCGCGATCTTCCGGTGAACGATCTTCTCTCCCGCGGCTATCGCAGCATCGGCTGCCAGCCCTGCACACGACCGATCGGCGAAGGCGACGACGAACGCGCGGGCCGTTGGACGGGTTTCGACAAGGCCGAGTGCGGCATCCACACTTTTCTCGGCGACAATATTTAAGCGCCGTCCCGCCGCTACGACATCGGCTGCAAACTCCTGGGCCGTGCAAAGACACCGAGACTCTCCAAAATGGGGCTGCGCTCGCCGCGCAGGAATGCGAGGAGCTGGCCGCGCGCCGTCAGCGCATCGATGCCGCGCGCTTGCAGCTGGCCCAGCAAGACATCGAACATTGCGCGTCGCCGCAAGCCGCCCTCGGAGCAATCGCGCCGGTCGCAACAGAAGGTCGCTACGGTGGAGCCGCACGAGCAGTTGCGCATCATGGCCACCTGCTGAAAGGGAGAGTGCGTGTCGTAGCCCATCAAGCCCGTGCCCTGGCCTATCGGCAGCGTCTCATCCACGAAGGATTCGAGCGTGGGATAGACGCGTCCGCACTTCGCGCACGTCTTCGGAAACTCGTTTTCCAGCAACGCGAGCAACCCTTCGTAAATCGTCTGATCGTTGGGGAATTGCATCTGGGCGGGAGAAGGAACTTTGCCGCATCCTACTTATGAAAACCGTCGAAGCAAGGCCAAGCTTGTTGCCGCGGGCAAACAACAGATTGGCGACGGGCATGAAAACTGCGCAAACTAGCCGCCTGTGAATCCAACCGGTCGTCGTGAAATTCCCCTGCAGGCGCAGAAAATGGAAGTCCTCGGCCGGCTGGCGGGAGCCGTCATTCACGATCTGAATAATCTGCTGACCGTTATTCAACTCAATGCCGGCCTCATCTGCACCGGCGGTCTCGAGGGGGACGAAGTGCTTGCGGCCGCCGGGAAAATCGACGAGGCCTCCTGCCGCGCGGCGGATCTGACCCGCAAGATCCTGAACTTCGCGCGCGACCAGACGGACGAGACCGGCGCCGTAAATCTCCAGGAACTCATCACCAGCCTTTCCCGACTGCTCAAGCCGCTGGTCGCGCGTCGCGCACACATCGTCGTGGTGCCGGGACCGCGGGTTTTGTGGGTCCATGGCAATCGCAGCGCCATCGAACAGGCGATCATGAATCTCGTGATGAACGCCGTCGATGCGATGGATGGCGGCGGCAAAATCACCGTTTCCTGCGGGGAGCGCGAAGTCGGTCCGGGCGAGCGGAAAAGCTGCGGCGCGGGCAAGTATGCCATCATCGCCGTGGCGGACGAGGGCTCGGGCATTCGGCTCGAAGATCAGGCCGGAATTTTCAAGCCGTTCTATACGACGAAGCATAGCGGCACGGGTATGGGGCTCGCGATCGTCAATCGCATCGCGCTGCTCCATGGCGGCATCGTGGAACTCGAGAGCGAGCTCGGTAAAGGCACGGAGTTCCGGTTGTGGCTGCCGGAAATTCCGCCGCCGGCTGACGTGGCGGGAAATATTCCCGCGGCCATCGATATTCCCTTGACCGGACGCACGGTCCTGCTGGTCGAAGACGATCCGGGCATTCTCGATCTCACGCGCTACCTGCTGGAGTCGGACGGCTTGCGAGTGCTCTCCGCGGAGACCGGCGAGGACGCCTTGAAATTGTGGAAGGCGCACCGTGACAAGGTCAGTCTTTTATTCACCGACATCGTCTTGCCGGGCGAGCTCTCCGGTCGCGATCTCGCGTTGAAGATCCTCGCCGAAAAACCGTCGCTCCCCGTGCTCTACACCAGCGGCTACAGCAGCGTGGGCAGCGACCAATCCTACTTCACGAACACCAACTTCCTCCCCAAGCCTTTTCAGCCCGCGGTCTTGCAAAGGATCGTCCGGGCGGCGCTGGCCGGTTCCTAAACCGTCCCTGGAAAACACGGGTCAGGCTTCTCCTCCGCCGGGCGAGCCTTGGCGAGCGCTCAAAGCATGGGCGATTTACGCCTTCGGCGAAGGCGTCTCGTCGAGGCTCTGCTTTTTCGCTTCGGCGAGCGCATGGCGAAGCTCCTGAATGCTCAGGGGCTTTTCCAGCACGCGGAGAATTCCGAGCTCCCTGGCGCGCTTTTTATCGATCAAATCCGGCCATCCGCTGAACATGATCACAGGAATGGCGATGCCGCGTTCGCGCAGGGCCGAGACGATGGCAAGACCGTTTTTGGAGGAGCGGGGATTGCCGTCGATCGCGTAATCGATGAGAAGAACGTCCACCTTTTCCGCGCGCAGGATGTCGTCCACTTTCTCGGCGGATACCGTGTGAATGGCATCCCAGCCGCTCTGCTGGGCAATGCGGCTGATGATTTCACCCACGGGACTCTGGTCGTCGACTACGAGAAGTTTCATTTTATTTTCTTGGCGAGAGATACAAGTGGTGCGGAAAGAATCCCGATAGCCCATGCTTCTAATAAGCATTTTGGGGCGGGGCAAGTGTCATGAATATGATCTTTATGTCCAGAAGGAGACGCCAGTTCTCGACGTAAAATTAATCGTATTTGATCCGTGCTTCGACCGAGTTGTCTCCGGTGGGTGGTGTGGGGGCTTTTGCTTTCCCGCGGGCCGTGTAATTTGGAGCGAATTCATGTCTCTCTTACTCGGCCTCATCGCTCTCGTGCTTGCCGCCATTTGCGGGTGGCTTGCGGTGCGGCTTGCGCGGATTCACGCCGAACACGCGGGCCTTCGCGCACAAATCGAGGCGGAACGTTCCGGCGCTGCCGAAAAGCTCGCCCTTGCCGAGACTTCCCGCGCCCGCCTCGCCGAAGAATTCAAGGCTCTCTCGCTCGCCGCCCTCAACGAAAACAACCAGCGCTTCCTCGACCTCGCGAAAAACGATTTCGAGCATAAGCGCGAAGCCGTGGACAATCTCGTGAAGCCGATGCGCGAGCAGCTCGAGAAATTCGGCGAAGCCGTGCGCGGGATCGAAAAAGAGCGCGTCGATGCCTACGCCAGCCTGCGCCAGCAGATCGGCAGCCTCGGCGAAGGCCAGCTGCGCCTGCAGACCGAAACCGCGAATCTCGTCCGCGCCCTGCACGCGCCCGCCACGCGCGGACGATGGGGCGAAATTTCGCTCCGCCGCGTCGTCGAGCTCGTCGGCATGCAGGAACACTGCGACTTCACGCAGCAGACGAGCGTGGATACCGACGCGGGCCGCCTGCGCCCGGACTTGATCGTCCACCTGCCCGGCGGAAAATCGATCGTCGTCGATTCCAAGGTCGCCCTCGAAGCTTACCTGAACGCCCTCGAAGCCACCGACGATGCCGCGCGGGCGCTGCATCTCAAGTCGCACGCCCGCCAGGTGCGCAACCACATCGAAGCGCTCGCGGGCAAAAACTATTGGGCGCAATTCGACAACTCGCCCGAGATCGTGGTGATGTTCATGCCGCTGGAAACCGCCTTCAGCACGGCGATCGAAAAAGATCCCGCCCTGCTCGAGTGGGCCGTCGAGCGCCGCGTGATCCCCGCTTCGCCCATGACGCTCATCGCGCTCCTCCAGGCCGTGCACTACGGCTGGAAGCAGGAGCGCATGAACGAAAACGCCCGCCACATCAGCGAAGTCGGCCGCGACTTGCACGACAGACTCGTCACTTACACCAGGCATTTCGCCAAGATCGGCCGCGGTCTGAACTCTGCGACTTCCGCCTACAACGATGCCGTGGGCAGTCTCGAGCGCAATGTGCTTTCAAAGGCGCGCGAGCTGAAAAAACTCGGTGCGGCCTCGGGCGGCAGCGAGATCGAGACTCCTCCCGAGACTGATCTGGCCCCGCGCCGATTGCTGGACGAATCTTCCGAATGATCAAAGCCGCGTTGCTCGCGCTGGCCTGGCAGCTGGCGCTTCCGGGCTGGCATTACGAATTTCCGCGCGATCACGGGAACCATCCCGATTTCAAAACCGAGTGGTGGTATTTTACCGGGAACCTGCGCGCGAAGGACGGCCGGGAGTTCGGCTATCAGCTCACGTTTTTCCGGCGGGGCATCACGCCGCCGGCGCAACATCTCGAAGCGACGTCGCGCTTCGTCACCCGCAATCTGGAGTTCGCGCACTTCGCGATTTCCGATCTCTCGCGCGGGAAGTTTTATTTCCATCAAATGCTCAGCCGCGGCGCGTTCGGGGAAGCCGGTTTCGAAGACGGAAAGCGGCTGGCGTGGATCGACGATTGCGCTCTGGAGTTGCGACCGGATGGCTCGTTTCGCGTGGTCGGCCGCGACGCGGAGAAGGCGCTCGATCTCGGGCTGCGCCCGACGAAGCGGCCGGCGATTCACGGCGAGAATGGCGTGAGCCAGAAAGCCGATGGCGCGGGCCGCGCGTCGCATTATTACTCGCTCCCGCGGCTGGAAACGAGCGGCGCACTGAGGCTCGGCGGGGAGTCGTTCGCCGTGGAGGGCTTGAGCTGGTTCGATCACGAGTGGGCCAGCAACCAGCTCGGGAAAAATCAAATCGGCTGGGATTGGTTCAGTCTCCAATTCGACGATGGCAGCGAGCTGATGCTTTTCCAGCTGCGCACGAAGGAAGGCGGGCGGGATCACTGGTCCGGGGGCAGCTGGATCGCCGCGGACGGCGCGGTGACGCGCCTCACGAACGAGGATTTTACGCTCGAATCCGCGGCTTCGTGGAAAAGCGCCGCGACCGGCGCGAGTTACCCGATGCAGTGGCGGATTCGCCTTCCGAAGCTTTCCGTCGATCTCGAGGTCTCCGTGCGGCTGAAGGATCAGGAGCTGCGGCTGGCGCCGATTGCGTATTGGGAAGGCGCGGTGAGGGCGTCGGGCAATCGCGAAGGGCGGGAACTGACCGGAAAAGGTTATCTCGAAATGACGGGATATGCCGGCGCGATCGCGGGACTGCAGGCCGGCGATTGATCTTCGTTTGGGGCGATGCGGGACGGCACGTCGATCACGCGGCGTTTCATGCCCGCCGTATTGGGCTGGGAGATGAGAAGGATATTGACCCGCTTCATCGCGACGCTAGCCGCCTTGCACGGGTGGCATGATGGAGATGACTTCCCCGGATTGGATCGCATGGGCGCGGTCCACGTAGTCGAGATCGGCGGCGAGAAGCAGGCGATCATCCCATTCCGCCAGGCGGGGATGGAGCGCGTAGAGCTCGCCGAGCAAGGTCTCGACGGTCGCGCCGTCGGGGAGCGAAAGTTCGAGTTCCGCCGCGCCCGCGATGTCGCGGAGCAGCGAGTAAAACTCGACCTTCGTGGTCATTGTCCGCGTCGGATGGCGTCTTCGTTCAGCACGCCGACGAAGGGGAGGTTGCGATAGTCCTCGTTGTAGTCGAGCCCGTAGCCGACGACGAATTCGTTCGGAATGTCGAAGGCGACATAATCGGCGTCCACCTCGCGCACGGACTCGACCTGCTTGCGGAGCAGCACGCAGGTCCGGATGCTGAGCGCGCCGTCACTCGAGAGGCGCTCGCGGATGGCGTGCAGCGTGCGGCCGCTGTCGAGGATGTCGTCGAGCAGCAGCACGTGGCGGTCGCGGAAATTCGCCAGGTCGCTCTGGCGGAATTTCACGTGCCCCGTACTTTCCGTGCCGTGGTAGCTCGACACGCTCAGGCAATCGACCTGGAGCGGAAGCGGAATGCGGCGCAGCAGGTCGGCCATGAAGACGAAGCTGCCGTTGAGAATCGCGATGACCGTGATGTCCTTGCCGCGGTAGTCCGTGGTGATCTCGTGCGCCAGCTCGTCGAGCCGGCTGAGAATCGTCGATTCGTGAAAGAGAATTTTCCGGATGTCCTCGAGCATGGGAATCGCAGGCTAGCAAACGATATGGAACACGAAAGCGCTAACGTTCGCTGAACTTGCCGACGGCTTGCAGGCCATTCGGCGTGATGCGGAAGACTTCCTTGCTCACGGGGTAACCGGAAATTTCATAATCACCGAGCACGAGGTTCGCAGTGTCCTGAAAGTGCGAGGCGAGCGCGGGATAAACGTAAATCCGGTAGCGGGTGGGAATGGCGACGAGAATGTCCGGACCGAACGTGTCCGCGAATCGATCGGCGAAGTCCGGCGCCAGCACGGCGCTGGCCGTGGCGGGCGAGTCCGAGGCAAGCAGCGCGTAAATGATGACGCCTTTTTTGTCGCGCACGTATTCCGGTTTCAACTTGGCGAGCACGGCCCTCGCCGAAGCGGCGGTTACCCGGCGGATCGAATCGAGATCGAGCTTCAGGCGTGCGATCTCGTCCTTTTTCAGGAACGTGACCTCTTCGCCCTGCACGCGTGCGGGAGTGAGAATCGTTTCTTTCGTTCCGGGGATGGACAAGGCGTAGTCCGGGCGCATGAACGCGGGTTGAAAAACCAGATGCAAGGCCGCCTCCTGCGCCAGACCGGCCCGAGCTGCTATGACAAAGATCAGCGCCGCGGCCAGCCAGCGGCGTTTGTGTTTTTGGTGCGGTCTGTTAATCGTGTGCGGTCGCATGATTACGTTTTTGGAAGGCAAGTTGGAAGAGGCGCTGCCCACGCAGATCATCGTCAATGTCGGCGGCGTCGGCTATCAGGTTTTAATTCCGCTCTCCAGCTACGATCGGCTGCCCGCGCCCGGAACGCAGGTGCATATTTTCACCCAGCTCGTCATTCGCGAGGACGAACACATCCTCATCGGCTTCTGCTCCCGCGCCGAGCGCGACCTCTACCGCCTGCTCGTGCACCACGTCACCGGCGTCGGCCCGAAACTCGCGCTCGCGATCCTCAGCGGCATGAGCGTGGATTCGTTCAAAGCCGCGGTTGTCGCGGCCGACACGGCGGCCATTTCGAAAATCAGCGGCGTGGGAAAGAAAACCGCCGAGCGCGTCGTGCTCGAGCTCAAGGACAAGCTCGGCGTCGCCGCCGAATGGGAGGCCGCCAGCGCCACGCACGCTCCGACGCCGGCGGACATCATCATGCACGACGCCGTGCTCGCGCTCATCACGCTCGGCTACAAGCAGGTCGAGGCGCACAAGGCCGTCAAACGCGTGCTCGAAATCGAGGGCGCGGCCACGGAATCCGAGGTGCTCGTGCGGCAGGCGTTGAAAATCCTCACGCGATGAGCGCGGTCGCTGCCGGAGCGGATATCGAGGAATTGGCGCGCGCCCGCCGCGTGCGCGAGTCGCTGCCGAAAGGCGGCCTCTTTCACGAAAAATCGTGGCGCGTGTCGCCGCGGGCATTTCCGGTCACGGGCGCTTTCGCGGCCGAGATCGACCAGCTCGGCTACCGGCTCTGGCAATTCGTCAAAGCCTGCAACCAGCTCTACCGCCTCAGCTACGATGGGCGCCAGCCCGCGTGGATCGCCGGCCTGCTCGACCGCGGCAAGCCGCCCGGGCTCGTCGAGGCTTCGCGGGATCGGCGTTTCCGCGACGAAATTCCCGCTGTGTTGCGGCCCGACCTCGTGCTCACCGAGGAAGGTTTCACGATTGCGGAAATCGACAGCGTCCCCGGCGGCATCGGGCTCACCGCCTGGCTGGGACGCGAATACGCCGCGCTGGGCGAGGACATTCTTGGCGGCGCGGATGGCATGCTCGACGGCTTCGCCTCCATCGTTCCCGGCGGGGACATCGTCGTCTCCGAAGAGGCTGCGACCTACCGCCCGGAAATGGAATGGCTCGCCGCGCGCCTGAACGAGCGCAGCCAAAAATCCTGGCGCGTGTTCGGCGACGCCCCGCGCGACGACTGGCAGGCGGCGGTCTACCGCTTTTTCGAATTATTCGATCTCGCGAACGTCCGCTGCGCCCCGCAGCTCCTCGAGAAAGCGCGGGCCGGCGAATTGCGCGTCACGCCCCCTTTCAAGCCGCAGCTCGAGGAGAAACTCTGGTTCGGCCTTTTCTGGCTGCGTCCATTGGAGGGCTACTGGCGCCGCGAACTCGGCGAAAAATCGCTCGCCGCCTTGCGAAAAGTCATTCCCTACACCTGGCTCGTCGATCCCGCGCCGCTGCCGCCGCACGCCGTGCTTCCGCGCCTCGAAGTGCAAAGCTGGGGCGAAGTGGCGGAGTTCAGCCAAAAGCAGCGCGAACTCATTCTCAAGATAAGCGGCTTCAGCGAGACGGCGTGGGGCTCGCGCGGCGTCGTCATGGCGCAGGACGTGCCGCAGACCGAATGGCGCGAAGAACTCGCCGCCGCGCTCGCGGACTACGGCCGCCAGCCGCACCTGCTCCAGCAATTCCACAAAGGCCGCGTGATCGAGCATCCATGGCTCGACGAGGAATCCGGAGCGCTCGTCGCCATGCGCGGCCGCGTGCGGCTTTGCCCCTATTTTTTCCCCGGCGCAGGCCGCGTGAAATGCGCCGGCGCGCTGGCGACGATCTGCCCGCAGGACAAAAAGCTCCTCCACGGCATGTCCGAGGCGATTCTCGTGCCGACGTCGGTGGTGGATTGAAAATCGCTCGCCTTCCGCGGACGGATTTTCTACCAACAAAACCGTGCGCCCTTTCGCTGCTTTTCTTGCCCTCGTTGCGCTCGCCGGCTGCGCCAGCCCCGAGTCCGGCTACGACGAACCTCTGGCGCGCGATGTTTATCAAAAAGTCAACGTCACCTCCTACGCCGGCGCCGCGAGCGAGGCCGGCTCCCCCGCCGCCACGGCCCGCAGCACCCGCTACCAAAGCGGCTCCATTTCCAGCGCCGCGGCCGATTGGGCGCGCTGGCCGGCGGGCACGCTTTTCCGCGTTTTGGCCACGGGCGAGCTCTACGAAGTCGATGACTTCACGGACGATATCGTCGGCAAAAACACGCTCCTGCTCTACAAGCCCGCCGCCGCGGCGTTGTCGAATTCCGGCATGCATTACGTGACGATCGAGATCATCCGATGGGGCGGCTTCCCCGCCAGCGCCGCCCTGTTGCGCCAGCAAAAATCGAGCACCTCGAAAAAAATCCTCGTCGAACTCGTCGCACGCCACCCCGAGGCAAAATGAGGCCGCTGCTCCTCGCGGCATGGCTCCTTGCGGCCGCGTCGCAGGCTGCGCCCGTCGAGCATCATCTCGTCGATGTCGGGACGATCCGACCCCCGCTGCTCGAGGAGATTCGCTATGCGACGCGCCACAATTTCACCGGCGAGTCGCTCTATCCGTTTCCCCAGGCTTACGTCCACCGCGACGTAGCCGCCGCCCTGCATGCGGTGCAGGCCGATCTCGCCAAGGAAGGCCTCGGCTTGAAAATCTACGACGGCTACCGCCCGCTCTCCGTGCAGCAAAAAATGTGGGATTTGATCCGCGACGAGCGCTACGTCTCGAATCCCGCGCTCAACAAAGGCCGCCACACGCGCGGCACGGCCGTGGACGTCACGCTGGTCGATAAAATGGGCAACGAACTCGCGATGCCGAGCCCGTTCGACGATTTCACCGAGGCCGCGCATCGCGATTCGAGGACGATGACCGCCGTGCAGCGCGCGAACATGCTCAGGCTCCAGCAGGCCATGTCACGCCACGGCTTCGAGCCTTGTCCTTTCGAATGGTGGCATTACGACTTTCGCGGCTGGAAAAATTATCCCGTGCTGGATATTTCCTTCGAGGCGCTGAAGAAGGGCGAAAGGTGGACGGAGCCTGTCCAATAAGCAGGTGAGCCGCGTGGCGCATGCGTCCGACTATTCGTCGAAGATAGAATGCTGAACCCCGCCATCCTACCCGGGAACGGATTAGCGCCTTTGATTCCACTCCGCGCTGCCGTAGCGCGTCGCCACCAGCTCGTCCCGTAAACTTTCCCAATCCGCCTTCGGAACCCATTCCGAGACCCTTTGTGCCAAAGCCGCCCCGAGCCGTTCGCTGAAATTGTCGTCCACGGAGAGACCCTGCACGCTGCCTTGATAGAGAAACCCGTCGCGCGAACGCCGCTGCGCGCCGCCGGCGATCTTGCGGCCGCCCCGCAAAATATCCGCCGGGACCGGGCTCACAAAACACGCGGGCCCGCCTGTGCAATCCTCGCCGTCCGCCAGGCGCAGATCCTCGCCGCGCAATGCTCCGCGAATGGCCTCGTGAATTTGCCGATACGTTTCCGCCGGCGCGAGCCGCGAGAACGGATGCGAAGCCGGCACCGCCAGCGCGACGGTCGCATCCTCGCCATGCTCGACCATTCCGCCTCCCGTGCAGCGTCGCGTGATCGGACGCCCTCCGGCAAAAACTCGAGCTTCCTCCCAGCGCTGCGGGTAACCAAACGTCACCTCGCGCTGCGCCCATCGATAGACGCGCAGCATGGGGCGTTCCGCGGATCGCAGCAGCACTTCGTCGAGCGCCATCTGGTGCGCGCCGTCGATTCCATCGGGCGCGCGGCACCGCGCAATTTCATCGAACGGAAAATGAGCGCGTGCCATCGCGCGCACATTCGTTATTTCTGGGGGCGACGTTCAAGTTGATTTGCGCACGCACGATCTCTACGCTCAAACCCCCATGGCAAAACCGGCGCTCGGAAAAGGACTCGGAGCCCTCATTAATACGAGGGTCGCGGCGCCCGTTCCCGCCGAGGCCGATGGCGAGCGCATCCAGTCGATTCCGCTTGGCGACATCTTTCCGAGCCCGCTCCAGCCGCGGCAGGAATTCCGCGCCGAGCATCTCAACGAGCTCGTCGAATCGATTCGCGAGCGCGGCATCATCCAGCCGCTGATCGTGCGCAAGTCCGGCGCGCGATACGAGCTCATCGCCGGCGAACGCCGCTGGCGCGCCTCGCAAATCGTCGGCCTTCTCGAGGCGCCGGCCATCGTGCGCAAGGCGAGCGACCAGGAAGTCCTCGAACTCGCGCTCATTGAGAATCTTCAGCGCGAGGACCTGAATCCGATCGAAGAAGCGACGGCCTACTGCCGGCTTTCGCGCGAATTCAAACTCACGCAGGAGGAAATCTCACGCCGCGTCGGAAAAAGCCGCGCCTCGATCGCGAACTCCATGCGCCTGCTCGATCTCGACGCCGATGTGCAGAGCATGGTGCGCCAGGGATTGATCTCCGTCGGCCACGCCAAAGTTCTTCTTTCGCTAAAATCCAAGGAGGAGCAGAAGCTGCTCGCCGATATTATCATTCGCCAGTCCGCATCCGTGCGCACGGCGGAAAAGCTCGCGGCCACGCAGCTGTCGAAAACCGGCAACGGCTCCCGCAAGCGCGGCGGCAAATCCGACCCCGAGGTCGCCCCCGCCGTTCTGCATGTGCAGAATTTATTGCAGCATCGTTTGGCGACGAGGGTCGTAATTCATCATGGTGAGAAGCAAGGCAGCATCACCATCGAGTATTATGGCAACGACGACCTTCAGCGAATTCTGCAGGAGCTCGGAGTCCGGGCCGACTGAGGCGGCGCGGCCGGGCCTCGTGCGGCGCTCCGCGGCGCTTGATCTCGTGCGCGCTTGCCGGAATTTTTAGCGCGCCGCATCCGATCCTCATAAATTCCTGCAATGAAAACCTTCCGCAAAGAACTCTGGTTCGACGTGCCGCGCCGCCGCGCGTTTTTCAATATCACGCCCGAGGTCGAAAAGTGCCTCGCCGAAAGCGGCGTTCGCGAAGGTCTCTGCCTCGTCAATGCGATGCATATTTCCGCCAGCGTCTTCATCAATGACGACGAGAGCGGCCTGCACGCCGACCTCGAGAAATGGCTGGAGAAACTCGCGCCCGAAAAGCCGCACAGCCAATATCTGCACAACCGCACCGGCGAGGACAACGCAGACGCGCATCTCAAGCGCACGATCATGGGCCGCGAGGTCGTCGTCGCCGTCACGCAAGGCCGGCTCGATTTTGGACCTTGGGAGCGGATTTTTTACGGGGAATTCGACGGTCTGCGCCGCAAGCGCGCGTTGGTGAAAATCATCGGCGAATGAAGCCTGTCTTCCGGAAATTCGGCGGGAGAACGACATGAACGACGCATTCTGGTTTCTCATTTCCGCCACCGCCGCGGTGGCCATCGCGCTGATGACCTTTACCTGGTTGGTGGCCAAGCGGCTCGACAACGCCGGCGTGGTCGATGTCGCGTGGTCGCTCGGGTTTTCCGTGGTCGCGAGTATTTATTATTTGCTCGGGGAAGGCGACTCCACGCGCAAGCTGCTCATTTGCTCGATGGCGGCCATCTGGAGTCTTCGATTGGGCGTCTATTTGTGGATGCGCGCCGCGAAACATCATCCCGAGGAAGACGGGCGCCATGCCGCGCTGCGCGAGCAATATCCACGGCATACCTGGCTGATGTTTTTCGGATTTTTCCAGCTCCAGGCGCTGTTGCTCGTCATCTTGAGCGTGCCGCTTGCGATGGCCGCTTCGAATCCACAAGCTGGTCTCGCCCTTTGCGAGTGGATGGGCACGGCGCTCTGGCTCGTCGCGGTGCTTGGCGAGGCCGTGTCCGATTACCAGCTGCATCGCTTCCGCTCACAGCCCGGTCACAAAGGCAAAACCTGCCAAGCCGGGCTTTGGCATTTTTCACGACATCCCAATTACTTTTTCGAGTGGCTGGTCTGGGTTGCGTATTTTGTCTTCGCGCTGGGCACGCTGGACGGCTGGATTTCCATCTATTGTCCAGTGCTCATGCTTTTCTTCCTTTTCAAGGTGACGGGCATTCCCGCCACCGAGGCGCAGGCTCTGAAATCGCGCGGCGACGAGTATCGCGAATATCAACGCACCACGAGCGCCTTCGTGCCGTGGCCTCCGGCTGCGGATTTGACCCGGAGAGAGTAGAACGCGGATGCCCGAGCGCCATCGCCGGCCGCAAAGATGAAGCTCGTGCGGCGCTTAAGAAACCCCTAGAGATGCCGTCGCGTGAGAAGGACGACGACGAGACCAAAATACGATCCCGGAAGGCGCTCGCAGCCTTGGATTGACGCCGCCGTATGAAGCGTGTGCTCGTGCTCACGGCGAGTTTCGGCGAGGGCCACAACACGGCCGCACGCAGCATTCGCGAGGCTCTGGAAGCCACGGGCGAGGCCGAGGTGCGCGTCGGCGATTTGTATGCCGAGGCGACACCGACGGTGAATTCGACCTTAAAAGTCGGCTATTCCTTTGCGATCAATCGCGCGCCGTGGGTGTGGAAACTCATTTTTCTTTGGCTGGATCGTCCCGGCTGGATGGAGGCGACGATGTGGATGACCCGGTCGCTGCGCAATCAGCTCGATCGCGCGCTCGTGGATTTTCGTCCCGATGTCGTCATCTCGACGTATCCGCTTTACCCCTACCTTTTTCGACAAATCCAGAAAAACCGCCTCGGCGTGCATATGCCGATGATCACGGTCATTACGGATTCCATGGGCGTGAACTCCGCGTGGTATCGTTGTCTCTCGGATGCCTTCGTCGTCGCGGACAAGGAGACCGCGCAAGCACTCGCCGCGCGCGGCGTGCCCGAAAAGATCCTGCACAGCCTCGGCTTTCCGGTCGCGCACTATTTCGCCGATGCGACGCCGTTGCTCGCGAGCGGTGGTCCGCCCTGGAAGCTGCTTTTCATGCCGTCCACGCAGGTGACGCTGACGCTGAGGCAGATGCGGCTGCTTCTGGAGCTGCCGGATATCGAGCTCACGGTCGTCACTGGCCGCAACGAGCGCTCCTTCGACGCGATTCGTGAATCCGGTCTCGTGGGCGAAAAATGCCGTCTCATCGGGTGGACGGATGCGATGCCGCGTCTGCTTTGCGGGCACCACGCCTTCATCGGCAAGGCCGGCGGGGCCATCGTGCAGGAAGCGCTGGCCGCGCGATGCCCGTTTCTGGTGAGTCATCTGGTGCCGGGCCAGGAGGAAGGAAATATCGCGCTGATCGAGCGGCTCGACGTGGGTGCGCAGGCGCCGGGCAATCCCGAGCGGCTGGCGGAAGTGGTCGCTGGAGCGTTTGCGAACGACGCGCAAATCTGGCGCCGGTGGAAGGAGAATCTCGCTCGAGCCGGCTGCTCGAATGCGGCGGGCCGCATCGCGCGATTCGCGCTGGATTTCGAAGTGGCATGAGCGCCCTGCGCCGCTACGCGGAGATCTACGCGATCATGGTCCGCAACTCGCTCATCCGCGAGATGAGCTTCAAGGCAAACTTCCTGCTCTGGATGGCGGTCGAGCTGCTGTGGTTCCTGGGGCAGATCGTTTTTATCGAGGTGATTTTCGGCTACACGGAAAGCATCGGCGGCTGGACGAAATGGGAAATGGTGCTGCTTATCGGCACGCACCAGATCATCGCGCAGATTTTTCAGGCGCTGTTTTTTACGAACGTGACCGGCATTCCGGAGCTCGTGCGCACGGGGAAAATGGACTTCCTGCTCATGCTGCCGGTGGATGCGCAATTCGCCGCGTCGGTGAAGCAGTTCGCCCTCGACAGTATCGTGAATGTTTTTGTCGGCCTGGCCTTCGTGCTCGTCTCGCTTTGGAAGCTGCGGGTGAGCGTTTCCGCCGCGCAGATCGGCCTCTATCTCGTCTGCATCGGCTGCGGCGTGGCGGTGCACTACGGGGTGATGATCGCGCTCGCCGCGTGCAGCTTCTGGATCGTGCGCGCGGAGGGGCTCATCCACGGCTACTTCAGCCTGCTGAGCATCGGGCGCTATCCGGACGTGATTTACACCGGTTTTTTCAAAGTCGTTTTCACCTGGGTGCTGCCGGTCATTCTCGTCGCGAACGTCCCGGCGCGCGTGCTCGGCAAATACGCCGAAAATCCAGGCTGGAGCGTCGTGCAGCTACTCGTCGTGACGGTGGCGATCCTGCTGGCCACGCGCGCGCTCTGGGTCGTGGCGTTGCGCCGCTACGGCAGCGCGAGTTCGTGAGCCGGCGCTCGGCGGCTATGGCGCGCCGGTGCGGAGAAGGTTCCGCACGGTCTGGCCGGCGATGTTGAATTTGCCGCCGGCGAGGATTCCGCCATTCGACAAGGCCGCGAGGCTGCGAATCGCGCCCGTGCTTTCATTCGCGGACGTCACCGGTCCATCCAGCGTGCCGTCGGCCTTGAATTCCGCGATGTTTTTTCTCATCGCGTCGCCGACCTGCGTGAACTCGCCGCCGATCACGATTTTCCCCTTTGGCAATACGGCCACCGCATACACCGGTCCATTCGTTCCCTGGCCGCCGTTGAAGTTGGCGTCCACGGCGCCGGTCGCGAGATAGCGCACGAAATTCTGCAAGGGCTGGCCCTGCGCGGTGGTGAAATATCCACCGACGAGAAGGTTGCCGCTTTGGTCGAGGGCGAGCGCGTAAACGGTGCCTTCCACACCGTCGGTGGGGGCGGAAAGGAAATTCGTATCGAGCGTGCCGTCGGGCTTGAAGCGCGCGAGATTCAAGCGCGGGAGTCCGTTCACGGTGTCGAAACGGCCGCCGATGATGACCGAGCCGTCGGGCTGGCCGACCACCGCGTAGATGACTCCGTTTACGCCGTCGCTTTGGCCGAGGGCCGTCGGTGCGGAGCCGGTCTTGCGGGCCTTGTTTTCCAGGCCTTGCTTCTCGGCGAGCTTGCGCGCGCTTTCGTCCTGCATGTTTTGGTCCGGGCCGAGATCCTGGTTGGAAAGCTGGGAGGCGCTCTCGTCCTGGCTCTGCGTGTTTTGATCGGGACCGAGATTTTGGTTCGAGAGCTGGCCGGCGCTCTCGTCGGTCATGCTTTGATCGGCGCCGAGCTTCTTTTTCTTGAGCTGGCCGGCGCTTTCGTCCTGCGTGTTTTGATCCGGCCCGAGTTCCTGATCCGAGAGTTGCTGGGCACTTTCCTCGGCATGGAGAGGGGGCAGGAGCGGCGCGGTGAGGGCGAACGTGGCGAGAAGAATGCCGGCGGGGATGCGCTTCATGCCAGCAGTCCAGCCACGCGCGGCGGGAAAATCAAGCGTCGATGCGCGAAGGGCGCGGGCGGTTCAAAGCGGCTCGAGATAATCGAGATCCTTGCCGTGCGTTTCCTCCAGGCCGGAGAGCGCCCAAAGCGCGATGCCGATGCAAATAAGGCCCACGGCCAGCGCCGCGGGCACGATGCCGCCGAGCAGAGCCGTGAAGCCCTGGAACGCGAGCGTGATGATATTCGTGGAGGCGCGCACGAAATTCGGCACCGTGGTCGCGACGGTGGAGCGCATGTTCGTTCCGAATTGCTCCGCCGCGATCGTTACGAAAAGCGCCCAGTAGCCGATGCCGAGGCCGAGCAGGAAGAGCACGCTGTAGAAAAAAGTGGCCGAGCGCCCCCAGGCGCTGAAATAGAGCGCCACCGCGGCCAGCGTAAAAAAGATGAAGCCGCAGACCACGCGTTTGCGCGAGTGCAGCCATTGGCTGAGCAGGCCGCTGGCGAGATCGCCGAAGGTGAGCCCGGCATAGACGAGCATGATCGACGTGCCGGCGACGACCGGACCGTCGATCTGCAAGGCCTTGCCAAACTCCGGCGAGAGCAGCGCGAGAATGCCCACGACGAACCAGCTCGGAAGCCCGATCAGGATGCAGCGCAGATATTTCAAGAAGCGTTTGCGGTCCGTGAAGAGCGCGAAGAAGCGGCCGCGGGGTAGCGGGCGGGCGGATTGATTCATCGCGCGGAACATGCCCGACTCGGCCACGCTGAGCCGCAGGGCCAGCAGGACGAGCCCCATGCCGCCGCCGAGATAATAGGCCGTGCGCCAGTCGGTCATTTTTGCAACGAAGGCACCGGCGATGGCGCCCGTGACGCCGACCGCCGCGACGAGCATCGTGCCGTAGCCGCGGTTCTGACGCGAGAGCACTTCCGTGACGAGCGTGATGCTGCCGCCGATCTCGCCGGCGAGGCCGACGCCCGCGAGGAAGCGCAGCGCGTAATACTGCGGCAGCGAGGTGATGGCGCCGTTCAGCAGGTTCGCGATCGAGTAGAGGAGGATCGAGCCGAAGAGCACGGTGAGGCGGCCTCTCCGGTCGCCGAGGATGCCGAAAGCGAGGCCGCCGACGAGCATGCCGATCATCTGGACGTTGAGCAGCCAGAGGCCGTGAAATTTGTTGGCGGCGTCGACGATGCCGAGGGCATTGAGGCTGGCGACGCGGACGATGCCGAAGAGCGTGAGGTCGTAGATGTCGACGAAATAGCCGAGCACGCCGACGAGGACGGCGGGGTGCAGGATTTCGCGAAGGAGCGGGCGATTGGTGTTCACGGCAAAGTTGTGCCTAACTAGCGAGTTTACGCGTGAGGCTCAACGGGATTGATGCACGACGCTGGTGTGCGGCGACTGGCGGGGCTTTGGAAGCCAGTCGTTTCGCGCGAGCGTGGTTTTGAATAAAGAGGACATGGCCTCTCTTCTGACGAGCTTTCGCGACGCCCATGCTGCGGGCAAACAAATCACTCCGAAGCTCCAAGTAACGGCAAAGATCACCGAAAAGGGAATTTCGTCGGCCGAAGTTGTTGGAATCGGTGAACCACGTAAAGGCACGCTGAGCATCGGAAAGGCGATGAGCGACGCGAAAAAGCCGAAGGCCGAAGAGTAGGCCGAAGCACTACCTATCGCTTGATTGAACCGATGGCGGAGACGCCGTTGACCGTGAAAGAGCAGGTCGAAGGCTGTTTCGACAGATGGGCGCAAGGCGATTTGTTCGGTTGAAATTGACGGCATGGGATCAAGCTGCTTTCCTGATCCTCCGGCTAACCGCGCAAGCGATTGCCGCTTGATCTTTTCGCACACAAATATCGCAGAGAAATGGTGCCACTTGGTGACACTAAATTACTCTAAACGTAAGTTTTTTTGTATTTTCCGGCATTGGCTGAACAAAAAAATTACCGAAGCGTGAAAGCTGGTAGAGCTTGTATTTATCAGGGTTTGCGGGCGATTTGAGAGTTTAGCACCGGTAGCTCAATTGGATAGAGCGCTGCCCTCCGAAGGCAGAGGTTGTGGGTTCGACCCCCGCCCGGTGCAGGTCTTCTTATCGTTGATGTTCAACGAGTTATATCTGAGATTCAAACGAATTTGTTCGTTTCAATTTTTGGCGAAAAGTGCCAAAAATGGGCCATTTAGCGGAAATCATTGGCACTAATTGGCACTGAGAACCTGGCGTTTCGAATTGATTGATGAGGGGGAAAGCTGGCCTTTCTGGGCCGCGCATGTCGTGAAGCATCGAGATTTGTGAGCTCAGCCGCTACAAATCGCATGACCGAACCGAGGTTATTCTCTTGTAGTTGTTCTAAAATTTTTGTTCCAAATTCGGCCACAGCATCTGCGGGCAAGGAAATGTCGATATCCTTCGTCGTGCGTGCGGTGTTGATGCGCAGCTCCATTGCGTATCCTCCTTTCAATATCCGCGTGATGCAGGGCCAGGATGGAGGGAGCTGTCGCGCTCCGGCGAAAATTGCGTGGCACCGTCATGTGGAGCTTGGAGGGCATGAGATCGGACAGATCGTAAATGCTCAGGGCTGTCTGATGCGAATAGACTCCTTGTACATTGTCTTCGCGATTTCGTGACCAAAGAGACCAAAGAATGAGATCGGAGCGCTCCGGCGATGGAAATCGCACCAGTCGATAAATCCCTCGGTGCTCACGATACCAGTTCCCAACTTGAACATGATAGTCATGATGCTTGCGTACAAACCCTGCCTCTTCCGCTTGTTTCGCGGTGAAAAAACCACCCTGACCTTCGGCGATTGCGAAAAGGTTGGCCTGGTTCTCTTTAGAGGAACGCTTCATGACTGAGTAAGGCTAGCAAATGAAACACTCCCCTCAACACAAATATCACAATAAATGTGTTATTTGTGTATTCGTTTGAGAGATCCGAACACTGATTCTTTTCGATAATCCAATGTCCTGTTTTTCGGCCTGACCCGTAGCGCGCTGCATGATCGAGAAAGCATTCTCGTTGATGTCCTTTTTCTTGCTTGAGCGGTTAGGCATGGCTCAAGCTGACAACTGACAATCAGAAATTTCCGATTTTCTGCGTGTTGGTTGTCCTGATTTGGAAGCGGACCGCCACCACCAGCCGTCGACTTCGGCTTTCTGTCCGCCAGCTCAAAACCTGCAAGCTCTGCATCACTCCATGCGAGGTCGGCCTGTTGCTCGGTTACATCGCTGACGCTTGCCACCTACAAAAATGCCCGGCGCATCAATTTCGGTGCTCCTGCATGATTGGAAGCGTGAATCAGTCTCGCGCTCGGGACTCGGGTTTTCAGGCAAAAGCGGCTTCGCCTCAAATCGGGCATCTTCCGAGGTTCTGAGTTTCGCCAACAACTTGCAGTGGAACGCCTCACGCGTGGCATCCGCAACGCGAAACTCGACGGCATCCTCCGTCAGAAGCGAGGCGCCGGAGAGAAGCGATCTTTGAAGTCCTTCGGGAGCTTGCTCTCCGCCAGCCACGTGCGGGCGGCGTCGGGATCGATCTCGGTCCAGTGCTGGAAGCACATTTCGAATTTCTCGAATCGGGCGTTGGCGTCGTCCAGCGTGGCAGCCAGTTTGGCGCCGAGGTCCGGAGTAACACCGTTTACCGCGATCGCGAAGCATTGGATGGCCTGCTCGCGGAGAGAACCGGATGGCAGGTGCTCGGCCCACTCGGCCGCCGCGCGTGGGCTATCCATCACCCAGAGGTTCAGCAGGCGGGGCAACGCGAGCTGCTGGGAGACGGGATCGAGTTTGTCCGCGACCCATGCCGCTGCTTCCGCCGGATTTTGTGCCGCCCAGCGTTCGGCGACCCCGGCCGCCGCCTGTTGGCGCACGGGCCCGTCGGGGAGCTCGAGGGCGAATTCGCTCGCACGGGCGGGAGCGAAATCGGCCCAGGATTCGGCGATGTTCTGAAGGCCGAGCTCCTGCTCGGGTCCGCCCGGCAGGGCACGAGCCCATTTGATGGCGCCTTGGGGGTCGCGCGCCGCCCATGCCTGTGCGGCATTCGTGATGAGCGCATACTTGATGGGATCCGGCGGGAGATTTTTGATGCGGGCGTAGCACGCGATCGGATCCAGGTGCACCCAAACGAAAAGCACGCTTCTCGCCGCTGTTTCCCGGACGCCGTCCGGCTTCAGGGTGTCGACCCAGTTGATCGCCTTCTCCGCATCGGTCTTTGCCCAGATTTCCGCCGCGACATCGATCGCATCGGCGCGGGATGTCCCCGGCGGGAACGCGGCCACCGCTTTCGCCGCGCGCTCGGGATCCTGAGCGGCCAATTGCGCCGCAGCGAAATGCGCGATCTCCAACTTGGAACCGCTTTCCGGGAGCTTTGCGATGGAGGCGAGGGCATCGCCCGGCGCGAGGGCGGACCATCGTTTGAGAATGGCCTGCCGCAACTCGGCTCGCTGCCTCAACTGCGGAAGCTTCTCGCCCGCGGCGAGCGCGGCCGGGATATCGGCTTCCGTCAGTTTTTCGCCGAATGCGGACAGGGCGGCGAGCTGCTCTCGAGGATTTCGCTTCTCGAGAATACGATCAATTTTTCCAGCCGGCCCGGATTGCGCCGATGCCGGCACGAGAACACCCGGGACGGCGAAAAGGGCAAGGAGCAATGCGGCGTGCCTTTCTGCATGCATGGAATCTGGGAATGTGAAATGCCGGGCGCGCCGGCATTTCGTTGTTCGACTTGCCGGCTGCCTTACGGAGCGCGGAACTGCCACCACTGATTGTGGCCGTTGGCGCCAAGCGTGTATTGCACGATGTGCGCGCCGACGGCGCTCGAATTGTTTAGGACCTGCATGGCCTTTCCGGAGTGCACGAAGACGACCGAGCAGTAGCCGCTGCCACCGCCCTCATCGCCGAGCACGAATTTCTGGTTGCCGACATTGGCCCAGGTCCAGAGGTCTACCTTGGCGTTGTCGTCCATCGAGTAGCCGTTCACATCCACGGCGCGTCCGCTTGCGACGCCGGTGGCATAGTATTGCCAGTTGCCAAGGGGGTTGATGTTCCATTGCTGGTTGGTGCCTGCGTGATAAGTGCTTTGATTCAACTGCGTCCCGTTGGCCGTAGCCGCGCCGCTGGCATCCAGCGCCAGAT
>JAATET010000063.1 GCA_015655545.1 Chthoniobacterales bacterium | reverse complement strand
TACGAGGCGAAGAACCACGACTATCTCCAGGGCCAGATCGGCAACCCGAAGGGCGAGGACGCCCCGAACAAGAAGCAATACGACCCGCGCGTCTGGGTCGGCGCCGCCGAGGACAGCTTCACGAAGCGCCTCATCAGCTCGTTCGAGGATCTGAACAATATCGGGCGCAATGCGTAGGCCGCAGCGCCCCGCTGCCCCGGGATTTCCAGGATCACTCCGGCCTGCGAAAAATTTTGGCGGGATTGAGCATTTGCGCGGAGAGATTTCGTGAAGAAATCTGGCCAGTTTCCTTGCCGTAGGCGATGAATGGAGTCTGGGCTTCGCGAAAATGCGGGGTCGGCTGCCGCGATTTATGACGATGTCCCCTTTTGTCACGACCTTGGTTTTTGCAGCTTTGCTCGGTTTTTTGGAGGCGGCTTCACCTATTCCTCCGGAACTGGAAAACGAGCAGATTCTCTCGCTTAACCAGGAGCCGTGGCACGCGACGCTCATGCCTTAAGCCGACCTGACCGAGGCGCTGGCTGCGCGGCGGCGGCTGCTGGGCTATGGCACGCCGATTTATACCAATTTCACCTATCCGTTTCAGCCGGACTGGCCGCGGGTCATGAGCGAGCCGCCGAGGAACTACACGGCCTATCTGGAGCGCAACCCGGTGGGCAGCTACGTGCGGAGCTTCGAGGTGCCGCGGGCGTGGGACGGACGCCGGATTTATTTGAGCTTCGACGGGGTGGATGCGGCGAGTTTCGTGTGGGTGAATGGGAAAAAGGTCGGCTATTCGAACAACTCGCGAAACGTCGCGGAGTTCGACATCACGCCGTTTGTCCATCCGGGGCCGGACAACACGCTGGCCGTCGAGGTCTATCGATATTCGTCCGGCTCCTATCTCGAGGATCAGGATATGTGGCGACTGTCCGGCATTTTTCGGAACGTGACTCTCTGGTCCGCGCCGACCTTCCAAGTCCGGGATTTCGCCGTCGTCACGGATCTGGATGCCGCATACGAGAATGCGACTTTGAATCTGACCGCGAAGGTCCAGAATGCGGGCAAAACCGCCCGACTGATTGGTCATACTTTACGATGCGAGACGGGAAAGGTGTTCCCGGCGCGACCGCGCAGGTGGCGGTGCCGGCGCTCGGACCGGGAGGCGAAACGAAAGTGAAGGTGTCGATGCGCGTGTTTCACCCGAAAAAATGGACCGCCGAAACGCCGAATCTCTACACGGCGGTGCTGGACTTGAAGAGCGGGGGAAAGACGGCCGAGCTGCTCTCGACGCGCGTCGGATTTCGCAAGGTCGAAATCAAAAGGCGCATTTTCATGGTCAATGGCGTGCCGGTAAAACTCAAGGGCGCCAACCGTCACGAGAACTGGCCCGACACCGGCCATTATGTCTCGGAGGAGCGGATGAGACGCGATCTGGAATTGCTGAAGTAGGCGAACTGCAATCACGTGCGCACCTGCCATTATTCCGACGATCCCCGCTGGTATGAGCTGTGCGACGAATACGGAATCTATCTCATCGCCGAGGCGAATCTCGAGTGCCACGGCCTGATTTCCGTGCTGTGCCATGAGCCGCGGATGGAAAAAATGTGGGTCGATCGCAATGTCGCCAACGTCGAGAATTTCAAGAATCGTCCGTCCTTATCTGGTCGCTCGGCAATGAAAGTGGCAATGGCGAAAATCCGATCGCCGCGCTCAAAGCGGTGAGGCAGCTCGATCCCACGCGGCCGATTCATTACGAGGGCTTCGGCATCGGGAAAGGGAATCCCGCCGACATGGATAGCAACATGTATCCGAGCCTGGCCCGCGCGGAGGAGGTGGCAAAATCCGCCGCTTTCTCGAAGCCCTATTACCTCTGCGAATATGCCCATGCGATGTTCAACTCGATGGGGTCGCTGGCCGATTACAACGATCTCATCGACAAATATCCCGCGTTCATGGGCGGAGCGATTTGGGAATGGGAAGATCAAGGCCTTTGGGATCGCCGCGATCCGAAGCGGCCGTTCCTGGCTTACGGCGGCAGCTTCGGAGACGTGCCGAACGACCGCTACTACATTCATAAAGGCGTCGTCTTTTCCGACCGCTCGCCGAAGCCGCATTATTCCGAAGTCAAGCGGGCCTATCAATGGGTCGGCTTCGTTCCCGACGAGCTCTCCGCGGGCCGGATCAAAATCAAAAACAAATACGCGTTCACGGACCTGGCCCAATTTTCCGGAACCTGGACCGTGACGGAGGACGGAGTCCCCATTCAAAAAGGGCCGCTGTCTTTATCGGGGCTCGCGCCCGGTAAGGAAAAAGTCGTGACGCTGCCGATCGCCCACATCATGCCTCAGCCAGGGGCGCGGTATTTTCTGAATCTCGCCGTTGCGCTCACCAAGGACGAATCCTGGGCCAAGGCCGGCTACGAAGTCGCCAACATGCAGTTCGAGCTTCCGGTTTCCGCACCGCCGAGAATCGCCGCGCCCGCGGAAATGAAGCCGCTTCAACTCCGGAACGACCGCGACAAAATCCTGGTCGCCGGCCGCGGTTTTTCGGTCGCCTTTGGCAGAGGCACGGGGACGATTTCCGAATTTTCCCGCGAGGACGTAAACGTTCTCCTGCCGGGCGGGGGTCCGGTGCTCAATCTCTGGAGGGCGCCGCATCAGATCGACGACACCTACGCGTCGAAAAAATGGGATGAAGCCGGCCTGAATCGCCTCGCCTCAAAAGTAATTTCCGTGGACGCCAAGCAGATTGCGCTCGGATTGGTGTGCGTTTCCACGGTCGTGCAATACACGGGCCAGGGTGGTTTCGTCGTGACTCATTCCGCGCGTTTTACCGTCGCCGGCGACGAATCGATCGCGGTCGATAATTCCATGACTCCGCAAGGCCTCGCGGTGGACCTGGCCCGCATCGGGGTGCGCCTCCTGCTCGACCGGCGGCTCGATGCGTTGGACTATCTGGCGCGCGGACCGATGGAAAACTACGCGGATCGCAAGCACGGATCCGACATGGGGCTGTATTCCAGCACGGTCGAGCAGCAGCTTACGCCTTATGCGAAGCCGATGGAGGCCGGCAACCACGAGGATATGCGGTGGGCGGCGCTAAAAGGGGCGGGCATGCCGACCTTGCTCGTGCAGGCGGAGGACGCGCCAATGCAGTTCTCCGCGCTTCCCTACACGGATCAGGAACTGGATAAGGCGCGTTACCCGATCGATCTTCCGGCCAGCACGGCGACAGTGTTCTGCCTCTCTTCCCAGACGCTGGGCGTCGGTTCTTTTGGATGTGGTCCGCCCCCATTGCCCCAATATCGCGTCCCGTCGAAGCCGGCCTAGTTTTCCTATGTGCTGCGGCTGCTGCCCCGGGACGTGACCCGTTTTTCGGAAGTCGCCCGCGAGCGGCCGCCGCGGGGGTGAGCCGGAAAGCCCTGGAGGGTTTCGCGACTTTTTACTCCCGCTCGGACCGGGAATAGGTCCGGGCGAAAGTCGGCGCGATTGTTTCCGGAAAGACGGAGATGATTGATTCCTGGCGGCTCTATGAGCGCACGATGCGGATCTTTTTATCGGAAGATGTCTGGCCGGTGAGGGGGTCGACGGAGTGGATGAAGAGGGTGTTTTTGCCCATCTTGAGCTTCGCGGTGATCTTCCAATTATTGGCGCCCTTGCCTTTGGTGAATTTGCCTTTGGTGCCGACCCGGTATTCGACGTAAGAGCCGGCGGGAGCCTTGCCCTTGATAGTCAATCGGGATTTCTCGGTCTTGAGAGTGGCCTTTCCCGAAACCTGCGGTGCAGCCGGAGGTGCCGGCTCGGGAGTCGCGGTTGGAGTTGGAGTTGGAGTCGGTGTCGGAGTCGGAGTCGGAGTCGGTGTCGGAGT